>JAZLBQ010000009.1:0-1862 GCA_045613785.1 Candidatus Enterousia sp. | reverse complement strand
CTTCCTTGATTTGATTGTTTGTTTTAACCGAACTATTTACACGCAAAAGCCTTTCCTGTTCTTCGTCATAACGGATTATCTTTATTCGGGCTTCTTCTGCGTTTTCTGTTCCTTCAACTTTTGCAAGGGCAAGTTCCTTTTCCTTTTCCAACTGTTGCATTTTCAAGTCTAGTATCAATTTTGCATAACGGGTTTCTATTTCGTAACTGTTGCCATTGCCCTGTTGAAGTTCCATTTCCTTCATTGTTTCAAGCCGTTCTATCTGTTGTGCAAGTAACTTATCTTCCCAAGCACTTATATCTGCAAGTTTTGTTTCTGTTTCTGGAACTATATCTTTTGATAGTTTTTCAATTATAGCCATCTGGTCTTTGTATAACTGATTGTTTGTTGTAATCTGTCCGCCTGCTTTGGTCATCAAATCCACAAGGCTATCTTGATAGAACTTTATTTTTTCTTCGTTCTTTACTTCTTCACCTGTTACGGCTTTTATATTTTTCCATTTTCTTTCTTGTTCTGCCATCTTTTCAAGGTACTGTCCTTTTAAGATTGCAATTTCATTTTCAATAGCAAGTTGTTCTTCTTCTGTCTTTTGCCTTTCGGCTTCTTCCTTATCCATTTCGGCATAGACTTTCGCAAGATATGTTCTCGCTTCAACTTCCATTTTTACTTTGCGTAAAAGTTCTTCCTTTTCCTTGTTTCTGTTCTTTGTGCTTTCAAGATGTTTCTGTAAAGCTACAATCTGTGATTCCGATAATGCGTGTATGTTATCTTCTAAATATAAAACTTTCTGCCTTTCGTCTGCGATTGTTTTATAGCCTTTGATAAGTTCTTCTGCAATTCCCTTGCCGATTATGGACTTGTCCATATATTCGTCAAACTGCTTTATAACAGATATTCCCTTTTCATAAAAACCTGTCCAGAACTTGTTCCACATATCAGACGTTGGCAATGTAAATTCGCCTATTGCTTCTTTAAAATCGCCTTTGATGTTTTTTAACTGTTTGCTTGTGTCAAGAGTTGCCTGCGATAAACCCTTGAACTTTTCACCTAAAATATCAACGGCTTTTCCACTTTTCAATTCTTCTTCGGTCAAGCCTTTAAGTTCTGCGTTCTGTTGTCCGAGCCTTCCGATATTTCCATTAAGTGTTGCATTTAATTGAGTGATTGCAGTATCAAGCGACATAGATCCGTTAGCAGACATATCCATAGCAACTGCCATAATCTTCATTGTTTCTTCTTCTGTTCTTCCTAAAGAAACAAGATTTGCCATCATAGGTATAAGTTGCTCATCACCATAATTTGACACTTTCTGCATTTCGCTTGCAAACTCTGTCAAGCGTTTCTTTGCAGAGCCTGTAACAAGCGGATTGTTATTGATTGCGGTTTCTAACTGTCTTTCTGCAATAAGTTGTTGCTTATAAGCTTCTGTGCATTCCCCGATAGTCTGTGAAACCTGTTTTGCAATTTTTACTACTGACCCAAGTGTTGCAGTAAGCCCCGCAGAAGCAAGCCCGATAGACCCCATAGCACCGACAAGCCCATTCTTACCCAAGCCTTGAATAACTTTTGATAAAGAAGCACTAAAGTTTTTTGTAGTTTTTTGTGCCTTGTTTATTCCTGCTTCATAACCTTTTGTGTTTGCGGTTATGTTCGCACTAATATTATAGTCTGACATTTTGAAACTCCTTTACATCATTAAGCCTTTCAAAGCACCTTCGCTTATCGGTATATCCCGCCCCGCAACGGGTCCACCATTGTCTTCGTATTTATCAGGGTCTTTGCCCCATACATAACACGCTATATATACGGCTTGATTTTTAAGTCGTGCTTTTTCTATTTCTTTCTTCTGGTCTATTAAAGCA
>JAZLBQ010000008.1:0-21635 GCA_045613785.1 Candidatus Enterousia sp. | reverse complement strand
ACACGTATCTTTGGACCAATTGCCCGTGAAGTTCGTCGTAAATACGATGTTCAGAAAATCGTGTCTTTGGCACCAGAAGTAATCTAAATAACAGATGGAAGGTCATAAAATGAAAATTAAAAAAGGCGACGAAGTCGTAGTTATTTCAGGAAAATTCAAAGGCGTCAAAGGTAAAGTCCTGGAAGCACGCCCAGCAGAAGAACGTGTTGTCGTAGAAGGTGTCAATCGTCGTAAATGGCACATCAAACCAACACAGGAACAGCCAGGTCATATCATCGACCGTGAAGCACCTGTTCATGTATCTAATGTTGCATTGGTTGATCCAAAAACTAAAAAAGCAACACGTGTTGGATACAAAGTAGAAGGTGGTAAAAAGGTTCGCGTGGCTAAAAAATCTGGTGCGGAAATCTAAAACAGATAAATTAGGTAAATTGTTGCCCGCTGTTACGCGAACACAACAAAAGGAATAAAGAAATGCAAAGCAGATTGCGTGAAATTTATGAAAAAGAAATTGTGCCGGAATTGGTTAAAGAATTCGGTTACAAAAATGCATTGGCAGTTCCAAAACTGACCAAGATTGTTTTGAATATGGGTGTCGGTGAAGCTGTATCTGATAAAAAGAAATTAGATGCTGCCGTTGCTGACTTGACTGCAATTGCAGCTCAGAAAGCAATCAAAACACGTGCAAAAAAATCTATTGCAACATATCGTTTGCGTGAAGGTCAGGAAATCGGAACAAAAGTTACATTGCGTGGTAAAAGAATGTATGATTTCTTGGACAAATTGATTACAGTTGCATTGCCACGTGTAAAAGACTTCCGTGGGTTGTCAAAGTCAAAGTTTGATGGTCGTGGAAACTATGCATTTGGTATCAAAGAACATTTGATTTTCCCAGAAATTTCTGTTGCTAAAATCGATGCCATTCGTGGTATGGATATTGTTATCGCAACAACAGCGAAAACAGATGATGAAGCACGTGCATTGCTGACTAAAATCGGCTTGCCTTTGGTTTTGAAATAATTAAAAAAGGTTAAAAAAGATGGCTAAATTAGCGTTAATCAATAAACAAAAAAGACGTGAAAAGCTGGTTGCGCAGTATGCAAAAAAGCGTGAAACTATCAAGGCAAAAATGTCTGTTAATGCGACACCAGAAGAAAGAATTGATGCAATGAAAAAGTTGGCAAAGTTGCCACGTAATGCAAACCCAACTCGTTTGCGTAATCGTTGCAGTATTACAGGTCGTTCTCGTGGGTTCTCTCGCTTGTTCGGTCTGTGTCGTCAACAGGTTCGCACAATGGCAAGCGAAGGTAAATTGCCAGGCGTGCGTAAATCTAGTTGGTAATATAAACATGCACAACTGTGGACAATGCAGTTGGTAGAAAAAAAACAGTGCAGGGCACAGCCCTGCGACGTTAAGGAGTAAAAGATGTCATTATCACACCCAATCGGCGATATGGTGACCCGCATCCGTAATGGTCAAAATGCAGGTAAAGAAACAATCGTCGTTCCAAACAGCAAATTGCGTCAGGCAGTTTTGTCTGTATTAAAAGAAGAAGGTTTTATTGCTGATTTCCGTATCGATGCAATTGACGAACATCGTTCAAATATTGTTGTCGAATTGAAGTATGTTGGCGGAAACGGTGCAATCCAAGAAATTACAGTTGTATCTAAGCCAGGACGTCGTGTATATTCTGGTAGTGCAAAAATGCCAAAAGTTTTAAATGGCTTGGGTATTGCAATTGTTTCAACACCAAATGGCGTTATGACAGACCACAAAGCACGTTTGATGAATGTCGGTGGTGAAGTCTTGTGCAAGGTAATATAATATAAGCGAGGATTAAGTTATGTCACGTGCAGGAAAATATCCAGTGAAACTGAGTGAAGGCGTATCTGTCGCAATTGCTGACAACGCTTTGGTTGTAAAAGGACCAAAAGGTGAATTGAAGTTGCCTTTGGATACAAAAAATGCCGGTTTGGTTGATATCATTATCGAAGAAGGCCAGGTTGTTATCAACCCAAAAGATGCAGAAGAAAAATCTTCTCGCACAATGTGGGGGACAATGGCACGCAATGTTCGTAATGCGGTCGAAGGTGTATCAAAGGGCTTTGAAAAACCTATGTATATGAAAGGTGTTGGTTATAAGGCTTCTGTGAAAGGTAATCAATTGGTTTTGGTTGCTGGTTATTCACATGATGTTATTATGGACATTCCAGCAGGCTTGACTGTTGAAATGGGCGCTGCACCAACTGAATTTACAGTTAAGGGAACAGATAAGTGTTTGGTCGGTCAATTCGCTGACAAAATTCACAAGGTTCGCAAGGCTGATCCATATAAGGGTAAAGGTATCTTCTATAAGGGCGAAAAAATCCGTCGTAAAGAAGGTAAAAAGAAATAATAATTAACTTTGGTATCCGCTGTTACGGATATTGGAAAAAAGGAAAAGAAAATGTTAAGACATTTGAATTCGGAAGAAAGACGTACACTGGCAAATCGTGGTGCGTTGAAAAGAAAAAATCCTGGCAAGATTCGTTTGTCAGTTTTCCGTTCTGGCCGTCATATTGAAATCCAGGCGATTGATGACGCAAAAGGACATACTGTTTGTGCTGCTTCGTCAAAAGAAAAGGCGTTTGCAGGAAAGGGTTGGAATATTGCAGGTGCAGAATTAGTTGGTAAGACTTTTGCTGAACGTGTTGTCGCAGCAAATATTGCCGATAATTGTTATTTTGATCGTGGTGGTTATCGCTATCATGGTCGTGTAAAAGCACTGTGCGAAGCAATCCGTGCAGGCGGCGTAAGAATCTAAATATTGAATAAGACGGAGTATAATAATGGCACGTTTTGATGATAAAAAATTGCAGTCGGATAACTTGGTAGATAAGTTGGTTTCTATCAACCGTGTTTCCAAAACTGTAAAAGGTGGTCGTAATATGTCTTTCTCGGCACTGGTTGTTGTCGGTGATAAGGCAGGCCGTGTTGGATTTGGTAAAGGTAAAGCATTGGAAGTTCAGTCTGCAGTGCAGAAGGCAACCAAGGCTGCAAAAGCAAAAATGTTGCGTGTTCCACTGAAAGAAGGACGCACTTTGCATCACGATATTACTGCAAAGTATGGTGCAAGTAAGTTGGTCGTTCGTTCAGCCGTTCCAGGAACTGGAATCATCGCTGGTGGTGCATTGCGTGCAGTGTTCGAAAGTTTGGGCGTTCAGGACGTTGTTGTTAAATCACAAGGTTCAAATAATCCAAACAATATGATCCGTGCTGCGTTCTTGGCATTCAGCAAAATGAATTCTCCAAAAACAGTGGCTGCACGTCGTGGCAAAACAGTTGCAGAAATCATCGCTGGTCGTGATGGTAAAAAATTAGAAGTTGCAACAGAAGATAAATAATCTGGGCAAAGATAATAGGAGTTTGAATTATGGCTAAAATAGTTGTAAAACAAGTAAAAAGCACTATCGGTCGTCCAGAATCACAGGTTAAAATCGTGAAAGCGTTGGGCCTGGGACGTATCGGTAAAACCAAAGAAATCACAGATTCTGAATCTGTTCGTGGTATGGTTGCCAAGGTTTCTCATTTGGTTGAAGTTGTAAAATAATAAATATAAACCGAGTATGTAAACAAGACTCTTGTTTATATGCGACAAAGAACTATGTAAAAGTAGTTATAGGAGTAGAAAAATGAAATTAAATGCATTGATGGATAACTTGGGGGCACGTCAGAGTGCAACACGTGTTGGTCGTGGTATGGGATCTGGTTCTGGTAAAACAGCAGGCCGTGGTCACAAAGGTCAGAAGGCACGTAGTGGTTCACGTAAGCAGGCTACTTTCCAGGGTGGTCAGATGCCAATCTTGCGTCGTTTCCCAAAGTTTGGTTTCAATAATCCTTTTGCAAAAGAATATGTGACAATCAATTTGGGTGATATCGAAAAGTTCATCGCAGCAGGTAAAATTGATGCTGCAAAAGAAATCACAATTGATTCTTTGTTCGATGCAAAAATTATCAACCGCAAAATGAGTGGCTTGAAAGTTTTGGCCAAAGGCGAAATCAAATCTGCTGTAAATGTTGTTGCTGACAAATGGTCGAAAGCAGCAGAAGAAGCGATTGTTAAAGCTGGTGGCTCAATCAAAAATAACTAATCCAAGCAATAATATCTGGGCATTCGGGGAAACCCGAATGCCTGTAAACGGTTAAAATTCACTTACAATGAAATTCTTAAAAGACTTTTTCGGTAATCTTAGCGATTTGCAGAAGCGTATTCTGTTTACGTTGGGGGCGTTGATTGTTTATCGTATTGGGTCGTTCATTCCACTGCCAGGGGTTAATGCGTCGGCGGTTTTGCACCTGTTCCAAGGCGATAATGGAATGATGGGCATGTTTGACATGTTCAGTGGTGGTTCACTGTCACGTATGTCTGTTTTAGCATTGAATATCTTTCCATACATTTCTGCCTCAATCGTGTTGCAGTTGTTGAGTGCAACAAGTAAGTCTTTGAATGAATTACGCAAAGAAGGTGAATCTGGACGTGTGAAAATCAATCAATACACACGCTATTTGGCGGTGTTATTGGCTGTTGTTCAGGGATGGGCCGTTGTGCGTGGATTGGAAATGATGGCACCAGTAAATGGTGTAGCTGCAGTTGTAAATCCAGGATTCGCATTTGAATTGTCTGCAATTATTGCTTTGGTTGGTGGAACTGTGTTTGTTATGTGGTTGGCAGAACAAATCACGGCTCGTGGTATCGGGCAGGGGGCATCTTTGCTTATCTTTGCGGGTATCATCGCAGAAGTTCCAGGTGGTATTGCACAGTTGGTTTCTTTGGGGTCTGTTGGTCAGATCTCGCCAGCAATGATTGCGTTGGTAGTCGCATTCGTCGTTGGTATCGTTGCATTGATTGCTTTCTTTGAACAGGCACAGCGTCGTATTCAGATTCTGTATCCAAGACAGGTTATGGCTAATGGGGTTGTAAATACTAATGCTTCTTATTTGCCTATCAAAATCAATATGTCTGGGGTTATGGGACCTGTGTTCGCATCATCAATTATGATGTTGCCTGCATTTGTTCAACGCTTTGTGCAAAGTGAAAATCTGACTGTTCAAACGATTTTGGGATTCTTTACGTATGGGACTTGGTCTTATATAATGATGTTCACAGTCTTAATCGCTTTCTTTGCATATTTCCAAACAGCTGTTATTTTCAATTCAGAAGAAACAAGTAATAATTTGAAAAATGCTGGTGGATATGTTCCAGGTGTGCGTCCAGGTGAACAGACAATCAAATATCTGGATAATGTTGTTTCAAGAACAACAGCGATTGGTGTTGCTTATTTGATAGTTGTTTGCGTTTTGCCAATCGTTTTGAATACACACGTTGGTATGCCTTTGACTATCGGTGGAACAAGTGTTCTGATTGTCGCAGGTGTTGTGCTGGATACGATGAATCAAGTTCAATCTTATCTGGTCGCAAAGCAGTATTCTGGTGTTATCAAAAAAGCACAAAAGAAAGGACGTTTTCGGGGATAAGATTCCCAGGTGAACGTAAAACAAGATTTGACTTTTGCTGAATTTTGTATAAAATTATTCGGCAAAATAGAATAGCCCGGTGCAAATTTATGTGTTGGGTTTAGGGTGCAAGGACCTGGGTGGACTTAGGGAACTTGCGAGAAGTAAAATAAAAAGGAAAAAGAAAAATGGCACGTATAGCAGGTGTTAACATTCCGTCTGAAAAACGTATTGAAATTGCGTTGCAGTATATTCACGGTATTGGGCCAGCAAAGTCTGCACAGATTGTTGAGGCTTTGAAGTTGAAAGATGGTCTGCGCGCAAAGGATTTGACAGACGAAGATGTTATCAAAATTTCTAAATACATCGAAGAAAACTTTAAAGTAGAAGGTGATGTTCGTCGTGAAGTTACAATGAACATCAAACGTTTGCAGGACTTGAAGGCATACCGTGGTATCCGTCATCGTAACCGCTTGCCGGTTCGTGGTCAACGGACACAGACAAATGCACGCACTCGTAAAGGTAAGCGTGTTGTGGTTGCTGGTTCCGCAACAAAGGGTAAGTAAAATTAATATAACATCACTTCTGCGTGTTGTTGGCTTGTTCAGGTAGATTTTATACACTACACCCGCCAACAATTGTGCAACTGTAATGTTCTTTTAATTTTTGAATAAGGTAGAGATTAACACTATAGTTAATTGAAGACATCGAAAAGGAAATATTAAAAATGGCAGTATCAAAAGCTAAAAAGAAAGTCGTAAAAAAAGTATCACATGGCATTGCACATGTTGTTGCGACAAATAACAATACACGTATTACAATTACAGACCAGTCAGGTGCTGTGTTGACATGGGCAACCGCTGGGGCAAATAATTTTAAGGGTGCGAAAAAGTCCACACCATATGCAGCAACTATCGTTGCAGATGCAGTTGGTAAAAAAGTCGCAGAAATGGGTATGAAAACAGTTGATGTTCTAATGCGTGGTATTGGTCAGGGTCGTGAATCTGCTGTGCGTGGGTTGGCAAATGCTGGCTTGGTTGTGCAGTCCATTACTGATACAACACGTATTCCACATAATGGTTGCCGTCCAAAAAAGGTCCGTCGTGTGTAATATGTTCACGATTTGAACATTTTTGCCCGAAATTCGGTTCGCTGAATTTCGGGTTTTTATTTTTATAAATTTGATTTTTTTTCCTTGATATTTTTTGTGCTTTTTTTATATCATTTCCTTCGGTAGGGTAAAGGAACAGCAATGGTAAATGCGTTTTCTGTATGTTATAAATTCGTGGTAAAATATTTTGATCTTTCTGGTTCAAATAATAAAAATACACAATCAAATCTTTCTGAAAAAAATTTATCTGCGGAGGAGCCTGCAGTTGATAATCAGGCACGCCCTGAACAACAAGATAAAGAATTGTTGACTGATGATAAAATGCGTGAATTGTTTGGTGCAAATTATGAAGGTTTGATGTATTATAATTTTGATTCTGGAAAGTGGAATTGTGAAAGGTTTTGTGGTTATTGTGTGCCATACCAGGAAGAAACAGAAAAAATGGCAAAAAAACTTAAAAAAATGTTAGAGGAAACACCGCAGTTCAAGAATTGGGATGTGGTTGCATGTGTGACAACCTTGATAAGGGATAAATATTTTTCAGGTATGGCACAAAAAGTAAATCATCCACGATTTAATAAAAAGGGAAAGTCTGTTGTTGGGACGATTGTTCGGCGTGATAAGACAACAGGAAAGATTTTGCCGGTGCCAGTTGATTGGAGTGGTGTTTTTAAAGCCGATTCAATTTGTGGGGCGATTTGGTTTGCATCAAAGAATTTTTTGACATTTTCAACGCAATTGTCAGATTATCGTGCAGAGCTGGTTCGGGTTCATTCTAGATAAAAAAATCCCCCAAATTTGGGGGATTATTATTCAAATACTTGAAAAATTGGAATTCCAAGAAATCTTATTGTTCGCATTTCTGGTTCATAGTTTATTGATAAAATGGGAATACGCTTAAATAACTTTATCTTGATCTTTTTATGTGGGTGGTGGCGTGAGGCCTGGTATTGATAAAGACCATTTATGTCATTGCAGCGTATAAAGGGGTAGGCGGTGCTGTGTTGTTTGAAGTATTCAGGGTATTTGCATTTCTTATATAACTCAATTGCGTTGGCTAATGATTCTTTGCGAAGAGATTCATCGGTGGTTCGTTTGAATACATAGTCGTATGTAAAGCGAAAGGCTTTGTTAAAATGAAATAGGTATTCTTCTTTTGGTATGTCCGTCTGATTTATCTGGTCAACAATTGCATTTGCCATCTTTATGCGTGAGTTCACGTGGCGTGTTGTGTAAAATTGCGATTCTGCCGAATTGTCATAACGAATGTAGTTGTAATATGTGTTTGGAACTGTTGTTATCTTTTTTGTTGAACAGGCACATTTTATACAAAATACTGTATCTTCGCCGTTGGTTAAACCGACTGGATTTATAATTTTATTCTCTTGCAAGAATGTGCGTTTATATATTGCACACCAGATTGTGTGATTGAAATATTTTCGATTTCGTGCCACATTGCGAACCCATTTTGTCCGTGTTGTTATTTTTCCTGATAGCGTGTGTTCTCGGATATTAGATACAACAATGTCAGAGTCGTATTTTACCCCTTTTTTGTAAAGCTTTTCATAAAAATCTGAGTCAGGATAATCGTCTGCATCCACAAAACCAATGTATAGTCCTGTTGCTGCATTTATTCCAGTGTTTCGTGCAACGGAAACACCGCCGTTCTTGCGTTTGCGTATCAGGCGTATGTTCATCGTCGGGTGAGAGTGTTGGTAGTCTTGAATTGTCTGGACGGTATTGTCGCAAGAGCAATCGTCAATGCATATTATTTCAAGGTCTGAAAATGTTTGTGTGCGTAGCGATTCCAAGCAGCGAACAATGTATTTTTCAACGTTAAAGCATGGAATTATAACGGAAATTTTTTGCATAAAGCCCCCTTAGGTTCTGTTTGTTAAACAGACTAATGGGGTCGCTGGGAGCAATACTAAAAGCATTTCCCGTTGAAAATTTATAGTCGGACGTTTTGTTTACGTCATTTGTATTTTAGGGTATTAGTTTGTATTTTGCAATAAAAATCTGGACAATTAGGATTTGTGTGCTATCTTTTTCCACAAGTCGGGGCAGAGAGTGAAAAAAATTAAAAGGTGTTGTGATGAAAAAAGTTTTGTTAGGTGTGTTTTTTGCGATGGCAGTATTTACGACTGCGTCTGCGTCTGATTACACATACACTGAAACAGAAACAGTGACAACATGGGAACGTGCAGATTATGTTTCTAGTGATTGTGGTCAGCGTTTTTATTCCAGTCGTGATGTGCGTCCTGTGACACGTCCATGTGATGTTCGTCCAGTTGCGGCAGAACCTGTGCGTGTAAAAACACATACAGAAGTTATTGATCATTATCAGGTTTATCAACCTGTGACAGTTTATAAGCCAATGGGAACACAGATTCAACGTCGTATTGTTCCTGTGCCAGTGTGCGAAAGTTGTAAATAAAAAAATCCCCATTTGGTGATTTTTTTAACGAATGCGTTGTAGCATTACAATGTGATTGCCTGGGTTTTTTGTTCGTAGCCAAATTTTTGCCCATTCTGCAAAGGTTGCTTGGGCTAATGCAAAAACCGGATAGTTTCTGTGCATGCCCAGTGGATCGCCGGACTGAATTAGTATATGGCCACCAGGTTTTACGCTGTTGCGTAGGTTTTTAATCGAAGGAACAAGTATTTCCGGCGACCATTCAAATACGTTTGAAATGTTTATGATATCGTATTGACGATTCAATTGTGTGTGAACGTCAGCAACATTTGACCAAATAAAATTGAAATCCTTTGTGTTCTGGGATTGGATTTTGGTGTATTCTGTCTGGTTTATGTTTTCTGAATCATAGTTGCCAGGACGCCATCCATTACCAAATATGCGATAGCCTTGCATGTTTTTGATGAAGGTTGCAGAATCTTCAGGAATTTTTTTCAGAATTTCAGGTGCGACCTCTGCTAGGCTGTTGCCATAGTGTAATTCGTTAAGTAGATTAAAAAATTGTTCATAGGTGTATCCGTGATTGATAGCGGCTACCTTAGTGTCCATAATGGCCTTGGCACAAAAAGAAACGTCAAATGTGTCAATGTGTTTTGCACCTGCAAGAGCATAAAATAATGCCTGGTCGCCACTGCCAGCAATAGTTAAGATGTCTTTGCCTGTGGCAGGAACGGCTGTGACGGAATCTCGTAGGTCTTCGTTTGATAAAACATATGCAGGTGAATAACTTAAATCTTTGCCGTGACGTGAAATATATATGCGACCGTTTCGTGGTGTGCGAAACTCATATGCTGCATGTGCCGCAAAAAAATCTAGTTTGTCTTTATAGTTTTTGTTCATTGGTATGGCCTTTTCTGTTCAAATTATATTTATATATAGGACAAAAAAACATAATGTCAATATTTTTTGATGGTTAGATGATAAAAAAACATTTTTATTAAATTCTTATCTGTGATAAAATAATATTATTTAGAAGGGAAGTTTTATGAATAAAATTGCGATTATTTCGATGTTGATTGCAGGGTTGCTAAGCGATGGTTTTGCTGCAACAAGACCAACAGGGCGTAATGTTCGTGGAACAACAGCAGCTAATTCTGCGACAACATCTGCAACTTCAACTACGGCGGCACGTGCCGCACGGTCTGCGAAAACAGCACCTGTGGCTGCAACAACAGCACAAAAAACAGTGACTCGTGGACGTTCTGCAACACCTGTGGCGACATCTTCAGCACAAAAGCCCGTTGTTTCAGCACGTGCAGCAACAACGCAAAAGGTTATTGGAACAGGGACTAAGGTTGCATCTGCGGCAAAAAATGTTGTTGTTGATGAAGAGTGTCGTGCAAAGTATGAAGGCTGTATGGATTCTTTCTGTATGCTAGATAATGAAACTGGTGGCAGATGCTTGTGTAGCGATAAAAAAGCAGATTATGATGCAATCTTGGCTGAAATAGAGGCTTTGGACCAACAGACTTATAAAATGGCGACTGTCGGTGTGGAACGTATTGAAATGGGTGAAGATGCTGATATGGTAATTGCTAATGCAAATGCCGTGGCACAGTCGTTGGAAAACCCAGATGGAAAAAAATCAGCTCGCCAGGCATTAGATTTGTCTTTGTGGGATATGGAAATAGATTTAGACGAGCCGTCTGATGTGTTTGGTGCAGGGGCAATGTCGCCATTGGCGGACAAAGAAGGTGATGTGTTGCATCGTGCGGCCGCAGAAATTTGTCTGGCACGTATCCCAGAGTGTGAACGTGATTTGGCAATGTTGCAGTTGATGTACGCACAGCAGATAAAGTCGGATTGTGCTGCGTATGAAAATAGTTTAAAACAACAAAAAAATGCTAGTCAGCAAAAGTTGAATGCAGCAGAAAGAGCTTTGCGTGGAGCAGCACTGGATCAGTTGCGTGCAGCAAATAAATATGATTTGGGACAGTGCACAGTTGAATTTAAAAAGTGTATGCAGACAACGGCTGGCTGTGGTTCAGATTTTGCAAATTGTGCAACTGTGATGGCAATTGATAATACGACAGCTGGTAAGAAAAAGGGTAAAGACTATAAAATTAAGGGAGCAGTAACAGATATAACGATTTCTGCATCTACATATGATACGTTGATGGCAAAAAAACCACTGTGTGATACGGTTACTAGGTCGTGTGCAAATGTTGCAGATCAAGTTTGGGATACTTTCTTGAAAGAGGTTGCACCGCAAATCAAATCCGCTGAACTTATCGCAGAAGATAATGCACGACAGAGTTGTATCGGTAATATTTCTGACTGTTTCCAAAAAGCCTGTAAAGATAATATCGACCCAAATGACCCAGACGGTTCTTATGATATGTGTTTGACCCGTCCTGCTTCTATGTTGAACCTGTGTAAAATACCACTGAATGCCTGTGGCATAGATGCGTCCAGTGAGGCAAAGGCACAACAATCTGATATCTGGGATTTTGTGGTTGCTAGGTTGGCGTCTATGCGTGTCGATTCGTGCACAACAGAAGTTAAAAATTGCCTGCAAAGTGACGATAGGTGTGGTAAGGACTATTCTAATTGTGTCGGGCTGGATTTGGCCGCCCTGCAAGAAATGTGTCCACTTGAAAAACTAGTATCATGCCAAAGAGAAATCGAACAAGACGACGGAACAACACACGCTGCAACCTGGGATGATATTGCAAATATTGTTCGTGGTATTTGGCTAGGTATAGACAATGCAATGCTGGACCAATGCACTGCAATCGTTGATGAAAAAATGATTGAATTATGTGGTGACGTGTCAACCTGTCTGGCATTTGAAGAAGACAAAGACATTGGAACCGAAAGCCTACTATCTTATTCAGACAACGACGGAAATTATGTTATAGAAGGTTTAATATCATTTGGCAATGTCAAAGTTGAAAAAACAAAATCAACAGATGATGATGTTAAATTTGGCAAATACGAATTGAATATAAATGACTATAAATCACATCTAGAAGATATAGATCCTGCAACTGCACGGGTTGTATCGGCACTGCAATCAACGGCAAATAAAATTAACCAAAAAATAGCAATTTTATCCCAAGACCCAAAGGTAAAGATGTGCGTCGAAGGACGTGATATGTCGCAAATTCGTGGGCGTGAATCCCAGGCTGATTCTCGTTTCCCATATTTGCTGGACTCATCAATTATGACAATAATTTCATCGGGATTGGAACAGGCAAACAAAAATTATACAAAAAAATACAATGACCTATTAGGCAAGGCGCTGGAGTCAAAAGACAATGCTGTAAAAGCAATTTTATGCGCTTCAATGGCTTCAAGCAGTGAACCAGAATGTGTTGCATATTCAACATCATTATTTACCGGCGAAGCAATTTGCACAGAATATCAGCCACGGTCTTTTGAAAATATTTTCAAGGACAGCGAAAACGTTGGTATGTCGGGCGACGACATCTATTCTACAAAATATGTGATATCTGGTGCAAAATTATCAGACATTGCAGCCGAACAACAAAAGGGCCATTCTGAATTTAATCAGGTGGATGAACGTGGAAATATGGTTGGAAAAATTGCTATGTCTGCTGTCTATTCCGCAGATAACAATACTTGCACTATCACAACTACAACAACAATGTGCGAAACAATGAAAGAAATTATAACAACACAAAAATCCACTTCGTGCAGTTCTGGCGGGTTGAGTATCTTGAGCGGCTGCGGCGGTGGCTTCTTGGGTATTGGTGGCGGAAAAAAGACAACCGTCACCGCACAGACATACGAAGGGGTTGCCTGCACAAAGTTTATGGAACCTACCACAACCAGCACCACAATAAAGATGTAAAAAAATCCCCCGCTTGGGGGATTTTTTTAGGGGTTAGATTTCACTTAAATCAGTAAAGACTGTTATCTCGTCTGATTCCCATTCCGAAATCAATTTGTCGATATCTAGAATATTCTGCGAGCCAATATAGATTGCTGGCTTCTTGTTATGTGTTTGACCAGCTTTTTTTGCGGCTATGATTGGTGATGGACGTGTTTTGCCGGCGGCAAACCAGTTTTCGGAATCTGCAACCCAAAAGTCTGGGTCTTCGTGAACAGATATTGCGTGTGTGTCGGTTAAAATTATGTCGTCAGTTATTGTAAATGAACGATTTGATTGTGTTAGGTGTTTTATAATCGCAGAATCGTTTAATTGATTTGTGTCTGACGGGAATTCTGAATCTATTGTTGTCGTTGCTGTTGAGGATTCTTCTGTTCTTTGTTCAGGGGTGTCGTCAAAGCTGATGTCTGAAAATAATGGGGTATCTGAAAATAGTGGTTTGTCTTCAAATGATGGTATCAGTTCGTCACTCTCGTTGTCTATGTCAAAATCTGTTGGAATTGGAAATGCGTTTGTTGTGTCAACGGTTTCCAGAATCTTTTCTGGTTGTTTTGGGGCAGGAGTATTAAACGCAGATGTTTGCAGCTGGCCTATGTTATTGCGGGCACGAATAAAGGCGGTGCGAATTTCCGCAGGTATTTCATCTGATAGTTCGGTTGTGGGTTCAGGTTGTTCTGGGGTGGGTGTTTGTGTTTCTGGTTCTGCAACTGGTGCTGGGGCAGGGGTGGAGCATAGAAAACTTGGAATCTTGATTTTAGGAAGTTTTGGTGTTGGAACTGTTATTAGTGGCTTTTTGTTTCTGATAACCAATGTCGTTGTCGCAATGTAAAGAGGTAGCATTGATAGAATTAGTATCCCAAAAACAAAGCCTGCAAAACCGTGTAATTCTGCGTGTATTAGGTGATTCCATTGTGAACCGTTAAACATATTAAAGTTGAACATAAAATATAAAATTGCCCACATTATAACTGTGTAACACAGTGTCCATATTATGGCATATTTGTGTGTGGTGAAAAATTCTTTTATAGCGTTCATATCTGGATTATAGACAATAAGTAATATTTGTCAATATGTTTTTGTAATCGGTTTTTTTAAAAAGTGCTTTTTTTCGGGGCTTTTTTATGGCATAATATTAAAGATAAAAGTTAGGGGGAATTTTATGCCTGGATTGTTGAAATTGTTTGGAATGTCTGCTGTGTCAGTGGCGGTTTGTGCAATGATTAGTGTTGCTGATGCTGCAACTGGTCGTGATGCATATCAAAATGTGCGGACAGCTGCTGGTGGTGTGGGGGCTGGTCGTATGCCGACTATGCCAACTTTGCCGTTGAATTCAGTGGGAAATATTTCAACAAATGTTCCTGTGGAAAATCCTGTTGTGGTTCCAGATGTTCCAGATATTCCTGATGTTCCTGATGAACCAGATATTCCTGATGAGCCAAAGCCTGAATGTCCAGATGGTGGGGTCAAAAATTCAGAATACACAGTTGATATGTGTATGAACGATGTTTTGCGTTGTGTGAATAATGGGGCTTTGCCAAATGGCTTGAACAGTCTTTTTAATGAAGAACTGCGTAATGCTATTGTAAATGGTATGGGATTGTGTTCTGTTCAGGTCGAAAAGTGTGTTTCTGATGTGCGTCGGGATTGTGCAAATGTGTATCGCTCGTCGGCAGATGTGTGGATTGACTTTGATTCTCGTAAGGTTCAGCCAGAATACTATAATTTCGTTTTGCGTAAAACAGGTTTGACGCCTAATCAGGCAGAAAATACTTGTTGGTTGCTGGATAAAAATACATATGGTTCTTCTTTTAATGCGGTGGCAAATGATGGAACAACAACCGCAGAATATAACAAGAAAGTTGGTGCGTATAATAATCAACAGGGCAATGTCTTGGTCAAGACTAATCCACAGGGCGTTCAGGTAAATAATGGAAATCCTGGAGTTGATGGTCAGCGTGGACACTATGCGCGTTGGGATGCAGAAAGTGCAACCTGCTTTATCCGTGTTGCGGCATATAACAAGGATAAGCATATCACAAATAACTGGTTGTTTGGGGCGTTGGGTGATGATCAGCCTGCTGAGGTTTGGCGTGCCGCTGGTGATACTTTCAGTTGCAACAAGGATTTGTTCGGTTTTTCATTGATGAATGATACGCATACTGCAGCAGTCGTTGGTATTGGTGGCGGAACAGTCGTTGGTGCCGGTGTTGGTGCAATCGCAGGGCATGGTAAACGTGAATTTGATTGTAATCGAAAAAATCATCGTGAAATGCTGACGGAATTGTTAAAAGAAAATCGAACAGTTGGTATTGTCAATGAATACATCAGCTATGATGTTGATTTAACACAATCTGTAATGCAACCAGAATCTTGTGATGAAATTGTTGAGTTGTTTGATAAATATTATCAGTATGAAACAGCAACAGCAGAGTGCAAGGGGGCTGTTCTGGAAGAAGTAGAATATTTTGAGGCTTATCTGAATTGTCCTGATGATAGATATGAATTGTGTTTCGAAGAGGCTGCAAAGGAAAAGCCTTTCTTTGAAAGATGTAAAGGGCAGAATTTTAATCCGCAGCAGTGTATTGAACACTTGAAAGACCTTTATAGGTTGGGGCAAATTCAGATTGAAGAATCTGAATTGACAGGGGAATGTGTGTTCAAAGCATTGAACCTGGACAAAATGAATCCAGATAGTCAAATTTATTGCTGGACATCAGGTAAGTGTGTTGCTGTTCAGGATACTGTGACTGAACTGGAACGTTTGGATAAAGTCTTTGGTCGTGATGTTAGCGAGTTGTTGATAAAAGGCGAAAAATCAAATATGGGTAAAAGTATTGTCGTCGGTGCTGCTGTTGGTGCAGGTGCAGGTGGCTTGGCAACTGCAATTACCGCATTTGTAGAAAGTAATAATATCAATTGTCGCTTGGGCGATGGATTGGCACAGGTCGGATTCAAGAAGTCTTATTCGATAGGTTCTTTGAAAGATTTCTATGTAAAATGGAATCTGCGTTTGCCAGATGTTATTGCACCAACTGCAACAATTGATAATTGTCAAACTTGGAAAAATACTTGTGCAACATACACAGATTTGAATCAGTGTAAGGTGGCTCAGTTTAATTATAAACCAGCGGGGGCTGCAACAACTACACTGATAAGGTCGGCGTGTGTGCCATCAGGCAGTGCGTGTATCGAAAACTATCCTGTGGTGAAATCACAAGGGATATGTGAATAATTTTAATCCCCCAAATTTGGGGGATTTTTATTGCTGAATTTTTGATTAAAAAATTGACTTTGCAATATTTTTTATATAAAATGTTCAACGCACGTGTGTTTGCGTGCAGCCGTTTGGCGAAAATGATAAACTAAGCTAAAAGGAATTTTTTATGATTGAAAAAAATTGGATGACTCTGATTAAGCCAAAAAAATTGGATATCAAGGTCAATGAACATAATCCTAATATCGCAACTTTGGTCGCAGAACCATTGGAAAAAGGTTTCGGTTTAACACTGGGAACAGCATTGCGTCGTGTTCTGTTGTCTTCGTTGCAGGGATGTGCGCCAATCAATATTAAAATTGATGGTGTTCAACACGAATTTTCAAGCATTTCAGGTGTGCGTGAAGATGTAACTGATATTATCTTGAACTTGAAAGGTGTTTATTTCAAGGCATTGACAGAAGGTCAGCACAAAGCATATTTGAAAGTCAAAGGACCTGCCGTTGTTACAGCTGGTATGATTGAAACATCTGGTAATGTAGAAGTTATGAACAAAGATGTTGAAATCTGCACTCTGGACAAGGGAGCAAATCTGGATATGGAAATTACTTTGGCAACAGGTCGTGGTTATGTGCCTGCATCACAACATGCTGCGGATTTGCCATTGGGTGTAATTCCTGTGGATTCTATCTTCTCGCCAATTTTGAACGTTGCTACAGAAGTTTTGCCAACACGTGTTGGTCAGTCAACAGACTTTGATAAGTTGGAATTGACTGTTAAAACAAATGGTTCTGTTTCTCCAGAAGATGCAATTGCTTTTGCTGCTCGTATTTTGACAGATCAGTTGGTTGTATTTATCAACTTTGAAGATCCTGCACAATTGAATGCACCAAGCGAAGAAGAAAAAGCAAAAGATGCTTTGCCTTTTGATCCAAAATTGTTGAAGCATGTTGATGAACTGGAATTGTCTGTTCGTGCAAACAATTGCTTGAAAAACGACAAAATCAATTGGTTGGGCGAATTGGTTCAAAAGACCGAAGCAGATATGTTGAAAACACCAAACTTTGGTCGCAAGTCTTTGAACGAAATCAAGGTTCAATTGGAAGCAATGGGGTTAGGTCTGGGTATGGAAGTCCCAGGTTGGCCACCAGAAAATATTGCAGAATTGGCCAAGAAATACGAAGACCCATACAAATAAGTTAGATTCTGTGGATACTTGTTGTGTTTGTCGGTTTTTGTGTAAGGCAAAATTACATTTTAAACCGTCAAACACTTTCAGTAAATTCACATAATTTAATTCCTGTGCCTGGCAAGGGCGGATTTGTGTTGTGCAAATTAGTGCAGATAAGTCAGTTTCTTGTCGGGGGCAGCGGGTGTTTTGGCTGGAAATGAAGAATTTCCTTGCAACATCTGGAAAATAGTATAAAATAAGTTGAATTTAAATTCCCGTGGTTCTGGCAATGGGGTCAGGTTGCGGGTGTCTCAAAAAAAGAAATCCCACCCAGCGGGGTAGGGCAGAAACACAAAGGAGTAATCGATGAGACATATGAAAGCAGGTCGCACATTTAATCGTGATACAAATGCACGCAAGGCATTGTTTATCGGTTTGGCGAAAAATTTGATTGAAAAAGAACAGATTAAAACAACTTTGCCAAAGGCAAAAGATTTGCGTAGTGTCGTTGAAAAACTGATTACTCGTGCAAAGGTTGATTCAGTTGCAAATCGTCGTTTGACA
Organism: Candidatus Enterousia sp.; assembly: GCA_045613785.1. Lineage (GTDB taxonomy): Bacteria > Pseudomonadota > Alphaproteobacteria > Rs-D84 > Rs-D84 > Enterousia. The sequence continues at coordinate 3,749 of JAZLBQ010000008.1, read as the reverse complement.
GCGGCTGAATTGGGTAATGCATCAGCAGCAACAGTTAAAAAGTTGTTCGAAGTCTTGGGACCACGCTATGCAAAACGTCCTGGTGGTTATACACGTGTTTTGAAAGCTGGTTTCCGTTATGGTGATGCGGCACCAATGGCAATTATCGAATTGGTTGACCGTGATGTAAATGCTAAGAAGGCAGTTGCACCAGTTGCAAACGAAAAAGCGACCAAAGAAGTTGTCGAAGAAGTTGTAGCAGAAAAAGACGCCGAATAATTGATATTGTTCGATTGAAAATCCCCCGTTTGGGGGATTTTTTTGTTGGGGGTGGTGCAAGAACAAGATAGGTGGATTTGTGATTTTGTTCCTGTTCCTGAACCCGGCAGTAATGACTAGGGTGTGTTTTGTTGATTTATAGGGGCGTGACAATAAAATTTTATTTGTAAAATTCTAGTGTGTCTTCTTTGATGTATTTCATTGCAGCATATTTTGTTGTATCTTTACCCTCAGCAGCGTTGTATGAAGTTGACCAGGTGGCATTCATTTGATTAAGGCGTTCATGATACTCTTTTTGTGTTCTTGTTGTCATGTCTGGGAAATGGCATTTGATGGTGTATTTTCCGATAGGGTTATACTCTGTATAAAGGTGGCCTTTATATTTCTGGCACTGGCTGGCGAATGTTTCCCACTGTTTTTTTGCTGCATCGGTTGGGGTTTTATTTAGTTTTACTGCTATCTCGTTCAATAAACTTTCCCAGTTATAGTCGGTGGCACTGGTGTCGTCAGATGAACCATCGTCGTTTGTTGGTGTGGTGGTGTCTGGGGTTGTTGTTTCAGTTATTTTTTTTTTGTTCTTCTGTAGTAGAAGAAGACTGGATTTCTAATGGGTTTATTGCATTGTTCGGGTTTAATATGCTTATGTTGACGTTTGTATTGGTTGATTTGCAATTGTTTGCGTCAACCGTGATGGTTACTTTGCGGCATGGTGCAAAGCGTAAATTGTTACTGTTTGTATAGTTATTGTATTTACCAACGCATTGTTTGTAGTCTAGGTCTTTTTCCTTGCCTTGTGGGATTTCGCCGGCACCACAGCTGCAATCGCCTTCGCCGTGGCCGGTGGCAATGCTGTTGCTAGAGATTGGCGAAGTGTTATCTTGGGTCAAATATTCTTTGACAGAATTTGCACGATTTTCCGATAATTTTTGGTTGAATGTTTCAGAGCCACTGCAATCTGTATAGCCGTCAATTTGCAGTTCGCAATTTTGGAAACCGTTATTTTTCATGTTCTTGATAAAATTGTCCAGGGCTGATTTAGCGGCGTCGGTTAGTGTTGCTTTACCAAATTCAAACAAGGAATCAGCTGGCAGATTTATTGTTATTGGCTCTGTGGCGACTGGAGTGACAACGACAGTGGTGGTTTCTTGATTTTTTACGCAATTGTCACCTTCTACATGATGTGTTTTAGTTGGGCAATCGCATGATTGGCCGTCATCTGTTTTTATGTATCCGTTTATGCAAACACATTTGTTACTTTTTTCTTCTAATGCCATGTGGTCGCCAGTGCATTGTGGTGATTGTTGTGGCATGATGCATGTGTCGTTTTCGCTAGAAACCAGTGGTGATTGGCAATCGCATTTGCCGTCGATATTGATTTTATCGCCAGGACATTTGTCACATGTGTTTCCATTTGAATTGTATATATATTTGTTGCTTTTGCATGTGCAGTTTGGGTGTGTGCCGTTGGCATCACTTGGGCATTTTGCTGTTGGTGCAGGAAGTTGTGCGACTTCTTGTTCCAGGTCTTGGAATATTTTGCGTTTTTGGTCATATTCGTCGTTGATTTGGCGGCTGGCTTCGTCAGGATTGTTTCTGTTGATTATGGCATTGCCAACAATTGATCCAACAATGCCAATCCCAGCAACAGTTGCACCGGTTTTTAATTTGTCGGCTGTGTCGGCCTTTTGTTTTGCCCATGCAATTGCGTCAGGGCCATTTGGATCAGACAAGGCACGTGCCAGTGATGTGAATGCACCGGTTGTCTTGCCAATGGATACATCGTCATACAGGCCAGATGTTGCAGAATCTAGGATTGGTTCTGATTCAATTCCAGGACGTAGCCCCAGTGCGTTTTTGCGAATTTTTAGATCGTTGGCCAGGTTTACGTATTCGCTGTAAAGACCAATTAGTTCATTGCCGCCAGGTAATTCAACATTTTTTGTTCCACCAGAAATGTTTTTACCTGCACCATAGTTGCAATGGAATGTTGCCAGATATGCACGCATGGCTTCTTCGGCGTCTTGGTCGGCGGATTGTTCAGCAGCCGCTGATAATAACTGCATGCCGCCAATTCCAACAGCACCCATGCCAGCTGCCCCTAGTGCCTTGTTTGCTGTTGATTGTTCGATTTTGTGCATTTCGTCAGCATTTTTTTGTAATTTGTCGATTTTTTCTAATGAATCTTCTTTGGATAAAATGTTTTTACCAACGCACTTTTTGCCATCTTCGCTTGGGTTAAATTTAGATGTGCAGGCTGTGATTATGCAAACCAGTTGGCCGTCAACTGTTTTGTATTCGCCAGCAGTTGCGTTTTTATCACTTGGTGTGCACGGTGTCTTGTTCAAACTGTCGCAAGTGTTCGTTTTTTCATTGTGTTTATAGCTGTCATTGCAAGCGGTAATTTCACAGAATGCTTTATTCTTGTTGTTGCACTGTAGGGTTGCGGACTTTGCATTTTTTGGCAGTGATGGTTTTGTGTCCTGGGTGCAAGGTTCAGTGTATTTGTTTGTCTTTGTGTCTTTGTTCCAGGCGACGCATTTGCCATTTTCAACCTTGAATCCGCACTTGCACTCCAAGGCAATGCATTGTCTTTTTTCTTGGTCGTATGATGTTTTTGTGGCGTTATCAACCGTTTGGTTTTCTGGGCATTTTGTTGGGATTTTTACACAGGCAGTGCCGTCATCATTTGGTTCATATTTGTCCTTGCATTTTTTGATGATGCATTTTTTTTCTTTGTCGTATTCACTGGCTATGGCGTTTTTGTCTGTGGAACAGTTTGTTTTAGATGTGCATTTGCCATCTATTTCAACCGTCCCATCTTTGCAGACGCAATGGTCGTAAAGGGTATAGGTGTTGCCATCTTCTTTATTATAGAGGCGTGTGGTTACTTTGATTGGTTTATCTAATTTTTTTTTCGTGCGTTCGTCAGGACATTGGATTTCGCAATATAATGATTTCCTGCTGTCTTGTTTGATTATACCAGATGTTGCTTTAGCGTCTAAGATTGTTGATTCTTCGCATGGTTGGTTTATAAGGGGAATAGCACTTACTTTGAGTTCGTCCATGTCTGTGCTGTCGGAGGTAAGTTTTACCGTTTCAGATGCTGATGGGCTGATTTTTTGTGTTGCATAGCCCGTATATGAAATTTCAAGCATTGCGTTTTTGGGAACATTGGGAATTTGGACAATCCCGTTACTATCGGTTGCACCGCCAAGCACACCACTAGTGCGGGAGATTTTTTTTCCTGTCGTGTCGATAGCGATAACGCTTGCCCCGATAAGTGGTTCGTCTGTTTTTTTGTCCAGAATTTTTAGTCGGACATTGATTGTGTCGTTTTGTTCTGTCTGGACTGGTTCGCATGTGTGTTTCAGTGTGATTGTGTTGGTTGAATCAAGATTGTATGTTTTTTTGTCGGATGTTGCTGTTACTTTAAAACCGTCACGGCAAGTGATATGGCAGTAAAGTTCGCCATTTTCCATTTGGATAGTGCC
>JAZLBQ010000007.1:0-142546 GCA_045613785.1 Candidatus Enterousia sp. | reverse complement strand
ATTATTCTGTTCGCTATTCGGGCATAGTTCAGTCGGTAGAACAACGGACTGTTAATCCGTATGTCACTGGTTCGAGTCCAGTTGCCCGAGCCAAAAATTTCCCGGTTTTCCGGGATTTTTCTTTGCTTTCATAGCGGCAATTTGTTCCTGTATAAAACACACAAAAACGTCAAAAATGGGCATTTTTACCCTTGTTTTTTAATAAAAATACACCAAAATACACAGAACACCTATGAAAAACCACCCTTACATTTCTATAAATACGTTTTCTTGTCCGATGGCTTTTTTTATGATTTGTATATAGATTTCTATATTGATTTCTATGTAGATTTCTATTAAAAAATCAAGTAATTTCAACGATTGTTATTTTTTGTTTTTTGGAAAATCAAAAATCATGATTCTAAATCAACTGCAGACATATACACCATAAAGCATTTATTACACACCACCCCCCCTACGACACACGGAATGCTAGTCCGTATGTCGTAAAAGCAAAACCCGTAATATTCTAACCCTTTTCTAGTAAAAATCGCACTCGTGGTGTAAGATTGTGTATTTTTATTTTTGTTACATTGAACAAATGACTGGACTTTCGCTGAAAGATATTGACGAATACGACAACCTTAAAAGGATTGTCTATGGAGTACAAACATTTTCGGGAAATTGAGCCCAGTAACAAGACTGACTTTATTATGCTTTATTTCGCAACATGTCGATCACTGCACGAGTTAGAGAACGCTATACGCAGAACCAACAATGGCGACCCAACATGCCGGCAGACATGGTTGCTCCGTCGCTACCAGCGCAAATTATTCCAAATGGCCACTTTGTGGAAAAATGGGCTCCATAATTAGTCTTCACCGCCATCAGATATGGCAACAACTATATTTTCTGCTATGTTATGAATAACTGGTACACAAACAGAATTTCCTGCTTGCTTATATAAACGCGCATCACTTTGTTTTGGTAACACAAATGTTTTGGGATACCCCTGGGTATTAAAACATTCTTGTGGTGTCATTTTACGTAAACCGTATTTTGTTTTAACTATGCAAACATTATGACCACCTTCGCCCTGGTTGGCTGTAAGTGTTGGAACTACACCGCTTTTGTTTTTTCTAACGTATTTTCTTCGCCATTGATAAATCGCGGGATGCTTACTGTCATCATCTTTTGTGGCTTCTACAAGCTGTTCATATATGTCACCTTTATATTTATCTTTGGTGTAATAAAACCTGTCGTCCACCTTTTTGGTAAAATCTATAATGTCTTTTACTGTTGTGGTCAAAGGAACTGTAGTCGGCCATTTAAATTTGGCAAAATCTTTCTTGTTTCGAAACGCTACAATATATATACGTTCTCTGTTTTGTGCCATATTCCCATAATTCATTGCATTCAAAACCTGATATGTATAGCTATATCCTAACTTTTCTAACTCATTACAAATAACACGAAAGGTGTTCCCATTATCATGGCTGACCAAATTTTTTACATTTTCAAATAACGCAACCCGAGGTTTTTTTGCTTTCATCATACGAACCAGCTCAAAAAACAGATTTCCTCTACCCTTTTCATCGTCGAAACCCTGTCTATAACCAGCGATGGAAAACGCCTGACAAGGGAACCCACCTATGAATATATCTGCATTTGGCACATCTTTTTCTGGAACGATATGTATATCTCTTTGATCTACTTTAACATTAGGAAAGTTCTTTTCGAACGTTTCACTTGCATAAGGATCAAATTCATTTGCGTAAATTGTTTTGCACTTGTTGGTTTGTTCAAATCCCAAATCTATACCACCAACCCCTGCGAAAAATGATGCAATAGTATACATATCCAACCTCTCTTTCTTTTCCTGATAATATACTTATCATAAATCGCGGCGCGCCGCAATAGAAATCAATCAAAAAACGAAAAATTTTTTATTCGTCTTCAAGACCATAAAACTGTTCATATGTTCCCAAATCAGAAAATTCAATAGAATAGTCCAGTTCCGCGTTCTTAGTGAATATCACACTATCTATACCAAACTTTTCCAACATTTCATACGTAACCAACTTCCAGTCTGGCAATTCAAAAACATCTCTCAACAACCACTTACCTAGCAACCTATTTGGATTACTCATGATAGCTTTGTTATCTTGTTGACATACCTTCGCTGGGATTACTGTACCATCCGGCAAACGCAAATTGAACGGGGTGTTTCTCGGTGGAAAGAAATCAGGTATTCTATCTCTATCAACTTTAGGATATGGTATGTACACCTCATTTGGATTACGAGGCCTGCCCTTAGCATTCCACTGGTTAAGACCACTTTTGAGCCCAACAAATTTTTTATCTTTCTCAACAGAGTATAATCTCAAACACAACTGAGGCTTCTGCGTTCCAAAATCAATAAATTTTCTAATTCTTTCGTCCGGATTTTCCATGGTTTTCAATAAAACCGTATACGGATCTTCCAGAATCTTGACCTCAAATGAATCCAACTGTTCAAGAAAATCAAATATCATATACAATGTATTTTTTGATGTGCTGAAATGATATTTATGTTTTCCGTCTGTAAAATATGTATTGTTTTCCTTACCCTTTTTAGGGAGAAGCGTTATATTATCAATATCGATTTCATCAAATACACCCTCAAGAACTTGCATGGCACCAGGCACACGTTTAACAACGTGATAAATCATAGAATCCAAACCATGTAATTTCTTCGTTACTCTTATACGTTCATTTCTATATTCAGCAATTTGTTTTACAAGATCAATACCTGTCAACTGTGCATAATTCTTTTTCAACCGTCCAAACTCGGCAACCTTTTGATCGTCACTACCCATCCAAGTTTTTAACCCTATACCAAGTTTGTCGTGCTTTGCATCAGCAGAACAATCAGAACGAGCTATATTTTCCGCGCCCAAATATTTACAAAAAATATTTTCATGGGCTCTATAAGACAAAAACGGACAATCGCTTTCAGAAAAAATATTAGACAGCTGACCTACCAAAGCCAGCATTTGCTTATATTCTTCTCTGTTCGCAATAGGTTGTTTTTCATAGAACATATCTGGATGATAACACACTGCTATATCCAGCGCAATAAATATCTCGGTAAATGAAATAGAATATTATTGAAATGACGTAAAATTATGAATATTATCAAACACATGATTGTAACAGACATTATTTCTTGTACAGCATCCGTCACAACAGCCATTATTGCTGTGGTGGCTCTTTATACTTGGAAACGTGAATTTATTGGTAAAAAGAAAATTGAACTTGCCGCGGACATCATGCGTGCTGTTTACGATATTCAAGACCTGTATATTGGCGTTAGAATGCCAATGATAGCAAAAGTAGAACATGACGAAGCACTTGAATGGATAAAAGCAGAAACAGCTGCACATCCCGGCAATGCTGATGTATATCCAGAACGAGTAGATCACTTGGTTCCGCACCAGAGACTAATAAAACAACAAGACATTATTGAAAAATTGCGGTCATTACAAAATCAGGCCTATATGTACTGGGGGAAAGAAATTATCATCGCCATACTTAAACTGACCGAATATAATTTTAGAATTATGCAGGCATCTAAAGATTTGTATTATGGCAAAGACACCCCGGAATATAGACCGTTGTATGATTTTATATTTTGCGAAATGAAAGATGGCAAAGTTATATCCGATGACAAAGTTAACAAAGAAATCAACGACATTGTTGAAGAATTCAGACACAACTTAGAACCATTATACATGGACAAACGATCAAAATGGGTGGCATAAAACCAGCTACAAAAACTAAACTTACAATTTTTTAAATTCTTTCTCTGTGGGCACGAAAGATATTGCAGGCATTTTATAGATCGTTTTCTGACGAGATTTTTCAGCTAATTCCAAAATTCTTGGCCATAAATTCATAATATATAATCCCCTTTCAAGAAAATTTTTTTGACAAGAACTGGGAGCGCATATAAATCCAACAAAACCAGCATTTTTTATTGCTTCTAATTCCGGCGGCCTCTTTAAAATATTTTTATCACCAGAAATAAAAATGCATTTTTCTTCTGGAAAAGTCTCTTTTATCTTTGACATTAAATCAACATCTTTTGTGCCACGCATATTCAGTTGCTCCACAGAATACAAATTATGTATTCCAGCGCAATCTTTATACAGCGCTGATAAAGTTTCTACGATTTTACTGGGAATATTTTCATCAAACACAAATACCATTTATATCCCCAACCTTGTTTCGTACTTTACAGCTTGGTTCACAAAATCCACAGGTATATTAAACCAGTCCGCAACAATATCAGCATTGCAATTTTCTGCAACATATGCATCATATATACTCGAAGTTTTGATGTTGCAAGATTTTAATATCGGCATTCCATAATTGTATTCTGGATCTAATACAACTTCTGGAAGCTCGTCCTCATATGGATACCAGCGAGCTGCTAAATCATGTTCAAAATCAATTCCTTTTAATAATTCTCCCTCTGTAAGTTCTCGCATCCAAACTTGATTATCCAGCGAACTAACTAAATCTCTATTATTATCCATAAAAATATTATGTGTAACATTAGCAACAAACCTGGTTGCAAAAGGATGCTCTTTTTTTAATTCCTCTTTAATCTTATTGTATGCTTGAATAATATTCTTTCTAGGAACTCCTTGGTCTAGGAAATGTTTTATAAATTTTATTTCAATTAAATCTAAAAAAGAGAAGTATTCTTTATTTTCGAATATAAATGATCTTTTTGTTATAACAGGTGTTTTTGTCTTGTTTTGTTTCGTGTGACCATCAACCAGACCTTTAATTCTGGAACGAGAAATACCAACAATTCTTATAATATCAGGATAAGTATAAACCCCTCTACCAACATAGTCGTTGTTCATATATACCCCCTTAATGCATTGGTTATCTGTGTTATAGTATAATTACAAAAAATATCAAATCAAGTCTCTTTGAACATATCATTAAAAATTCAATTTTATATGTAGTGAAAATAGCGTTTTTATAGAAATCTACACTGATTTCTATGGTAGGGGTACAGCGAGGCCTTATAATATGCAGATTTCTGGCTTTTTTATAAATTTTTAATTTTTGAAAAAAATGTTTTTTTACAACTCTTAACCGCTTGCATTTTGAGTTTCAAAATATTTTTTTATAAAAACACATAATCTTACACCAAGCACCCCAAAAGCGACTTTTACAAAAACTCGCAATCCCTTGCTCACACTGGCTTACAGCGATTTTACAGCAACTGCCGCTTTTTGACTGTTAATCCGTATGTCACTGGTTCGAGTCCAGTTGCCCGAGCCACGAATTCCGTCGCAAAATCGTTGATTTTGCGGCGTTTTTCTTTGTTAACACTTTTGGATTTAGGCACACCACAATCCACCCAAAAACACCACTATTTAACCCCTTGGCTACACAGCAGCTACACAGGATCCGCAACCTGTCCGCAGTCCGATGAATAACTTACCATTTCACAACCCATAAAAAAATCTACATATTTTGAACATATTGCAAAAATGGGCGTTTTTGGAATGAATATTTGCACAGATAAAATGCAGGTGTTCTTGAATATAGATACGACACCAAATCAACTATTGCCGATTTATCACAAGCCTAAAAAAAGAGGCATCACTTCCGACACCTCTATTTAATCAACAAAACACGTCCGTTATTTATTATCAGCGATGATGGCCGAATAACGCTTTTCTATGATATCTACAATCTTGTCATAGATATCCGATTTAGTCAGCACATCTGCATTCAATTCATCACGCAATGTTTTGGCCGCCCCAAGCACCCCGCTTAATCTGTCCCGAAGTGTCTGCAAAACGCGTGCCGGATTCAGCTCCAGCTGTTCATATAATGCCAACCAGTCTTTCTTGGTCATAGCATCATATTTAGCCTTGCCGTTTATAATCATTGCAGTTTCATGATCAACTGTTGTTTCTGGATACACCTCTACCGAAATCAAATCATAGGCCGGCGCCAAAAATATGTTTTTTCCATAATCTTCGTGCAATATTGAAAAATTCTTGGCATGTGCATCCGTATTACCAATCAGATAGTTAAACATTACCAATTCAACAAATCTGTATGCATCAGTTGCCGGTGCAGACGAATATTCCAGGATTGCATTATAGACATCACGGATTCCTGGCCCACGATCCTTTTGATACTTGCTACGTTCCAAATACCCCAAAATCTGACAAAAATCTTCCTGATGAACCCTTTCGACCCGCCCATCTGCTACAACACGTCTGTCATACCGTTCAATTTCCAGATATTTATGCCCACCCGTTGCACGCAGTGCCACAGGAACCGTTCCCATGCCTAACAATGTTTTGGCCGCCAACTTCATACAGAATAATTCATTATTCAGTAATTCTGGAAAACGCTGATTTACGATTTTTATTATGTGCGTTGTGGGGTGAGTGTTCGTGGAACGATAGTATTTGTCATCTACGCCCTTTACCACAGCGAATTTAGATTGCGCGCCGGCCAATGATAATCTAGGTGCTCCCTCAATACCCGTCAGCAATGGGTTTTGGGGCAATTCTTGAATTATTTTTACCAGTTTATCGTCTGTAATTTCCACCAAATCTTCATCGACATTTGGCATCTCATCTGGATACAGTGAAATAGCCCCCGCACATTCGCCACCAATCTTGTCCAGCACAGAAAAAGTATTATCATCTGATATATGGAATTTATCCGCTATCAGCTTCAGCGCATCACCCTCTGGTGTCAGATTATCAAAGAATGGTTCAGCGTAACGACGATCATACTTTCTTGTTCTAACCGGCATACGAACTGATATCGGCCATTTTGCATCATTTGCGTATTTAAATTCCAAATAACCTACATCGTCTTCGGATAGTTTGCCAACTTTTTGGCTATATAAAAAAACATTCAAAGTTCTAGTCATTTTCGATTTCCGGTGTTTCTATGTTAACCCCCAGCATCCAAGCAACCTTTAACGCTTTTTCCAGCTGAATTGTAGGCTTGCCACGTTCTAACTCACCAATCAGTCGTGGACTAGTGTTTACAATCCCTGCAAGTTGTGCCTGGGTCAGCCCCTGTTTTTTACGTACCTTGCGTATAACTTCACCAAAAACCCTTGAGTCTTTTATCTTCATCATACACTCTCCCCCTTTTCTTCCTCATCGGTAAGATTATCATAAAAAAATCATAGAATCAACTGTTTTCTTACCGATATGTAAGATTTTGCCAAAAACACACCAAAAACACCACGAATCTTCCCGCTCGGTAATAAAAACGCTTTTAAAGCCCTTTTTTACTACATTTATTCCCGATCTGTAACATTGTTTTTTATTGCCGCCCACCAACGGGGCGCCCATGTCCGCATCATCACCGACCGAACTATGGCCGGACATAAATCGTCCATGATTGATGAACAGGTCGTCGCCGGCATACCCGTCCGCACCAACCGCCGGCACAAGATTGAACATAATAAATTCGCTGTCTTTGATAATCGGCGTATAGTGACGGGTTCCTATAACTGGACCACCGCCGCCACCAAGTATAACAGTGAAAACTGCATCTTCCTGCCCCACCCAGCGCAAGAATATAGTAAAAGATTTGAAGTGTTGTGGGGGACGTATAAAAAACAACCAATAAGATGATTCAAACTACTTTAAACACAAGGTAAATTTGCCATATCTTGGCGAACGTTTTAAATCCTCATATACAATTCCTTGACGAAACAACCCGTAATAACTTTTTATCATTGCCTCTACTTCGTCTATAAAGTTATGCAACTCTACAACGCGTGGAGAGTCGATATCAAAATCCACATAGTCATTATGTACTAACTTTTTATCTCTTAACGTTTTTAATTTTGTGTGCATGCTTTGTATTTTAATTAAATCGTTTTCAAGGCTAATACTTGCCAAGTATCTTAGCATATCTTGACTTATATCTTCAGTATATACTTTACCCGTATCGGGTTCATGATATTCAATAACAGCGTTTTCCATACTACTTTTCAACACTTCATAATTTTTTTGTTTTTTCCAAAAATTTACAAAATACCGCAGAGTTCTTTTATTATTATCGCTCCCCCTTGATTCTAATAACTTGCATAAATTTATTACCGTAACTTTATAATAATTACTAAGACACCATGATATAAAGTTATTTTGTTTGGCCTTTTGCTCAATCAATGCGTTATTAAAATCAAGATAACAGGTCCTATTAAGGATTAGTTCCGTTAATATATCGTCAAGAGAATTCAAATAGTCTATCGCGTTTTCTATATCCATGCGAGTTCCTTATATTTAATCTAAAAATTTCCTTACTGAGTGTTTCCAACTAGCTCGTCGTAAAGCTGCAGTTCTTTTAGTGTCAATGCTGTTTCCGTAGCTCCCGAATTTATACAGCTCCAATAGTCTTCCGCAATTTTTAAAGCAAGATCTTTTATTTGCTGGAAGTTTATATCTGTTAAGCCAAGCACCTGTTCTCGGACATCTAATAATATATTTAAGCATTCTTGCAAGACGTTCATAAAATCTTTGCAATAACACACTGGTTCTTTACTTTCATTGCATAAGTTGTGACAAAAAATATCTCGTGTATTCTTTAGTCTTTTAGCATGAACTGAGTTAAAAATAAGATTTAATCTATCTGTATAAATATACTTTATGCCGTTTTTATCGTAAAGATTATCGCAAAAATCCGGACGTTCTATAATTTTACCTATGGAAAACATAGTAATTTTATCTGTCTTTGCGGGCTCAAGTAGCTTTTTAACTGAAATAATCAGTCGCTGCTGAATAGCATAAAAACTGTATCTGAATACAAAAGTATGTTGATTTGTATTTATCTCTTGATTGTACGATGTTAGATAAATGTAGCTATCAATATATGCGCTTATTGACTTGTTAAGCAAGATAGAAACTATCTTTTCTAATTCCTCTTTATCTTTCGCTTTCATTTCTATCATTGCTATTCCCCTGTTGATCAGAAGTTTAGTACAAAATAATCGATAAATCAATCTATGTGGTTTCTTATTCCACAAACACAATCCCAAACCATTTTTGCATGATGGTCAGGCGGGATTGATAGTCATCCGCAGAGTTGATTTCTATTTCATATTCGCGTTTTAGCTGTTCTGACAATCCCAGTTCGCGCACCAGGCGATTACACACGCCCATAAGATAGAAGATATTGCCCGCCGGCCCGCTCAGGTCGATGACCAGGTCTGTTTGATATCTCGCCCCCGGCACACCCCGCCGGGCGGCGTACAGTTTCTGTTCCAGCGCATCAATCGTTTCCATGTGCTGTGCCTTTGGTTTTAAGTTCTTGCTGAATCTGTGTCCACATCATTTCCAGTTCGTCCAGCCCCGTCAGATCTGATTTTAACCACATTTCTGGTGTCTGCCATACGTCGTCCTGGGCACAGGCCAGCGCACCGTCCACCAATTTGCGGATGCGGCGGTTGCGCATTTCGTTATTGATTGCGGACCGGTACAGCATGCGCTTGTCCACCATGATTGGGCGTGGCGTTGCACCGGTGTGATACGCCCACCACTTGGCCATTTTTAGTTTGTTCAGCATTGCCACGCGCAGCATCGCCACCCCATAACTCAGGGTACCGGGGCCGTCGAATATCTCGTCGGCCAGGTGTCGTCTGGCGCGACCGTTCAGAAATTCCAGGATTTCATCGGCGGACTTTTCGGGGCAAATTTGCCCCAGGCGTTTAACCGTGATGTCCCAGATTGCGTTTTGGTGGTCTGGGTTGCCATAATGTGCCGCCAGCGCACCATAGAATCCGTGTTGCTTGTTTATTGTTGTCATGTCGCACCTCTTGCTTTTTCAACACAACAATGCCAACAAAAAATGGAATAGCTAGTGAAATAGATAGGAATACGCAAGAAAGTTTTTATCCCTATATCATGTTGCGTAATTGTTTGAATTTTGCTATGTTTTAAACAAAATAATTTAAAGATACGGATCATAACATGGCAAAAAGCGAAACTATTAAAAATGAAGATATTTGGTTGAAAGACAAACTTGGTATAAAGCAGCACGTTACAAGCTTTGCCAATATTTTAAAGCAGGAAAAATACGTAGAAAATGGGACATCAAAAGTTTATTCCATTTCTGCTGAATTTGGTGTTGGAAAAACATTTTTTTGCGAAAGACTGGCAGACATCTTGGAGCAAGACGATGTTCCTGTAAGCATGCTAAATATATGGAAAATGGATTTTTATGATAATCCATTGATCCCTTTGCTGATTAAATTGCAGGATGTTTATATAAAAAATAATAAATTTCGTATATGGATGTCAAACAAGCTAAAAATCAGCATCAATATAACAACATGGCTTTTCAAACGTTTTCTAAAATACTTTGGCTTTAACATCGATAAGATCGTTAGATTATACAAGCAACTAAAACCTTCTAAAAGTAAGTTGTACAACTCTTATTTGGAGTATGAAGCACAGCTACACAAAACCAAAAACTTTCTATCTGCTTGGGCGAAACGTATTAACAAACCGATCATTATCATTATTGATGAACTAGATCGTTGTCGTCCAGACTATGCAGTTAAAACACTTGAAATACTCAAACATTTCTTTGATATCCCCGGATTCGTATTTGTTTTGGCAATCGATGAGGATCAGCTTAAAAGCTCGGTAGAAACCCTGTATGGCACAAAGAATTTTGACGGCTATAAGCGCAAATTTATAAATAATTCTTTTGTCTTGCCCAAACCCGACAAAGCAAAATTTACGGAATATTTATATAGCAGGTCAGATATGCCAAATATTATACAGCGCATTCAAGAGAATAAAAAGGATTTGTTATTCAAAATCAGGAGAGACAAATATAGAGATTATATTAACCAAACTTTTTTTGGAGAAAACTTAAATGAGTTTATAAAACAAGCCGACACATATAACCAACACCAAACATGTGAAAATATTATAATAAATTATTTTACGTATTATAGCATTTGGTTCAAATTCAATTTGCGACAAATGGAACAAATTTTTGACCGATTGGTTTTATTTTCCAAACATATCGCATCTATAAATGAATTTTATTCGCCCGATTTAGTAACATTGCTGGTTTGTTTACATGAATTTGACATTCAAGTATATAATCACCTAAAAACAAATGATTTTATCTATGGTCAATACGGTGGGGTTTTACATAAAATATTCTCAAAAAATGATAAAAAATCATATGCATATATTGTGTTTGGAGAAAACGCCAATAAAAAATTTGAAGACACTAAGAAAGAGGTAATCATACCTGTAATTCCAAACCTTCAAGGTTTTTCTTCTATATATTCTGAAGCAACATATAAAAATATGGGAAAATTAGTTATTAGAGATAATGTAGACCGTTTTTTCAAAGTTTGCGCTAATCAACAGTCACCACTGGAATGGATCGTCGATTACGACAACATGGGGAATAAAAATCCCATTGATAACAATGGCCGTATTGCTGTATCCATCAAGCTTAACCGAGAGCCTAAATGGGTTGAGCCAGAGCCAAACATTGACACAGCCTCGGCTTTTGATTTAGAACACTTTAGACATTCATATTTTGAAAATATGGAATTTATATCTAATTTTTCTTAATTAAAGTGCTGCTTTATAAATACTTTTTGAATGCTTTTTTCATTTTAAGCATAGTGTCTATCAACCAGTTAAATTGTTCAGGCCACAGATCTTTGTTTGCTAGATCTGCCTTTTTAGCGGTCACTATTCTGCATCCCTTCTTATTTGGCAGACCTTTCCAATCAAATTTCAGTCCCGTTTCAGCTTCTATCTCATCCTTATGCTGAAACAGTGAATTAAACAGATCTTTATCGTCCGCAATGTATAATTCTACATCTAATTCATTTCGTTTGTGTATCAGGGAAACGGCCAGCCAAGCACCAGAAACCCCTATGCTAAAATCTTTCCAATGATCAAATGATGGCTTTCTGCGATTAAAATTATTTGCAAAAGACTCATTTTTGAAAGCATATTCCTGAAAATCTACCCAATAATCGTAACGTTTTTGTTCCGTTTCACTAGAACCACTATGCTTTTTCATTTCCTTAGACCAGTCGTTTGGCTGTTCGACAATCTCAAACTTAACAGCAGGTTCAGACGAGCCGATTTTATACAACTTTATCTCACAAAGAAAAAAGTTAATATCTTTATCAGTGTGATTGTTAAGCCACTCTACAGCTGATCTATGCTCATCTCTCGCATGTTTTACAACCCAAATCACAATATCGGCACCTTTGCCAGAAGCATAGGTTATTAACTTGCCCAAATGTTCATGATTTGTGTCTTCTAATTGGTTTTCTATAATGATCTTTCGGTCCGTTCCTGTTTCATATGCATAAATATCTGCACGATATCCACCTACTGGTGCTTCCGTTTCGTTTACAGAAATATCAATACCAACCGTATTTGCAAGCAAAAGCATATTCTCTTCTTTGGCCAACCACGGCGTAAAGTCCAATGCTTCTTTTGGCCAAACGGTTCTTAAATCACGTATTTCTTCCAATGTATTAAGTTTGATCATTATGCTCTCCTGACATCTAGATTTTTTTGCTCTGCAAATAATCAGTAAGTTCTATTATATTTTATTCGTTATTCTTGTGAACACAAGCAATTATTGCTACCCACTGTGTGACTGGATCCTCGTTGCCTGTTTAACGTCACCATATTAAATTTCTTGTATTTTAACAAACACACCAATAAAAACATTAGTGTAATATCATAATGTATAAAAACATAGCTTTTTACAAAATTTTAGCTAAAATTCTTAAAAAAAGGAGCATTTATGCATAGAATTCCAGTTGAATCAAGCAATATTGCAACTATTGGGTTTGCAAATGGGGGTTTAGAAATTGAATTTAAGAGCCAGAGCGTATATCAATACTTTGGTGTACCAGAAACAGAATTCTTAAATTTAATGAAGACCGACTCCAAAGGGACCTATCATAACAAATACATAAAAGGCCATTACAAATATACAAGGGTTTTATAAATGTTCTAAGCCGAATATTTGTTCTAGTTTTAACCTAAATGATTCAGGCACGTCTGTATATTCATGCCATTCATTCGCTTTGCAAAACGCTTTAAAAGGTTTATCTATTGCAGGAGCCTGATACCCTAGCTCTTCTTCTATACATCCATTTAACACAACAACACGTTCATCGTTTCCGACTACATCTTTTATTGGTTGGTTAAATACCATAGCTCTGTCATTCGAATTGTCGCTATCGTGCATTACTGTTATCTCACTAAAGCCCATTGCTCTTAAATATTTGACTAAAGATATGATCACAGGCTTACCTCTAGCCTTTACTATTGTCCATGACGCTACTATCTTGTTACGTTTATCTTCCTCAAGTAATGATAAAACTTTCTTCAATACAATTTCTTCCGTGTCCCCTTCTACGATGAGTATTTTTTGTCCAAAAAACACTTTTGCTATTTCACTGTCTATTTTTAATAACATTTTTAGATACGATTTCTCATCATCTTGTAAGGTTTCGTACGTAGGAGATAAGTTGAATGCTTCAATTTTTGTTTGTTCAATATCATATTCATCACGAATTACTGATAACCTATTTAATATCTGTTCTCTATCTTTTGATAAGTCTATCATATACGGAGAATGTGTTGAACATACCATTTGGCAACTTTCGGATAATTTATAGATAACTTCTTTCATTAAATAGGCCGCATGAGGATGCAAATACAATTCAGGTTCTTCAAATGCTATTATTAAATCTTTTTCTGTTCTACCTTTTTCTTTATCATGAGATTCTTTATATTTTAACAAACCAAACACTGCGGCTCTAACCTGACCTGTTCCCTGGTATTCTGGTTTTGTACTGATATTACTCCCCAAACGTATATTGTACTTTGGTGTCAAAGCATTGTCATAATCAAAAGTGGTGGTGGCTTCAAGTTTTGCTCCTGGGAAAACACCACCAATAACACTATTCAAATTGCCAATTAACTCTCTTAATGGAGAACTAGAATCAGTAGAGGAAAATTCGTTTGCCAATAATGATAAATAATGTTGGGCATTACGATAATTGTCTGAAACAGATTTTATTTCATCAAATATTTCGTTTAAAAGATCATATAAAGTCCCCTTCTTTTCGCCATATTCATCAATATCATCATGAGGAGGGATAAGCAAAATTTTTGGCAATTTCGAAATAACGTTTGATGCGAAACCGCCAGGATTTTCTTTCCAATCTAAATTATCCTCACTGTCTGTATCAATATTCCAAAACGCATCCATATCATACAGTTCATCTACGGGGTTTTTTACAGAGTTTCTTGTTGTTTTATATATAGGATCATCTAATTTATCGTCTTCTACATGAATTAAAAATCTATCTAATCCATTCTCAATTAAATTACGCCAGGTTCTAGCATTAGCATATTCTTGTTTAGGAACGGCGCTAAATTCTCGCATATAAAAGGTGCTTGATCCTCCTCTATGAAACACTCTCTTGTAAAAAATTCTATAATCATATGTTCCGTCATCTTTGGCATATTTCAACACTCGTCTAGCATTAAAACCTTTCCAACTTGGATTAGAAATAACTTCGGGATTCACTCCTCTAAATTCTCCTTCCAACTCAATTATATCACTAGGCAAACATTCGCTGTTTTCTCTACAAAAATCATCTTCTGCCGTAGTTTTATTAGCAGACAAAAACAACTTTAATGCTGCGAACACACTGCTTTTTCCAGCATTATTGGCACCAATTAAAAATGTAGTATTTGGTGAAAATATTATTTCAGCATTAGATATTTTTCTGAACCCTTTTATTTTTAAAGAATGTAAATACACAATTTTACTCCTCTTTCAAATCTTCAAACGCTTTGGTCATTGTCGGGTTGTTTTTTGTCAGGCGTTTGATTGATAAGTCCTGGGCTTTATCATTTGCCAAACGCAGATTGTTTTCAGACCCTAGCAGTGCCTCTTTTGTTTTTTGCAGATGGTCGATTGTTTTATCAATTTCATCAATCGCCTTTTTGAACTTATCACTCGCCAGCGCATAATTCCTTCCGAATTTTTCTTTAAATTCGTTCATTTCTTTTTCGAAGTTTGATACATCGATGTTCGTCTGTTTATACTCTGCAATCTGACGTTTATATTGAACAGAATTTAATGCGGCATTACGTAACAGTGTTATAATTGGTATAAAGCATTGTGGACGCACAACATACATTTTGTCGTATTTGTGCGACACATCGACAATACCACCATTATACAATTCGTTATCCGCTTCTAGCAAGGATACCAATACTGCGTATTCACAGCCTTTTTCCCGACGATCTTTATCCAATTCTTTGAAAAAGTCTTCGTTTTTATGTTTTGTGGCTGTCGTATCCATTTCGTTTTTCATTTCAAACATAATGAATATATATTCAGTCCCATCAACATAGTCTCTAAAAATAAAGTCACCCTTGCTGCCAGTTTTCGCATCATTATCTTTTTCAAAATATGCATTTGGGAATGCAGTTTGGCGCAATCTGTTGAATTCAACATCGCAATGCTGTTCTAAGCTTTCACCGACCATTTTGGTAGACATTTTTGTTTTCATGTCTTTATAGAATGCGATTTCCGCATCTTTTTCCTTAATTGTAGCAGCGAATTGATTCTTCAAGGATTCTTCTGTTAACAGTTTATCTTTTTCAGAATTATATAGACTGTTTTGCAACTCCATTATTTTTTTATCTTTTTCAGCCAACACTTCACTTGACTGCTGCATCGCTTTATTTACCGCAATAGCAATATCCTTTTCATTAGAATCCAGCTTGGCCTTCAGCTGTTCAATCTGTTGCTTTAATTGTGCCTCGGATTGTTCTTTTTCCATTTTCGCGGTGGTTTCAGCAAGTTTTAACTCGTTTGCTTTTTCTTTTTCGAACTGTTTTAGGCGCTCGTCAATAGACTTATGAAATTCTCCATCTCTAACCTGGGCTACAATGGCAGCATAGCCAGATTCATCAACCGTAAATGTTTTCCCACAATTTGGACACTTATTTCAGGCATAAGAACATCCTTTTATTCTATTTTTTCTTTTTGGCGGACATAGAACGATAGGCTTCTTCAAACAATAAATGCTTCAGGAACTCTAATTTCTCTTCATCCGAGAAGATTTCCTTGAAGAAACGGTCGTTTTGATTATATCTGTCAATCATTGCTTTATTAAAGCGTTCTGGCATCAAACCGTCAAACAATGTTCTGTTATCTGTTTTTGCTGCTTCTGATAGCATTGCGTCCTTGCTAAGAACGTCCATAACTTGTTCCAGCACCTTATCAACACCAGAAAAATCAGTTCCAAAACGTTCATTAAACTTATCAATAATCGCTGATAATGGCGCCTTCTCTTTCTTGGTAGTTGCCGTTCCACCCTTTGGCGGTACGGTTCCGCCATCTTCCTGTTTTAAGGCAATATCCCCTTCGTGTGTTTTTACCAGTTTATAATATTCTAGCACTAGTTTGTCGTCCAATTTTGGATTTTCCGTTTTTTCATTTCTTAGTACTTTTATCAAGAACGACGCAAACACATAGAACTTCTGCAAATCACGATCAAACAAACGTACAATTTGGGCGACAAAGCTGTACATGCGGATAAAATTATTCAAAACACTTCTGAACTCATCCTTTTGCTGTTGATCCAGCGCAATGAACCTGTCTTGTGCCGGCTTTAGAATGCTTGATAATTTACCAAGGTCTGTTTTGCTTTGCTTGTCCGCAAAGAATATAGAAGCAAAATTTTCGACTTCTTGTGGCGTATAAACCGCTTTTCCATCCAACACAGCCTGTAATTTATACAATTCATTTGGATCAACTTCTTCAGTGAGAAATGTTGCCTGATAATATTGCTGGAATGATTTTTGAATGTCTTCCGCCGTATTAACAAAGTCTAGCACAAAAGTATCTGTTTTGCCTGCGGTTGTACGATTTAAACGAGATAATGTTTGCACTGCCTTTACGTCGTTCAGTTTTTTATCAACAAACATTGTATGCAATAACGGTTCATCAAATCCTGTTTGATATTTGTCTGCAACAATCAATACATTAAAGTCTTGCTTAAAATATTCAGGAAGCTGTTTTTCTTTGATACGCGTTTTGCCATCTTTTGCAATATTCAAACCTTCTTCTGTATATTTTTGCCCATCTACTGTTAATTCACCAGAAAAAGCAATCAAGACATCTACATCCGTGTATCCATGTTCGGCAATATACTTTTTAAATGCTTGATAGTATTTTAATGCCTGCAGCCGAGACGAAGAAACAACCATAGCTTTTGCGCGTCCATCGATCTTATTCTTTGTCACATCGCGAAAATGCTCGATCATTATCTGGGTTTTCTGGGCTATATTATGAGGATGTAAGGTTTGGAATCTACGTACCGCCTTTGCCCCTTTAGACGTTTCAAGCTGTGGATCGTCAGGTATATTTTTCATTAGCTTATAATATGTGCTATATGTCGTATAATTGCGCAAAACATCCAAAATAAAGCCTTCTTCAATCGCCTGACGCATTGAATAAACATGGAAAGGCACATATTTGCCATCCGCCTGTTTGGTTCCAAATCTATTCAGTGTTTTTGCCTTTGGCGTAGCGGTAAAAGCAAAGAAAGACAAGTTATCGTGCTGACCTTGGCCTGCTAATACTTTATCCAGTTCATCGTACCCGTCAGTAACATCACCTTCTGCTTGTGCTTCAATAGCCGCCTGTTCTGCCAGTGCCGCTTCTGTATCCCCCAAACCTGCAATAACAGTTGATGCGGCCTTGCCTGATTGGGACGAGTGTGCTTCGTCAATTATGACAGCAAACTTTTTATCTGTCTTTTGTAATTCATTGTAAATGTACGGAAACTTTTGCAACGTAGATATAATTATGTGTTTTCCGTCGTTAATCGCTTCTTTTAACTGTGCAGAACCTTCTGTAATAGCTTCCAAAGTACCTTCAACATGGTCAAACTGACTGATTGTATCGCGTAATTGGCCATCCAAGACACGTCTATCCGTCAAAACAATTACAGAATTAAATATACGATTGGATTCTGCATCCGCCAAACTGGATAACCGATGCGTTAACCATGCAATAGAGTTAGATTTTCCAGAACCTGCAGAGTGCTGAATCAAATAACTGTGACCTGAACCGTTCTTTTGGACATCTTCTATCAGTTTTGTCACAACATCCAATTGGTGATAACGTGGAAATATCATTGTTTCCTTGGTAACTTTCTTTGTTTTCTTATCACGTATTACTTCCAGATGAATGTATTTTTCAATAATTTCCAACAATCGATCGCGCTGCAGAATGTTTTTCCATAAATAATCTGTTGTAAATCCATTCAGATTGGCTGGATTTCCCCGTCCACCAACATTGCCTGCGCCATTTGATCCCTGATTAAACGGCAAAAAGAATGTTTTTGCACCATTTAATTTTGTTGTCATAAACACATTGTATAAATCAACCGCAAAATGCACCAAAACACGACGCTTGAATTCAAATGCGGCGTCTGCACCAGATCTATCAAACTTGTATTGATCAATCGCATTGGTTACATCTTGGCCTGTAAATTGGTTTTTCAGTTCCATTGAAACAACCGGTATCCCGTTCAGCAACAACATAATATCCACACTGTCATTTGGTCGCGAAACAGAATGATGAACCTGGCGCATACACTGTAAGATATTTTGGTTATATTGTGTTATCAAATCCGGATTTAATGTATTGGTTGGGCGCTTAAACATCAATTTAAACTCAATACCGCGATCCTTGAACCCCTTGCGCAACACGTCCAGAAGGCCACGTTCACGAATAACCTTGCATACACGATCAATAAAACATTGATCTGGGTTAGCAGGATATATCAAAGTATATTTTTTCCAGGCTTTTGGTTGGCTGGTCTGTATAAATTTTAGCAAAGTTTGCTCATCCAGCGCATTTACAGCATTAAACACCTTGGCGTCACCACGTTCATAACCGCCCTCTGTAAGCAAAGATTCTTCTATTGCTGCTTCTAAATTGATTTCTCTCAGGTTATCGCCGGCCATTATAACACTCCTTTTATACCAAGTTCTTTACGCATTTCTGATGCAAATGCCTCTACCTTGTCTGCGATTTGGTTTGACATTTCTTCACGTTGTTTCTTGGATTTCATTTTAGCATAAACAGAACAAATTTCAGTATCTAATGTATAATATTGTTTGTAAATCTTTTTGGATGCATATATCAGCATTTTGCCCTGTAATTCATTGAACATTTCTTTGCACTGTTTAGGCCATTCGTGGTCGCGACAGTATTTATCATGTTCCATCAACACATGACATACTTGAATATATAATTCTTCGCGTTTTTGTTGAATATGTGCCTTGCGTTCGCGTTTGTATCGCAGGCAATCCAATAGCCACGTAAAACCACCGGTCATCAGCGCCCCAATAATAACCCCAAACAACTGTGAAGAAAAGAAATCATTCCACGACATCAACTATTTCCTTTTTGCCGGTAACACATTCGTATATCAGTGATTTTTTATATTCCGTCATCAGTTCTATCATCCGCTCACGCTTTTCAATAATGCTATCGATTTCACTACATTTACGGTCAAGATAATCTGCTATCTCTTGTTGTTCTTCTATTGGCGGAACAGAAACATAAATTGATTTGAATTGGTCTGAATATGTTCTCCATCTCATCAACATTATTCCTCTACCAACTTTGTAACACTCTCCGGAAAACAACGATGTTCTAAACAAATAGTGATAATATTTACTATTAGTTTTTGGTAAAGGTTTATAAATATCATAAGCAGGACTAGTAACGCCATTGTAAGCAGAAAACCCTATAGCACCCATCCAACATAAAATAATATTTACGATAATATCTCCTTCATAAACGAGTTTGTATCCATCTGCATTTTGTGCCTTATTCCCTGTGGTTTCTTCTATGTCAGCATGTTGTAAAACACCTTTGTCTGTGTATAAAGAAATCAAATTGACTTGTTCTAATGGAAGATAATTTCGTTCATCCCTAAGTTGAAATAAATACTTTATTTTTTTTACTTCCCAATGTTCCGGTATTTTGCCTATCCATTCAATGCCGCTGTCTTTCATTGGCGCATCGGGGTTCAGACCACGTGTAACCGTCTCGGTAATAACTGACTTTTTGTATTCCTTCAGGCGTTCAATTATCTGGCGCTGGGTTGTAACAATGCCATCAATTCGTGCACATTCCCCATCCAAATAATCCGCAATGGCTTGTTGTTGGTGTAATGAAAAGTCTATAAATTGTATATCCTCTATATATCTTCTATTCATATGAGGAATCGTTGTTCCTGTAACCATATCGGATAAAAATTTCTCAAATCCCTTCAAGTACCAGAAAAAGAAATGTGTATAGATTACTTCAGGAATAACTTCAAGCTTTACAATGGTTGATGAAATACAACCTATTTTATTAGTTCCTAACAATCCCGCTCTAGCACCATCCCACAAAACAAGAATGTCATCTTTCGTGCATTCTGGAATATACTCGTCGGTAGTATAATTTTCATAAGTGTTATTTAACGTATCTAAATCAGATGCCCCGATATATGGTTTGCCGAATCCTTCTGAATTAAGAGATATCGGATTTTTCCCCTTTGTATAAGATACATAATACTTGTTCCTAACTATATTCTTATTCGCAGGAATATCCCCAATCCATTCAATACCGCTGTCTTTCATTTCTCTCATTTGGACACCCCTTTCAACAGTGCATCCAATTCAGATTCCAATGTCATTATTTCCGCCATGATGTCTTCTGATTTGCGTGGCGGGGTGTATTTATAGAAATAGCGCGTAAATGGTATTTCGTATCCGATTTTTGTCTTGGATTCATCAATCCATGCATCGGGTGCAAATGGCAAAACCTCGCGCTCAAAATACGTCTGAATATCTTCGGTCAATGGGATGTTTTCTGTGTCGCGTAACTTTGGGTCGGCAACCGGTTTACCTTTCTTCAAAACAACATCACCGTTTTCATCACGCAATGGACGTTCAACAACAATCTTGCGATATCCGAATTCATCTGTATTGAATATCTTGCTGATTTCTGTTTCTTTGAATTCACCGTAAATACGCGTTATTTCATCAATGGCAGATTGTGGGATATCGTTGCGTTTATTTCCCAATGCTTTGCGACGTTTTTCATACATTTGGCTGGCATCAATTAGCTGCACCTTGTGCTGTCGGTATGATGCCTTGCGGTTTGATAAAACCCAGATATATGTCGCAATTGGCGTGTTATAAAACAAATCATTTGGTAATGCGATAATCGCTTCTACCCAATCATGTTCCAGCAAATAGCGACGGATTTCTGATGAACCGCTGCCGGCATCACCACTGAACAACGGCGAGCCGTTTTGAACAACGCACGCACGTCCACCTTGGTCACGTAATTTTGCGGCACATACTTGCAGGAACAACATTTGACTGTCGCTGATCGGTGGTAATCCGGCCCCAAAACGACCGGCATGCCCCAATTTTGCTTCTTTTTCAACATCATCTTTTTCTTTTTTCCATTCACGACCGAACGGCGGATTTGATAAAATATAATCAAATTTGTCGCCTTCAAACTTATCATCGGACAATGTATTTCCGCGTCTGATATTGTCTGCATCATTGCCCTTGATCAGCATATCCCCCTTGCAAATCGCATATGTTTGTGGGTTTATTTCCTGGCCATAACATACCAATTTTGCATCAGGATTCATTGATTGCAGATATTCTTGCGCCTCGGATAACATACCGCCTGTTCCCACCGTCGGGTCATACAAGGTTTTTGCAACATTACCCGTTAAAAACTCATCATCGTTTTCAAACAAAATATTTACCATCAATTCAATAACTTCACGTGGGGTATAATGTTGCCCAGCGTCTTCGTTATGTGATTCCGAAAAACGACGTATAACCTCTTCAAAAATGTATCCCATTTCCAAATTACTGATTTTTGATGGGTGCAAATCGGCCTTGGGCGAGCAAAACTCTTCTATGATGATATACAACAGGTCGTTTTCAACCAAACGCTCAATTATATTTTGAAACTTAAAATTATCAATAATGTCACGAATGTTTTCAGAAAAACCTGCGATATATGCGGCAAAATTTTCTGCGATATGTTCCGGGGCATCCATCAAACGCGGGAAGGTAAAATCACTGACATTATAAAACGAATGCTTGGACGCATCGCACAGCAGCGCATGTTTCATCGGGCCATCTGGGATTGATTTATTTGCATTCAAAACCGCCTGTTTTGTATCTTGTAAGATACAGTCAAAGCGACGGATTACCATCAAAGGTAATATAACCTCGCCATATTCATGAGGTTTGAATGGCCCTGTTAATTTGTCTGCGATTGCCCAAATTAAATTCGCTTTTTCATTTATGTTTGATGCTAAACTCATATTTACCTTCCTTGTTTTGATGATCATAGCAAAGTTTGTATGATTTTTTCCACAGAAAAAACGCGTTTTACTTCCCCATGGCTTGTAGTGTTTTAGATACGATTTGGTCGGCGAGGAGTTGTGGGTGGGAGGGTAAGTCCTGGACTGGCACCCAATGCATATCGTCGTGGACGCGCAGTTGGATTTCGCCTGTGTAGGATGTGATTTCGTATGTATGAAGTTCAATAATCTTACCCGAATCCGTTGTATGTTTTGCAATGGTAATCAGGTCGCCAATTTCTGCGTCTATTCCCAATTCTTCGTAGAGTTCCCTGTGCAGGCATGTTGGTCCGTCTTCGCCATCTTCAAACTTGCCACCAGGATATTCCCATTCGCCCGCCAAAGGTTGGTCAGCCGCCCGTCGCATCAGCAGAACATTATCGCCATTTCTAAAAATTGCAGCAGTTACTTTCACACCGGTTCCTTTACACAAAAGGCTACTAAATTATTCATATAAAAGCAAGTTAAGCATACTGACATTTCGGCTACAATCCATGTTTTATCCATTTTTGGACAAAAATAATACATTGCGTTTTTGAAATAAAAATTTCTATGTAAATTCATTGTGTTATGCAACTGGTTCAGCTATAGAAATCTGATAGATATCATCGTTGATTTCACAGGTAGGGGTACCTAGGCTGTAAGCCTTGCTGTGCTTGGCTTTCAGAAAATCAAATCACACAAGACATCAGTTCTATCCCGAAAAGCACACGCTGTCATCACAATGTGATTTTTACACAAAAACGACTCGCTACAACCTGCAGAAATCCGCCACTTTTTCTGCGCAGTTTATTTGCCATTTAACCTGTTAATCCGTATGTCTTCAAACATGTCTTCGTTTAAATCATATTGCCTTGTTTCTCTCTTGCCCACCCTTTGTTCAAGAGAGCTGAACAGACTAATCCACAAATACCTGGTTGACGATGTCGATAAATTCACTAAAAATGCCGGATTTAGATATGTGACGAGCAAACACTTCCGCCAAACTGCGATAATACCATTTTTGATGTTCATAACCACGACCAAATCGTTCCCAGACCACATCTCCCAAGGATTGATAATCAGCAGCAATGTCCGATATATTACTCAACTTATCTGCACAAATCACCATCAGTTGATCAATATCACTAACCTGAGACAACTGTTTGATAGTGTGCTCTTTGCGTTCTTGCCATGACAAGGTTTTGTCTGGTTCAGATGCACCAATTATCAGTTCTGTTATGCGGTCGCCAAATGCAGAACGTAAATCAGATGCTGTAGTAGGTGTATCTTCCAAAGTATCGTGCAAAATTGCCGCCGCAACAGCATCAGAACTGGCACCATATCGTATCAAATGACGCATCGCCGTAATCGGGTGAACCAGGTATGGAATATTAGTAGATTTGCGATATTGACCACTGTGTGCATTTGCTGCAAAGCATAATGCTGAAAAAATATTTTCTGACATCTTTAGCCTTTTTAGTTATGTATTTCAGAACACAACCTGTCGTGCAACAGTGCTGTGCACGTGAAATTTTTGTTGAAGTTTTGAGAGTTTTTATCGTGGAATGGATACCACATTTATAATCCTAACAAAAATTGATACAATGTAAAGCAAAAACAGCAAACATTGACAATTTGTTTTACAGTGCTATCATCAGCAAAAAAATACATACAAATAAGGTTATAATATGGGTTTCTTTAGTGAATTTTCCCAAGTTTACAAGCTGTATAAAAGTGGGGAACTGGACAATTTATTAGACTTTGTAATCCGTTCAAAACAAAAGAAAAAACAGATAAACACTGAAATTCAACAGCTGATGGACGGCGTGGGCGTGGCTAGACAAATGCTGGGTCAGGTGAACGATGCACAAGTGCGAAAAAGTTTAGGATTAAATCCTGATGTCGATTTTAATGCACAACACGCATCTTTTGAAACGACATACCGTGCGATTTTAGCAGGCTGTTCGCCGTTTTTGGTTGGTCCAGCTGGCAGTGGAAAAAGCACAATATTACAGCAAATTGCAACCGCAATGGAGTTGCCTTTTTATCCGTTGTCTGTAAATTCGCTGACCAGCGACTATAATATCATCGGATACAATGATGCAAATGGAAAATATGTTCCTACAATCTTTCGTAAGGCATATGAAAACGGTGGCATTTTCAGTTTCGAAGAAATTGATGCGGGTAATCCAAATGTCTTGACAGTAATCAACAACGCAATGAGCCAAGATAAATATGCTTTCCCAGACAAAATTGTTGATAAGCATCCACGCTTTATAATGGCAGCCAGTGGCAATACATACGGAACAGGTGCAAATATCAAATACATTGGTCGCAATCCGCTGGACGCTGCAACGCTGGACAGATTTGTGATGATTTGGACTGACTATGATATCAATCTGGAAAATAGATTGTGTGCAAATAAAGAATGGCTGGATTGGGTTCACAGCGTTCGTAATGCTGTAAACCTATTGGATATGAAGGCGGTTGTGGGAACTCGTGCTGTGCTGCATGGCGAAAGGCTATTAAATGCTGGCGTGCCACGTGATGTAGTTGAAAAAATGGTTGTATTCAAGGGAATGAACGCAGCCGATATAGAAAAAATTCGCAGAAATACCAGATAATAATTATGGCGTGGATTACCGAACATATTGGTTCAATGGAGGCGGCGGGGGACTTTTATATCCCACGGTCTGGTTCAGGCAACACTGGCGACAAAGTTGCGAAAAAAGAACCACGTGTTGTAAAAACTGAAAAATATGATTATCCACGATTACAGAAATTTTTTGACTGGGAACAGTTCTTGGAATACATAGATTGGAAAGGACATGAAAACCGAAGGTCTTCACAGGCACAATCAACAAGACGGCACAACATGACGCTAACCTGGTCGTTTGACGAGGCACTAAATCTGGCGAAATCTGGGTGGTTTGAGGGTCTAAAACAATTAAAAGAAATGCATATCCTTGATTTACCATCGAAAGAAGAATTACAACAGCACTATGAAATGCAATCAAAGTATGATATTGCAGGCAGTTCTGTGAACATTGGTCGATATTTATCGGGGGTGCCTGACTGTATGCGACGTATCAACACCTCGGTGGCACACGCCCTGCCCGCACGGATTCAAAAAGTCATAATTGTCGGAACATTTCATCGCGAGGTGCCTGTGGCAGATGTATTGAAACGAGGATACACCGTATATCAAATTATTGATGCGTTGGAAATGGCAAATATCCAAACAGAAATTACAATCGCATTTGCTACGAACAAGTTCAGCATGCAGGCAGAAGATGATTATGATTTCTATGAAACATATATAAAAATCAAGGATACAACCGATATAATTTATCCAGAAAAATTGTTGTTCTGTTTGGCACATCCGTCAATGTTGCGACGATTGGTTTTTTCAGAGTGGGAACGAAATAAATGGAATATTCGTGAAAAATTTCTTTTTTATAGTTATTCGGACGATCACCATGGATATGGAAATTGTGTTCCGTCCTGGTTGCCACCAAGTCCGTTAATCAAGGACGCCCTGGTTATACCATACATCGAAAACACAGACGGTATGAAGGATGTTATCAAAAAGGTAAAAGACCTGATTGCAATGCAATATCAACAAGTGCGATAGCAACCCCATGGGCGACAGGTGTTTTTATTTACTTGTGATAATATTTTAATATGACTATAATCCAGACTGAAATGCGTTTACAAAGGTGGGAATATGGCCAATCTGGAAGTCAAAAATCAAATAATTCAGCTGTATAAAACAAATCGTGCAAAATATGACGACGCTAGTAAGAGCATAAAAAAATATCGTGCAGAATTCTTGAAAGATTTTGGCCCAGACAAATTAAAAAATATGAAACCAGCCGATTTGCTGAACAGACTTTGTTTTCAAAATGGAAACATGGACGATATGATGCATCGCTTGGAATATGATGATAATTTGACACGTTTTTTTGGCAACATACAGGGCTATCCAAAAGCAAAATTGGGATACCTGATATCAAAAGACAATAACCAATGGTATTATTGGAAAAAAAATCCAACCGATGCAAAAAAACTTGCAAGCGACACAATAGATATAAACAAGGCAAGAAAAATCGCTGAAAAAATTCGTGATTTTCTGGTTTTTGCATCAGATGAAATCGAACGCAACGAACTAAAAACGGTTGAAGAATACAAAAAACTGGGGACGACTTTTCAGAATAAGTGTAACAAACTGGGATTGCCCGAAAAATTTTATGAACAAATATGGATTAGAAAATATTTACGTATTGTTCACATCAAAAAAATGTCGTCATGGTATGCGAAGGATTATTTCAAACGTGCATGCGATATGCTGGGGCTGACCTGGCACGATGACATCTATGCAACAGTTGGCGAGGTCGCCGTATTTGCACGGGAATGTAAGGTGCCGTTGGGCATATTTGAAACGATTGTTGGAGATGATATTGGATTACCAGACAAAGAGAATTCCATGACCACGATTGGCAATAAAAAAACACGGGGGAACAAAATGCCAGAAACAAATTCATCACAAATACCATTAAATCAAATTTTATATGGAGCACCAGGAACAGGAAAAACATATTCTACCATTATCAAGGCGATGGAAATCCTGGAAAATGATGGTGGGGATTATGGCTTTAATATCTCAAAAGAAAGATATAATGAACTGCACGGAAAATTCAATGATTTGAAAAAGCAAGGTCGTGTTGAATTTGTAACGTTCCACCAATCTATGTCATACGAAGACTTTGTGGAAGGAATTCGCCCTGTTCTGGACAACGAAACCAGCCTTGGATACAGACGTGTTGACGGAATATTCAAAAAAATTGCAGAACGTGCAAATGCAAAGGCAGACCATCAGAAATACAGCAAAAAAGAAATCCCTGCAAATGCACGCATATTCAAAATGTCTTTGGGGTCAGGAATAGAGAATGACGTATTTGAATTCTGTATGGAAAATAGTGTGATTGCGAACAACTATGGCGGAGATATTGATTTTTCAAATGCGAAAAATCGTCGTGATGTGGAAAAACTGGTCAAGGATAATAAACTGGATAATTTTGCAAGAACAGCGATGAATTTCCTGCGTTGTGAAATGAAACCAGGCGACATTGTTTTAATCGCAAACGGGAAAAGTGAAATTGCTGCAATCGCAGAAATAACGGGCGACTATGTTTTCAATCCAGAAGCGGATATCGAATATAAACATTTTAGAAATGTAAACTGGATTTCACATGAAACCATACCCGTTAGTGCTATTGTTAAGGGTAAAAAGTTCAGTATGCAGTCTGTTTACGAATTAGACAAAAAGGACATCGATATAAAGGTCTTGAACAGTTTAATCACGGGTGATGCACCACAGAACAAAAATTACGTTTTGGTGATTGATGAAATCAATCGTGGAAATATTTCCAAGATTTTCGGAGAATTGATTACACTGATAGAAAGCACCAAACGCATCGGGGCAGAAGAAGAGCTAACTATTACGTTGCCATACAGTCAGGAGTCTTTTGGTGTGCCACAAAACCTGTATATTATCGGAACAATGAATACCGCTGACCGTTCTATTGCGGCAATTGATATTGCACTGCGAAGACGCTTTAAGTTTATACCTGTGTTGCCAGATGCAAATCTGATTGACCAAGAAATTGATGGAATCAAAGTTCGGGCGGTCTTTGAAGAACTAAACAACAAAATAAACGCTCTGTTGGACGAAGACCACTTGATTGGACATAGTTTCTTTAAAAAATGTAAATCTGTCCAAATGCTAAAAGATGTTTGGTTCAATGAAATTATGCCACTGATGAAGGAATATTTCTGGGGCGATTGGGACAAGTTGAAAATTGTGTTGGGAAATGATTTTGTGATCAAACGCAATATCGCTGACAAGTCTGTTAAAAATCTGATTTCAGAAGATGAATTTTGGCAGTTCGAAAAAATTGAAAATTTTGACAACAATCGTTTTGTTGAAGCAATCAACAAGTTGGCAGAACAAACTGAACAGGCGGAATAACTTATGGGACAAAGTCTGAACGTCTTTGAATATGACTATGTCAAGTTTGATGATATGCCGGACATTATTGCAGAATCTTTGCAAAAACCGGCATTCGCTGACGGTCTGGAACGTTTCTTGGCAAAGCAAAAATTACAGGATGCTATCAAACTTGAACAAAATGGCATAAGGGCAACAAATTTTGTTGGGGTTTTGAAGTATAAAAATATACAAATTGAAATCTTGCCTAAACTGCTGGCCAAGGACACTAGCAATCGAGATCAAATACTGAAAAATCTTATCTTTATGTTGGGCTGGACACGGCAGTTAAATGTCAACAGCATGGATTCTGCACTGATGGGGCAAATGCAGGCTGATTTTATTGAAACACTGATGCTGTTTTATGCACAATCATTGTTTAATTCGTTGAAATATTCAGTTCCAAAGAACTATGTTAGACAAGCCGAAAACATTGCGTGCGTGCGTGGCAAATTAAATTTAACGGAGCATATTAAACAAAACTGTGCAAACCAGGCCAAATTCTACTGCAACTTCGACGAATTTAGCGAAGATAATTTATTAAATCAGACTTTTTTATTCGTTTCAAGATGTCTGGGCAGCATTACAAAAAATCCAAAAACAAAGAAAATTTTAGGATTTATTGTAAATAACTATGCCGATATTTCTTTTAAACATTTGAAATATTCTGACGTTGAAAAAATACAGCTGAACAGAAGTCAAAAGTGCTTTGAAGTGCCATTGATGTTGGCAAAAATGTTTATCGGACAAATGTCTGTGGATATGTCCAAGAATAATATTGAAAATATCGCACTGTTGTGGGATATGAACATATTGTTCGAAGAATTTGTGTTCGAATTTATAAAAAGAAACAAGGATAAAATTGGAATCGATTCCATTGAGTATCAACGAGGACGACGTTTATTACGCTGTATCGAAAACGATCGCAAATATGGAAATACATACGTTGATATGTTTGTAAAAACCAAAGAGATTCCATCAGGAATAGTGTTGGATACAAAGTATAAAACAAAATCTAGATTTGATACAGCCGACGTTTTTCAGGTTGTAACATACTGCAAAATTCATCAGTCTGAAAATGCAATATTACTATATCCACGAGCAGATGAAGAAAACACTATTGCAAATAAATATTATCTGAATATGGATAACGATGCAGAGTCCCCACTTATCAGAACAGCAACATTTGATTTGAACAAAGATTTAACCAAACAGGAAAATCAAAATAATATTATATCGGATTTGCGTGAACTATTTTTTATTCAAAGCGACAACATCTAAACTTACGACCATAATACGTGGTTTTTCAGTTTGTAAAGATGATAAAATCTGGCTTATAACTTCTGGATTTCCCAAAATGTAATCTTTGACCTGTTGACGTATTTTCTGGGTCAATTTCTGCTGATGCTCCCAGTGTGTAGTAGTAACATTGCCTGCGGTTATGCGATTATATAAAAAGATAGTTTGCAAATTATGAATCTGGGTTATATGAATCATTCGGGTCCAGAGCTCTAGGTCTTCGCAATGTTTGTAATCTGGGTTATAACGGATGTTGTGTTCGTCGATAACAGATTTACGAAACATCACTGTTGGATGAGAAACAGGGTTATAAGTCATTATGTCCAGGATGTGAACAACAGGTTGATAAAACACAGGTTGATTTATATCACCAAACAAAACCTGGGAAGTTCCAAGAACACCGCACGCAGGATGAAAGTCCATGTATTTCACCTGGGCTTCTAGACGACCAGGCAAAGAAATATCATCACTGTCCATACGGGCAATATATTCCCCACGGCAAATATCAAGTCCCTGATTCAAGACCGCAATTAGCCCCTGATTTTCCGGATTATTTATAAACCTAATTCGTTTATCCCTGTCGGCATAAAACTGAATTATTTCAGGGGTTTTATCGGTTGACCCATCATTGATGATAATAAATTCAAAATTACGAAACGTTTGGGTCAATATAGATTCAATTGCCTGGCCAATAAAATTCTGTGCATTGTATGCAGGCATTAAAACAGATACACGTGGCGTTTCGTTCATTAGATATTCCCCTGATATTCTAGATACAAGGAATATTATGCAACCAAAAGACAAAATGTCAATCGTGTTGTTATGTTTTTATGCCTGCCCCCTGCCTTTAGTCGTCTGATGTGGCGGCAGCAGCAAATTTAGCAGCCATTGTCGGATTGTCACGTGTTAGTTTTTTTATCGTTAAATCTTCCAATTTATTTGCGGCTGTTCCCAGATGTTTGTTCCATAAACGCAAGGCATCTTTGGTCTTTTCCAATTTTTTGATGATGTCGTCTATGTTTTTTATCGCTTCTTCATAGCGGTCGCCAGCATCTTTGCAATTTCTTGAAAAACCGTCTTTGAAGGCGTTCATTGCATTTTCAAAATTCGACACATCAATGCTGGCACGTTCTAGACGTGTTATTTCACGCTTGTAATCGATTGATTTCTGTGCGGCATTACGTAACAGTGTTATCATTGGAATAAAGCACTGTGGGCGAATTACATACATTTTGTCGTATTTATGCGAAACATCGACGATACCACTGTTATAAAGTTCGTTGTCTTGTTCCAAAAGTGATACCAGAACAGCATATTCACACTTCTTTTCGTTGCGGTCTTTGTCTAATTCCTTGAAAAAGTGTTCGTTTTTATGTTTTGATGTGGTCGCATCAGATTCATTTTTCATTTCGAACATAATTGAAATGTATTCATTACCATCGGCATCAAAATCACGGAAGATAAAGTCGCCCTTGCTGCCAGATGCTGCATCGTTATCTTTGCCAAATTCTGCGTGCTGGAACGCAGTGGCACGCAGGCGTTCAAATTCAATACTGCAATGCTGTTCCAAGGTTTCGCCAACCATCTTGGTTGACATTCTGGTCTTCATATCTTTGTGAAGAGCAATTTCTTCGTCCTTGATACGCAGTTTTGCCTCGTATTCATTTTTAAGCGACTGAACGTCCAGAGCACCTTTGTGTTTTGTGCTTTCAATCAGACCATTTAATTCGACAATCTTTTTATCCTTGTCAGCTAGGTCTGACTGTATTTTTGCAATCGCCTGAGCAACCGCCAGATCTTTGCCTTTTTCCAATTCTAGAACCTTGATGTTCAATTCAGAAATCTGTTTTTGTTGTTGTGCCAGGGCTGTGGTTTTGGCCTGTTCTGCCTGGGCAGCAGCCAGAGTCAGTGCGTCCTGCTTTTCACGGTTAAACTGGTCAATGCGTTCGGCCAGTGCTTTGTCAAATTCACTGTTGTGAACTTGTTTCAAAATCGCAGCATAGGCGGCTTCGTCTGTGCTGAATGTTTTTCCACAATTTGGACATTTGATTTCGTGCATATTTTTTACCTTGGGCTGTTTTCGTTATTTTTTATTATTGATTCCAGTTCGTAATCAGGGGTCAGATATGATGTTTCGCTTTCATGCTGGAATACCATTCTGCCAACACACTCAAATTTGCTGTATGGCAATTGATAGCGACGCATTTGTTCACAGGTGTTTTTATCCTGAACACAAATTGTCGCCAAAAGCTGATATTCTTCGCCGACAACGTCGTCTGTGCGATATTCGCCTGTTTGGATATCACCAACACACCAGGCTGGCACAATGGACGGGATATAGCATGTTTCTGTGTTCGTCTTGTGCCAATCGGCAGCCAGTTCTGCCTGACACTGGGCAGCGGTGTCAAAACATATTTCTTGCCATAAACCACCGTGTGGGACCCAATACGAATAACAATATTTATCCTTGTTTTCCAGATAATACTGAGCAACAAAATCACCATCATAGGCGAAATCGTCACATTCCTGAACATCTGGACATGTAGGACGTGCGGTCATAAAATACCCCAACATCACACCGATAAAAATGACAAACAATGTAAATAATTTCGATTTGTTCATATCTGTTCCCGTTGTTTACAAGACTAATATAACAATATCGTCGGACAAAATTGGACGTTTGAGAATAATATTATGATATTGATTCCAAAGCGGTGGTCAATAGTTTACGATACTCTTCGACCAATTCAGTTGGGGCAACCGGGACGATTTTGCCACGCCACTGGAACAGATACAGTGCCATTTCCATAAAACCATCTGCACGAAAACGAATACTGACCGAGCCGTCTGGATTCTTGGTCAAAGTTTGTTCAGGATGAAATGTATATCGCATAACTGCGTTGGCAACATCTGGCGATGCACGCCATTCTATATCAAATGGTCCATTTGGCGAGTGATATATCCCAAAAGACTTTTTTGCATAAGATTCAATATCAAAATCGCCTGCATCAAAAGACTCGTCAGTGGGGATAACCTGGCTGATATTCCCCAGAACATACGATCGGACAAGTTTTGGGTCATCATCACGGTATGCAACCAGGTAATTATTATTTTTTCCGTATAAGAATCCTAGTGGGCGAACCTTGTATTGCCGAGTGCCGCCGTCATCATAGGTATATGTTATCAAAACCTTGGTAAATGACAAAACTGCATTGTCGATTTGATGAATTATATTTTCATCTGTTTTTATATGCGGATGAGGAATATGCGATGCAGCACGTGATAAAACAATGCTGTCCAAATCCATATAGCGGGCTATTTTGCGACGCTTGTTCGCAACCAAGAACTGATTTATTTTATACTGTAATTTTTCCAGTGGAATCCTGATATCCTGATTGTTTATCGATTGTATTGCCGCCGCCAGAGCCACCAGTTCTTCGTCCGTTAAATTTTCCAGTGGCAGGCCGTCAGGATTATACAACCGGAAACGCTTTAACCGATAGTTTTCACGATCACGTTCTTCGGCAAAGGTGTCGGCAAAACGAGTCTTGATAAATCCGATATCACGATTTGCCTGGCGAACATCACTGTATTCCATCAATTCCATAATCTGGTCATAGGTCATGCCGTTGGAATAACTGCTGAGTGCCTGAATCAAATCCAGTAATTTACCGAATTTTTTGTTGTCATCACGAATTTTCTTTGCCTTGCGTTGTGCCATTGAAATCCCCTATTGAAATCCGACAAAAAAATCATAGCATAGACTGCCGACTAATGTATAGCGTTATTGTCAATCATCGTCATCACGTGAGCGAAATCCAGAACGGTCAACACTGTAAGAAACCCTTCTTCTGTTATCAGCCTTGGACATACCATAGCGTCCAGCCCATGCCAGCAGTGCACGACGTAATTCTGTATTTTCCCCGGCATATCCAACAGCCATTTTGTTTGCATGCCCCAGCATCTTGTCAGGAACACGGTGTTCATGCTTTACATTTGCCCCTAATGAACGCAAAGTATCAAGTTCATCAGACAAGTCAGAATATGGACGAAGGTTATTGCTTTCTACAAAGTGCATCAGAACACTTTTGTTATCGTTGTCAGTGGCGTTTACATCACAGCCATATGTTTCAACCATTGCCTTGATAAGTTTTGGGCGTGAATTATGACGAACCAGATACATTAGTGGGGTCTGACCATTGCCATAACGTAAATCCTTGGTTCCTGTGTTTGTAAACCAATCACGCAAGTCGTCCAGTGTTCTGGCACTGCGAAGCGGTAAAAATATTTGCTCCATCGCAAAACAGGTCGGGCATAACAGATATTTTGGGTCCAGTTCATCAGGGTCAGTGGTTGTAAAATCACAATTTGCACACCCATAAATTGGTGTTGCGTCAACACCATTGCCAACAGTTGATTTAATGGCCTTGCGTTTTGCATCTAAACTGTTTTCGGTGGCAAATTTTTTGTATTTGAACTTGTCAATCGTGCCATAGTCGCAATCACGATAGCGATGTGCATAATCATAGCAATTTTTACACGGCAACATGCGAACAACTGCATCGTTTTCCATGCAGAAATATCCACTGTCGGAAACATCAACCGTGCCACAATAACGATCCTGACGTTTTTCATTCAGGCCCCGGGTCAAATGACCGCACCAATACATATGAATACGATTACGTTTTTTTTCATCACGGGGAACATTTGATGAATCTGGGATATACAAAAACACAACGTCACCATCACGATTACGCAAGACCTGACCTGTCGTTGTCGGGACAAAATTTCCCTTGTCGTCCTGCCGTGGGGCGACCAGATATCCATCGTTAACCAATTCGTCCAGGCTGCCATAAAAAGTTTCCGGGATTTCGGCATAGACATCAGGGGCACCAACCCGCCTGGCCAATTCGTGCAAACGGTCAACAACAGGCTTTAAAGCATCAAATTCACCGACATCGGTCATTTTTATACCTGACATTACAAATCCCCTGACTTGGTTTGGAATACACTTTTTGGCAACGCACGAAATTCAACACGACGTGATGCAGCACGATTTTCACGACCACTGGCATCCTTTATCACGTGGGAAAAACTGAAACCGTTGGCGGTTATAAATTCCTTCATATTTTCAAAATCAGTATTTGTAAAGTTCGGCAGGGTCATACAATATTCCAACACACTGATTGTGCGTGCCTGGGACAGCGCCATATTAAAGAAATAACTTTCACGTTCGGTTTGACCAGCCTTGCCCGTGGAATCCGCATGACCTTCGATACGAATTTCCTGAATCAGGTCTTTGTTCTTTTGAACCCATTTGATATAAACAGGGAAAAATTCAGAAAGCGTCTGCTTAAATTCAGGACTAAGTTCAGAACTGCCGACATCAAACAATGTCCGGGAACGAAAATCCGCAATACTGCCACCGCTAGATACCGCACCTGTGCCAGCAGAATCCACAAAAGTTATAGTCAGATTATCGGCATCAATACTGGCCCCCCAACGATCCAGTTTGCTGTCAACAGCATCAATCATCGTTGCTGCAAGGTGTTGTTGACGTTTTTGCTGGGATTCACGCAGGCCTGATACGTTTTCCTTTTGAATCTGGGTAATAATTGCCACAGAAATAAACATAAAGACCATCATCAAGGCTGTCATAATGTCTGACAGCGATATGAAATGCGATGAATCATCATGATTTTTTAACAGCATTTATTAGGCCTCTTGCTTTTGTTTTGATGTTTTTGTTTTTTTGGTAGTCTGGGCGGCTTTTGCAGTTTCTTGTTCGGTTAGCTTGGTCAACAAACGTTCAATATTTGCCTGTGTTTCCGAATACTTATTCAATTCTTCGTAAACAGTTATTGCACTTTTTTCCATTGCACCACACAGGAAATTCCCACCATCTCTTAGATTGGCTTTTAGGCGTTCCATTTCCCCTTTTAGCGTGCTTAACGCACCGGCACCGCCATAGAAGTTGCGAACAGCGTTATCCAATTTTTCTAGTGCCGTTTCGATTCCTGTGATATTTTTGGTGGCAACATCGCTGATTTTTCCCATTTCATCGGATGCAGCCTTGGTCACGTCATAAACAATACGTTTTGCCGTTTCTTGCATCTTGGTCTGAATATCGGTGTTGGCGGTTTCAAGGCCACTTTCGATAACCGCAGGGATTGTGGATACCTGTTCATAGGTATTTTTTGCCTCAGCCACCAGGGATTGAACCTGAGGGATTGCATCAGCGGCATCCTTGCCCAGTTGTTGCATTGCGGTCAAGCCACCGGCCAGAATTTCAATCTGGGCATTCGCACGGGTAATAATCTGTTCCAGACTGTCAGCCGCACCAGTTAGTTTATCCAGTTTTTCATTATAGGTATCCGCATAGGCTTTTAACTGGGCAATGTAAGAATCCATATCGGCCTTGTTCTGTTTTTGCCATTCGACCAGGACATCAACAGAATCTGCAAATTTGGCAAGATTCCCACCAAACTGTTCCGATATTTTTGTATTCAAATCCGTTGCAATATTCCCCAGGGCATTTGCAAACTGATTTCCCATATTTTCAGCAGCACGTTCGGAAAACTGCTTAAATTCGGCCTGCAATGCAGCAATTTGCCCTGCAATATCGCCACCTTTGAATTGTGCGGTATTTTCACTGATGGCAAGCGATGCGTTCGAACCGTTTGACAAGATTTCAAACAAAGAAGTTTCCTGAACATCGGTATCAATCTTGTTCACACCAATGTAATCCAAGATTTTTCGAAGGCCAGATAACCCCACACCAACAATACTGGTAATAAATGCCAGTTTCAAGCCGTCTAGCAAATTAGACAAGTTATCAACAATTGTTGCAAAATCAGAAATATCTAGGCCTTGTAATCCGACAAAAATTCCAACAAATGTTCCCAACATACCAATTGTCGGATACCAAGATGCACAATACTTGTGAAAAATCAGATCATGAACCAACAGCCACATCATTCCAGCACAAAATACCGCAGTAATAAAGCTGTCCAACCAACCTGCCCCACCTAGATACAGCATTCCAAGCAATGACAAAATGCCAAAAATCGCACTAAAAAATGCAGCACGGACATAATATTTTTTCTTGTTTGGTTTTTCTTGATTTTTCGTCTGTTTCTTTGCCATTTTTGCCCCCTGGGAATTTTAAAAGATTCTTTGTATAACGCTTATAGACTACAAAATATTTGATGTCATTGTCTAGGACAAAAATCGTAAAAATTTGTAGAAATATAAAATATTTAGGATAACATTACTTCTGGACAAAACAAGGGTTGCAAAATGTCGAATTACACTAAATCACAATCAGATTTCATCAACAGTGATGCAAAGTTTATCAGATTGCTGGCACCAGCGGGGTGCGGAAAAACTTTTTCTATTATCGAAAAAGCACGCAATATCATCGCAAAGAAAAATCGCGCCCGTATTCATATGTTTACCTTTACACGTGGGGCAGCTGATGAAATTAGACAACGTTGCAATGACGAAGACTGCGTTTCGGCAAATACACTGAACAGTTGGGGAAACAACTATATAAAAACAAACACGCTAAAAAACCCAAAAATACTAAACACACTAAAAGACAGACAATTTTGTTTTTCAAACTTCTTGCAACCAATTTGGGGCGACAAACCTGAATACAAGGATACTTTTGGTAAAATGTTTTCAGGTAAATTTAATAAAAATAGATGTCTGACTATGCTGGATATCGTTGACCAATTCAAAAATATTGGCTTTTTGCACACCGCTTTTTCCGGCAATTATGAACAAGACAAGAAAATTTATGATGAACACCTGAAATTTATAAAAAAAGTTGACTTGGAAAGATACTATAACACGTTGGTCGATACGCTTATTCAGGAATGCAGCAGTGTTATAAAAACAATCAAAGATAAAGACGAATTCATCGTAAAATATTGGATTCCATTCTGGGGGGATTGCTGCGAACAAATGAGAGCAATGGGCGTCTATACGTTTGATGACCAAAAATATTTTGCAAATATTGAACTGAACAAAAAAGTTCAACGTGGCGAACGTTGGAACGGAGCAACAAAAATAGACTATATCTTTGTCGATGAATTTCAAGATACCAGCCCGTTGGATTTAATGCTGATTTCAAACCTGCAAAAATTAAATGATGCTGGGCTGATTATCGTGGGCGACGACGACCAGTCTATTTATGAATTCCGTGGGGCTGCACCATATTTTATTCTGCACCCTGATGAAATATTTGGGAATATGTTTACTACGTTTTTACTGGATGAAAATTTCCGTTCGCCTAAAAATATTGTTGAAAAGTCAATGAAATTGATTTCATACAATAAAAATCGAGAACCCAAAACAGTAAAATCAAGCACTGCGATGGATTTGGCAAATATCAATCTGAAAGTATTTGATACCCAAGAACAAATGATTGATGACGTTGTGGCAGAAATTAAACGAATTGCAAGAGAAACCAATCAGACTGTCGCTGTGTTGTCTAGATTAAAGGCCAGTTTGTTGCCTTATCAGGTGCTGTTGACCAAAGAACAAGTTGACTATAAAGTCAGTGCTGACTTGGCATTCTTTCTGACTGATGCCGCAGCCAGCCTGAACCGTGTGATGGCAATAAAACAAAAAGGCAATCGCATAAACCGGGAGGATTTAATCGAACTGGTTTGTTTAGCCTGTCGTAATCAGGTATATCCAAAGGCCAGAAATACAATCGGGCGGACGTTCTTGAAGATGAACACCAAACCAGAAACAATTCGGGCAGCACTGGCAACATTGGCAACTGAACACCCAAAGGAATTTCGGATATTTGATGACACCTTTATCGAAAACTTTGAAAGTCTGTTGCAGGATTTCTTGGCGGCAGAAAATGTATATGAAACATTGGATTGCCTGTTGAATAATTTTGATGGCTTGAAACAAAATTACAGCCGTTCAATGGAAGACCTGTATTTCCGTGAGCCACCATTACGCAGTTTGTTGGACTTTGCGTCAAAATATGGTGATGACTATGACGGATTCTTGGACGACTTTAATGCAGCGATTGAAAAAGCAAAGTTTGCGACCGAAGAAAATGAAACACTGCAAAATTCAGATGATGTCCGTGTTATACTGTCAACTGCCCTGCGTGTAAAGGGTCGCC
This sequence comes from Candidatus Enterousia sp., assembly GCA_045613785.1. Classification (GTDB taxonomy): domain Bacteria; phylum Pseudomonadota; class Alphaproteobacteria; order Rs-D84; family Rs-D84; genus Enterousia. The sequence continues at coordinate 103,540 of JAZLBQ010000007.1, read as the reverse complement.
AATATGACCAAGTATTTATCTTGAACGTTGACGACGGAATCTGGCCTAAATCACAATCTCAAACCAGTCCAGAAGCATACGAGGCTGAAAGACGACTGTTTTATGTTGCGGCAACTCGTTCCAAACAAACACTTAGTTTATACCGTGCAAATACCTGTTGTGGAAAATCTGCAACCGCATCACCGTTTATATTCGAAGGTGAATATGATAAGTAAAAAAATCAGGGCAGCAAACGCTGCCCTTGTTTTATTGCTTTTATTCTGAACTACCAAACAAATGCCGACACCTGGGAAACACGAGTAGTAACATTTGTGTTTTGTATTACGTTTATATCCTTTTGACAATACGATATGGGCAATTCAACATGATTGTTTCGATCATAACAAATTGTCATATCCTTTTCTTGTTTTTCAACCAGATGAACAGGCTTTGGCATTTGAGCCAGACAGTATGAATAGGATACTACCTCTGGTGCAAGGACATCACATTCACCATCTAAGACTTCGTATTCAGCAGGAATTTGAATGGGGCCACATACCCCCTTTGTCTGATAGGCATAACCGACCTTTTTGACGCGTTGGGGATAGTTTACGCAAACTGGCACTTCTGAATTATTAAACTTTTCTAGCGAATAATTATTTATCACACTGTATTCTGCACAGCCCGTCAGAATAAGCACGCACGCAAATAAACCAAGATTATATTTCATTTTTCCCACCTGTATTATTTTATCCTGGCTTGAATTTAACAAAAACGGGCAAAAAAGCAATAATAAAAAAACGGCAATAATCGTCTAGGCAAGAAAGGTATATTCAACGATGACGATTTGTATTATCAGGCGTTAAAAGAACAAAATCTTGAATCATTTGACGGCGACCACTGCACCAGTAAAAGTTTAACAGCAGTCCTGATGTCTAGAATGAACCAGTTTGATAATACAGTTGATATACAGGTTCTAGAACAGACAGACCTTGTTCAAAGAGAAGAAGGACCACAAATTGCTGATGATAGCGAAACTATTGAACCGGTCAAGGTTTCAGAAAAAACAATAAAGGCATTTGGAACTAAAAAGAAACTGATAGAATATATACAATCGGTTCTAGGCGATGAAAGGAATGTAAGCATCAAATCCAACGGAGAAATTGTGTTGTTATCAAACGCCGGAATAAAACGTGCTGTTTCCAAGGGACATAAAAAAGAATACTTTGCTGTTTTGCAAGAAATAAAACAAATATTACAAAAAGCACATTATTCAGGTTTTAGAAAATCGGATATAAGACACCCAAATGTCAAAGGACAAGATATATATCATTCTGCATTAGTAATAGATAACATTCCATACAGTGTGGCAATATATGTGGATGTGTCCACCAGAGCGGATAATCCTAATGTGTTTGCAGGGCAAAAAATCACTGAAATAGAAATAGAACCAGCAGCGAGACCGTTTAAGCGGTTGGATACTGGTTCTATCACTACTATTAGTTTAGGTGTTTTAAGACAAAAAGTCAAGCCTGCAAGATATAATGAAGGGGTCTTATACCAATCTGCCTATGCTGGTTCTCGTGTTGACTATGATAGACCTTCGCTAGAAGCAATAGGAACAGGCGAAGGCGCACAGGCACACGGCTGGGGATTGTATTATGCACTTGACCCACAGATTGCAGAAAAATATCGTGAAACATTTATTGCAGACGAAAAACGCGGTTCAAACAATTATTTTTATAATGGTAAGCCAATGCCAGAAACAAAGTATAAAGATATTGACGGACTTACATTAAAACATTTAACTGACACAGGTAAAAACGCAACAGAACGATGGATAACCGCGCGCATAAAAGATATTGAAGATTTATTATCTACTGCCAAACGTTCTGAACATAGCGAAGAGTGGTTTCTTGAAGGCAACGCAGACATACAAGCATACAAAAAAACACTGTCATTGTTAGAAGATATGAATGTTGATTTGTTAAAATACATAGAACCAAAGGGGCAAGTTCACGAAGTAGATATACCAGAAATGGACGTATTGCTAGATGAACAGAAATTATTAAAAGACCAGCCAGCATTTGTAAAAGAAAAACTGAAAGAAGTTTTAGCAGACCCTGTGTTTGATAAATACCACGAAGACGGCGTTGATTTTGTTCAGCAAGAAATAACAGATTGGGAACTTGGCTTTAGTGGTGGCAACATATACGACCGTATTTCTAACTTGGTTGGTAATGATAAAGAAGCATCACAGTTGTTGGAAAAGCATGGCATTAAAGGGATTACTTATGACGGTCAACAGGATGGTCGCTGCTTCGTAATATTCAACGATAAAGATGTAAAAGTATTACGTAAGAAATTTGACCAATTGGGCAACCAGTTATTCCAACGCACACAAGCGAACGGATACTATGATGCAGAGTTAAAGGTTATTGTTCTGGGTAGAAATATGAATACAATGACCCTGCCACACGAAATGGCACATTTCTGGCTGGACAATACGTTTTCTATGTTCAAGAAAGCATCCAAAGGGGAATTGACTATCGGTCAGCAGTGGATTGACGAAACCAACACTTTATTCGGTATTCTAGGCATAGACCCACAGCAGGAAACATTGACACGCAGTCAGCAGGAAACATTCGCAACGATGACCGAAGCAGTTATTACTGGTCTTGCACCCGTTCCTGATGGTGCTACACTGCCAATGACAGAATACTTGAACTGGATACCTGAAAAGTATAAATCTATCGCACAGATTGGATTTAGAAACGAAAACGGTATGATTGTCCATCCAGTATTAGACCAGTCAGCGGTTGATTTCTTCAATGTATGGTATGGGAATATGACTTTGCCACCAATCCCATCCAGTCCTGCAAGAGATAGTATGACGAACCCACGTGACGAAAACGGCGAAATCATACCATCTACAACGGAAACTATGCAGGAACGTGAGAAAACAATCAGCAAAGCAATCAAAGACCAAGTAAATATTATGCACAGTCTGAAAGGGGCATTTGTGCAGATTTTGTGCAAACTTTGTGCAAAAACACGCTTTTTCGTGCTTTTTTACAGCACAAATTGGTATTTTCGACAACTAGGACAAAATAAAAAACCGCAGATTTCTGCGGATTTCCTGGTGGGGACACAGGGACTCGAACCCTGGACCCAATGATTAAAAGTCATTTGCTCTACCAACTGAGCTATGTCCCCAAAACCGGACCTGGGAATCAAAAATATTTCTATCTTTTTCCCAAGGGTCGGGCGATATTTTGACATAAAAAAATTTAAATTGCAAGAAAAAATAATACTTTTTTATTTTTTATTCGTTTTTCCTGGTTTTTTCACTATGTTTGGCGATAAATGTGCCTGAATTGTTATGCTTGCTAGTGCATCAGAATCTAGCCAGTCTAAGATGTGATTCATTATGTTTTCTGTGTATTTCGATGCAATATGTTTGTTCCGACGAAATTTGTTCTCGTTTATCAAGTGTGTTATATCACGTGTTAAACCTGATAAAATCTGGACTTGGGTCGGGGTCAATACATCACTTTGTGAGTTCCGATATAATAACGTATCCAAACTGTCGTGGTATGTATGGAGGTCTTGTAATATGCGTAGTGTCATTTTTTGACGACGTGATATTTCTGGTGCTCGCAATATCAGCATCCTGTTCAAATTTTCTGGAGTTAGTTTCGTCCGAATAGACATCGATTCTCGTAATGTCATTATTATGTTCAATATCAGCGTATTTAATTTGTCAGATAAGCTATTCGCAAGGGTCTTTTTCATTTGACTGTTTATTCGGGAATTAGTGTAATCATATAACAAAAACACCAATGGAATTGACAGCAATGACGCAGATACATTTATTACTAAATCTCGGATATTTGCATTGGGGGCATTGTCAATCGCACCGGTATATAAAATTACACCACCTGCAATGGACATCAGGTATGGCAGACTTTTTAACATAAATGTTCTGACGCTTAGCTTCATAAGCGTATTTTAAATCACTTTTACGGCAATTTGTATAAGAACAAACACCTAGGACAAGTCCCCTGCCCGTATTTTACAGCGTGGTCGAACAAACAAAAACGCCCCAGCCATCAATATCAACATCAAGACCCCAAGAATTATTATGCTGAAACGCCAGCTGCCAAGTGTTGAGCCCAGCCCAACAACCCCACATACGCCAATATAAATCAAGTAATTGATTGTTGTGTAAACAGATAAAACTATTGACCGATATGCCACCGGCAACATGTGCTGAAATCGTGCGTAAAGCAGAGTATATATTCCATAGAACAACATATACGCAACCCCCAGCAACCACAGTGTTCCTGTGTTGTATGTGCCACCGAACAAGATAAAACATATACCAACAACACCAATCAGACAATATAAAAACCAATCTGTGATATGACTGAACCTATAGGCAAAGCGTTGCCCTAATGTAGCACACCCTAACAAGAACAACGGAACAAGCCCTACAAACTCTGTTGGGATACCAATTTGTAATCCAATCGGACTTAAAAAATCGTCCAGATATGGCAGGTTTATCGCTAATAACGTCACCAGCATAACAGACATTAAACACGGCGTCTTTAATATTACACGAATGCCTGAACGCAATAATTTACGGAACTTTAATGTTGAAACAGGAACACTTTGCATTTCTGGACGGTATGGAATAGCCAGCAAACATAACATTGACGACAATATCGCAAATGCAGACGCCCAAGTCACCCAATCATAGCCTAGAAACATCAGCAATGAACCAAATGCAGATAATGCAACCCCAACAGACTCATACGTTGATTTTCGCCCTAAGATACGTGAATAATCAGCCCGCAACCCATAGGCGGATATTGAATCATAGACCAGGCCTTCGAATGCAACACTGCGAAAACCAGCCTGAACACCCCACAAGAACATACCAACAAAAAACCCAATATAATTCGGCATAAACAGCCAAAGCAATATAGCGAACAGTTTAGCAAATTGCCCAACAATCATTGACCAACGCTGTCCCAAACGATTTGTCAGAAACGCAATGGGAATTTGTCCTAATATTGTCCCCAGTGCAGAAACAATAAACATTGTGGACAATTGCAGGTCAGACAGACCGTTTTCCTGCATAAAAATAGCATAAACAGGGGTAAGCAGTAAAAACTTGTTAAAAAATGCAAATCCGTATAATGAAATAAATAATCTTTTCACGCTTTTCCCCTTTGGGACGAGTATATAATTTTTTTGCCACAAAAGTATAGTAAATATTGAAAATCTGCATAAAAAGAACTATAATAAATGGGATAAGAAAAGGTGCACAGATATGGCGTTTGATAACGAAAAGTTTATTATTGATTTGGCAAAGCAGTTAAATCTGCGAAATATGGATGATGCCACACGTGCAAAATTGGAAGATTTAAGAAAAAAAGGTCTGTTAACAAAAAAGCAACAGGAGTGGAATCCTGCGGCTAATTTACCAACAATTGGTGATATAACCCCAGCCGACCCAACAGCAACCCCACCAAGAGCCGCAACATACACATACAATGGCGAAGATGTCGCAACAGGTGTAAGTCCAGTTATTGCGGATTTGAAGGATTTATATCTAAAACTTGCACCTGTGATGCGTGATATTCAAGCAGACAAGGAACTGCGTGAAAATGACCCCACGAAAAAATTTCTGAATGCGTTCTATGGTTCTGGCAAGGCAATTGAACAATATACTATTCCTGCACTAGCAGACCCGGTAGGCATTGCAAATTACATTAACACAAACCTGAATGATTTTACAAATTTCTTTAACGGGGAATTGAAAGAAAAAGACCTGAAGGGCCTGGTCGATAATCTGAGCAGTGGTGCATATGTATCAGATACAAAAACCCAGAAAAATTTACACAAGTTTTTGGGCAGCATCAGCCATTATTATCAGTGGGGTGGCGACAAACCATTGCCTGCGAATAACATTCCTGCATGTCTGGGGACAGCTGTAACGATTCCAGGGGTAGGACCGGCTGCTCAATTGGATATAACATCAATTGATGCAATTCGTAAACAATTAAACTCACCAATCGTTCCCGCTTCATTGGCTACATTTGAGTCAGAAATGCCGAAAATGTTGGGCAAACTGGTGTCTGATGAAAAATTGCGTGGCAAATTTGCAGAAAAAGATACAGAAGGTGATATCACAAAATGGATAAACAAGGGTCTGTATGAAACAAACTATAAAGATGGGGATAATGCGTTAACCCCAAAGTATTCAGACAGAAAAACATTTTGGAAGCGTGCCCAAGACAAAATAAACGACTGGAAAGTCGATACTGTTAGCAAACTAAATACCAAACACACAAGACACATATATTCAACAGATGCACGGTATATCGTTCCTGAATTGATAAAAAAAGGCGTAAAACCAACCGATGGGACCAAGAAAATTTTGGACACTTTTGGCGATATAAACGGCAAGTTGCCAAATCCAGTGCAAAAAAAATTGAAGTGGGTAAAGGAAACCATGACAAAATTATCTGGCTTGGATTTCTTTAAAGAGGCACTGAAGGACGGTGACCAGATGCGTGCATTGATATCGGAGATAATCAAAGCGGCTGCACACGATGATAAAAAGGCAGAAGCAAAAGTTGCTTTGGAAATGCTGGCAGTAATGCGATACACTACCACAACATCGTCAATTCGTGACCAGTTAAAAAAATCACCACTTAATTTGGTATCAGATTCAAAATATTCATGGAATAAAAACCAAGGAATGCAAATTGTCACAAACGCATTTGATAAAGTTGTCAATACCGCATTGATGGGTGCATTTGAACTGGGCAATATGGCAAAGAATCTAATCAAAGAAAATGGCGTAAAATTTAAACAAGGAACAAGCAGACTGGGAAAGCGTATCACAGACAGTATTGAATATAGCGACCCAGCAAAAAGGGCAATGATGGAAGAACTGTTTGCATTCTGGGATTTTGTAAATTCGTCTGCGAACACTAAAGATTATAATATATTTGTTTCTCATAAAAAACGTCAGAAACAAGCAGACACAAAGCCAACAGGGTCAACAAATACGAATATGGAAAACCAGTTCGAAGATTTTTATAATTCAAATAACATAGGACGATAAAATATACCCTGTATCAAACGGCTTGATTTTTTTGTGTTTTTGTGATATAATAACGACATCGTCACCAGGTTTTGGTGGCGTTTGCTTTTTTATATTCCCTGCCCCGTTTGGGTGGGGATTTTTTAATTAAAAAATCTAAAATAAAAAGGATGAGATTATGTCACGAATAATACAAATCAGGCGTGGCTCGGCAAACGAACACGATAATTTTACAGGTATGATTGGTGAAATCACAATGGATACCGACAATAAAACACTGCGTGTCCACGACGGTCAGACAATCGGTGGAATACCACTGGCACGTGCAGACCAGATAAATTCAAATTCTGGAAATATCGACATAGAAACCGTCCCAGATGAATTCTGGACACAGATCGTTGAAAAATTTGCTCCAAAAACTTTCGATACAATCGAAACACGCACTGTGCCAATCAACAGCAAGTGTGCGTTTCTGGACTTTATCATCAATACTGATAAACAACCTGAATTTATTCAAACTACCCTGGTTTGTAAAGCCTCTGATGCAGGCTATCAAGTTGGCGATGTTGTAAACGCTTTTGGAATCGGCAACCGAACCAACCCTATACCTAATACGCACACAGATGAAAATGGCCTTCATGTTTGCCTTATGGTCGGATATGAACAATACTGGGTTAGCCACAAAGAAACAGGTGAAACAACATATGTAAATGATGAAAATTGGGACGTAAAATTCCGAGTTTACTGTTGAAAACAATAATATCGTTTGCTATGCTGGGGGCGAAGAAGAAAAAAGGATGAAATATGTATATACTTGCACTGAACTGTGGGTCTTCGTCCCTGAAATATCAGGTCTTTGACGCAGATACAAAATCAGCCATCGTTGGTGGTAATGTTGAAAAAATTGGCTTGCCTGATTCCTTTGTTACTCAAAAGTATCCAGATGGAACAAAGCAAAAGAAGGAAACTTCTATGAAAAATCACGACGAGGCTTTGAACGTAGTTCTGTTTATGCTGCGTGAAGCTTCTGTTGATTTGAACGAAATCGGCGGTGTCGGTCATCGTGTTGTTATGGGGGGTGATAAATTCGCTTCTTCAGTTGAAATTACAGATGAAGTTATCAAGACTATTGATAAATTGTCGCCTTTGGCACCATTGCATAACCCACCTGCACTGCGTGGTATTATGACTGCTAAACAGTTGTTGCCAAATGCAAAGCAGGTCGCAGTGTTTGATACTGCATTCCATCAGACAATGCCAGACTATTCATACCGCTATGCCGTGCCAAACGCATGGTATAAAGAATTAGGCGTTCGTCGCTATGGATTCCACGGAACAAGCCACTTGTATGTTTCGAAACGTGCAGCAGCTATGTTGGGAAAACCAGCAAAAGACTGCAACTTGATTACAATGCACATCGGTTCAGGGGCATCTGCAACTGCTATTCGAAATGGTATTTCCGTAGATACTTCGTTGGGTATGACACCACTGTCGGGTTTGACAATGGGAACACGCCCAGGCGATTTGGATCCAGGTGTTGTATTGTATGTGATGGAACAACTAAAACTGAGCCCTGCACAAATGCAGACTCATTTAAACAAGGATTCTGGATTAAAAGGTATCACAGAATGCTATGCAGACCGTCGTGATGTAGAAGAAAACAAGGGAACAAATGATTTGTGCCGCTTGGCCATCGAAACCGAAGTTCAAAATGTAAAAAAATACATCGGTGCTTATATGGCAGAACTGGGACGTGTTGATGCAGTTGTATTTACAGCAGGTGTTGGCGAAAATGACGAATATCTGCGTGAACGTTTCTGCACAGGACTGGAAAACATCGGTATCAAGTTAGATGTCAAAAAGAACGCTGAGACATTGGCTCGCAAGGGATTTGGCGAAAGCGTTATCAGCACACCTGACAGCCCTGTAAAGGTATTTATGATTCCAACTAACGAAGAACTGGTTATCGTTGAAGACACGTTGGCAATCATGAATAAAAAATATAATCCAAATCACTTGTTGATGGATTACAGTTTTTCAAGACAAAAATAATAATATCCCCACCTAATGGTGGGGTATTTATTTTGTCGCAAAAAAAATAAAAGCACAAAAAAATCCCCCAATCGGGGGATTTTTATTAACAACCGCCGGTCATATTGCCGATGATTTTTGAAACTGAAATATCTTTGTGCAGCAAGAAATCATATTCACAATTACCTGATTTATATGAACCAGTGCAAGCTGCCAATGTCAAAACAGCAAACAATGCTAACATAACTTTTTTCATATGTTCTCCTTTTTGTTATGATCAACATTTGTCATTATATAGGATTTATATCCAAATCGCAATATTTATATGCAATTTTTTATCCATTTTATTTTATAACCAGATACAGAAATAACATCAAAGCGTGCATCGCCTGTCCAGCCTGTTTGAACAATATAAGTTTCGGCAGCACGACGCAAACGTGAAGCCTGGACGGCAGTGATTGCCTCGAATGATTTTAATACACTAGGGCGATTTTTTACCTCTATGAAAAGCAACAGTTTCCCACGACGGGCAATAATATCAATTTCAGCACGGTTCGTGTGCCGACCGGTTATATATCTGGATTTGATTATCCTAAAACCGTGCAGTCGCAAATATGTGCGTGCCAGAAATTCCGCAAATAAACCACGCTGATATGACGACCTAGAATGCATAAGGTTTTGCCCGGAAATTTTCACGTGCCGACTGACTGTTTTTTACCTGGTCAGATGCATTACGACCATTGTCAATTAAATCTAATGCACCATAATACGCAATCAGCATTGGATCATATGAACTGGTGCTGGATATCCAACGGTCAGTGCCAGAATTTGGTGCACCATATTTATCCAACACACTTTGCCAAAAAGATAATATTTTGTTTTCACGTTGTTTGGCAAACTTTTCAGACGCACCTTCTTGCACGTTAACGTCGTTATTATAAACAACACGGTAAACAACGTTATCTGTTGCGTTGCTGGTAAAATATACAGTCAATGTTTCACCAGTGTTTTCACGAACAAGATGAACCTGGGACACATACAATAATCCACGGGCACGTGCCAGGCTGTTTATGCACTTTTCCAATTCTGATGGAATTACCGTTCCTTGATTGCGACACTCATAATCCAAGTTATATTTCCAATCAGGATGTATTGTATAAATTATACCGTTTTGACGACGTGGTGCATATAAACCATTTTGCTTGAAAAACAGAGAATAAACATCGTCAAATGACATCCCCAACATAATACCCGCAACATCAAATCCGCCAACCCCCACAACATCAGCATCAGAATTTAGTGCAACAGGTTCTGTCGTTAGGTCTGCGTCCGTGCTGTCAATAATTGCAAAATTTTCAAAATCAAACGCATCAGACGCTGCGTATCCACAGACGGGTATAATTATAGTCAGAAATAAAATTGTAAACAAACGCATAAACATTATTCTTATTTTAACCCCGTTAGTTCTGTGATGCAACATCTAAGACACCAAATCTGAACACAACAGCAGGATCGCCCCCGGATTCAAGATATTGTTCGATGGTCTTTTTCCCAACCATGGCACGCATACCAGGCTGATAAAAGATATCCAGATACAAAATGCCGCGGTCTGTTGTCGGCAAAACCGAAAAATTATTCGATTTTGACCAGGTCTTTAATTCATAAACTATTTCCCAATACTTTTCATTTGGACGCTGGGTCGCAGAAATCAAAGAAACCGTGCGTAATGCACCCTGGGTAGATAATTCTTCTATTTCAGGAACAGCAGTTGCCAACCATGTATCAAATGCTGCACGTGTTGACATGCGTGCCAATGCAGTCTGTCCAGATTTTCTGCGTTCTAAATCTGTCGTATCGGGGGTCACATAAAAATATTCTGTGATATATTTTGAAATAAGGCGTTGACGCATCGCTTCGTCCCCCAAATCTGATGGTGATACAGGAACACCAGGACGACGCAAATTATTATCAGCAGGCTGAAAGAAATACGTTTCAACAGTGGTCTTGGCACTGGTATCATATATCAAGCCAGACACAGTAATGACACCAAACATTACTGCCAATAATATCAAGCCTGATAAAAATAATATCAACTTCCTCATTAGTTCATCTTATACGCATTAAAGTCCGAAATGTAATAACCCAATGTTTGTGGATATGTTTCTGTGTTGCGTGATACCTGGGCATAGGCCAATATATTTATCGGCTCGCTTAGGTTCGACATAATTGTTGCACGAATTTGCCAAGAACCACCATTTGCACCAATTGTCCCAAGTGGAACAAACTGAACAGTTGACATGTCAACCATCCAAGTTTCACCAGATGCTGCACGCCGTTCATAATCCGGCATAACATCAGAAGTAAAACTGGAAAATATTCCACCACCTGTTAAACAATATAATGAACACGCCACAGGCCCTGTTTCATTTGAAGTTTGAGATTCAGGATTACAATCTGCGGCATAATCACACCGCTTCCACAGTGCCGCATTCAGGCGTTCATTGCCCGATATCCAAAACCAACTGGTTAAAAATTTTCCAATAACCGATTCTTGTAATGATTGTGTTGTTGTAATTTCACGTGTTCGATTGTGATGATGACCTATGATATCCCACTGTCCAGTTATATTATTGATGGATACTAAAAATGGGTGAACCTGGGCAGAGCGTTGAGCCCATAATAAAAATCCACACGCACACATAATCAAAAATAACACTGCCATTATCGCAATAGAAACAGCACGGGACGATGCAATGCGAGGCCCCGCAGGAAATGTCGGTGTGTTAAATTCGTCTGGATAATTCAAATGTCCCCCCTGCCCGTTCGAAAGGATTTTACGCCTGGTAAACCATTATGCAGGCACAAGGACTAAGTTTTAATTCATTATTATCAAAGCCAACACCAACAGGTTCACGGTCATAAACCTGGCCACAACCAGCCAAGCATACTGCAACAAACAGACCTAAAAGTAATTTTTTCATTGGTATTCCCCCTTTTCCTTATGTTCAAATTATACGCAATTTTTCCAATATCCGTCAAGACCTAAAACTGGGTTTCAAACGATAGTAAGAAACGTTGTTCTCGGTCGTATTTGTTCATCTTTAACGGCCAGCCCCAACTGAAATTCATTGGCCCCATCGGCGTATTCCAATAGATTCCAAAACCAACCGATGTCCGCAAATCGTCATCAATATGGTTTTCAAATGTTGAACCACGTGGATAATAATAGTCTGTTTTTGGTGGCTTGCCCAGAATACCATAATCTGCAAACACAAAGCCTTTTATCTGATATTCATCTGGAATAAATATTGGGAAATTTAACTGCGTTGAACCGTTGATTTTCCACAATCCACCCAGCGCATACGTATTGCTATACCACAAACGAGAGCCAACACCCGCCACATCAAAACCACGCAATGATTCACCGCCTAAGAAATAGCGATAAACACGAGATACATAATCATCGTCCCCCAGCGGTTGGATATACCCAAAATCCAGTGATGAACGCAACTGCCAGCGATCGTCCCAGAAATTTACCATACCAACAATATCACCACTGTATCGCATATAACTTTCTGTGCCACCAAATCCCGTATATGCAATGCCTAGGTTTGCAACAACACCTGTGTGTGTGTTCTGGGTAAAGTTTGTATCAAGATTATAATATCTAAAATTCGTTCCCAATGTGTAAAGATTTGCATCACGCCAGCCAGAATATATATCATAGTTCTGGTCAAAAGATGCAGACAGACGAACATTTTGTGTCCAGTGGTCTGTCAAACGCCACCCCAGGCGACCCGCAATCGTTAAACTGTCACGATCATAACCAAAACTGCCCAATGAGGAATAATCATACATTGTATATGAAACATCAAATCCACCAGATAATGCACGACCAAACAAGTAAGGTTCAGTAAAACTAAATAATGCCTGTTTCTGATACTGGGCAATAGAGGCACGCAATTGAACAATCTGACCACGCCCCATAAAGTTATTTTCTGTGATGCCAGCATCAACCATAAATCCGTTGATATTAGACCAGCCAAATCCACCAGACAATTCGCCTGTCGGTTGTTCTTCGACCTTGACATCCAAATTCATCATATTGGAATCCGCTACACGGGTCGGAATCATTTGGACATCTTTGAAATAACGGGTTCGCATCAGCTTTTGACGTCCTTCTTCGATTGTCTGTAATGAAAAAGGGTCGCCTGAACGCATAGGCAATATATGCTCTATCACTGAATCAAATGTGCGAACGTTGCCCAGAATATTGATTGAATTTAAATATATTCGATTGGTCTTTTGTATTTTGAATACCAAATCAATTGTTTTTTCATCGTCATTTTTGGTTGGAATTGGTTCAACCTGGATAAAGGCATACCCATAATCAGCAACCGCACTACGCAGAGCCGACATTGTTTCATCAACCTGGTCAACGTTATAAACGTCTTTGGAATCCATAACAATAACGTCTGTCAAAATATCGGTTGGAATATCAGAAAATGGATTGTCAACGGTTATTTTGCCAAACTTATATTGATCGCCTTCGTCAACAGTGAATACAACCGAATAATACTGGCGGTCAGGCGTAAATGTGCCGGCTGTATTTTTTACCGAAAAATCGACATAACCATTACGCAAATAAAACTGACGCAACATTTGACCATCATATTGAATACGGTCAGAATCATATGTATCAAACTGGGTCATAAAACGCCACCAGGCGTGTTCACGAGACAAAATTTCACCACGCAGCATGCGATCTGAAAACTTTTCATTTCCAACAAAATCAATGTCTGTAATCCAGGTTGGGTGCCCTTCGGTAATTTCATAGACGATGTTTACACGATTGTCAGGCAAGTCAATACGCTGAGGTTCTATCTTGGTGCCAAAATAACCCTGGCGTTGATAGACTGTCAACATACGCTGAACGTCTGCACCAATGGTTGATGCATTGTATGATGTCCGTTCGGCTGTTTTGATTTCTTTCTTTAAATCATCTGTCGAAACTTCGTCATTACCTTCGACAGTAACCATATTTACAATCGGTGATTCTGTTACAGATATATTCAACGTGTTGCCAGACATTTGGACGTTGATTTTGGAAAAATAACCACTTTCCTGTAATTTCTTAGCAATTTGATTCGACCTAGATTCACCAACGTTATCACCAACTTTCACATCAGACAAAATACGAATAGATTCAGAATCCATACGCTGATTACCTGATACATTAATGCGTGAAACCGTTGCACCGTATAAATTCGATGCAACGAAACAAGAAACTAATGTTAGTAAAGAAATCTTTTGCATAATTATAACCCAAATACACGTGCTAAATCATTCCACATGGTCAGGATAAACAAACCAAGAATCAATACCCAACCAACCATAATTGCGATTTCCATACCACGCCCTTGAAGTTTACGACGTGTAATGCCTTCGATAATCAATATCAGCAGGTATCCACCGTCCAAAACCGGTAATGGTAATAAATTCAAAATGCCCAAGTTTACAGACAATAACGCAATCAACGACAATAATGTAAAGAAACCTGCCGCCATCGCCAAACCAGAATATTGAGCAATAGTGATAAACGACCCCAGCTGCTTTGATGAACGCTCGCCCGTGATTATTTGTTTCAAAACAACCAATAATGTTTTTGATTCATAGTAAGTTTTACGTGCACCAGAATACATTGCACGGAATAAACCTTGACGTTCTGGGTCGGCACGACGTGCACCGTCTGCAACAATCCCCCAGCGTTCAGATGGTGCTAATTTAACCTGAACCAAGGCATCATTACGCACAATTAAAACTTCTGCATCACGATTAGACGCCAGTTCTTTGGCCAGAATTAAATCCCCCCAATTAGTTATCTTGGCGTTATCTATGCGGACAATCGTGTCGCCCGGTTTTACACCTGCATTAAATGCAACAGATTCTTGGATAACTTGGCCGACAACTGGTAATTGAGAATTTGCAACCAAACGTGGCTGGAACATGAATAACGACGTATAAATCCCCCAAGCCAATAAAAAGTTCATGCAGACACCGGCAGCAATTATAATAAACTGTTTCCAGGCAGGGACAGACAGGTAATGACCAACCTTTTTATCTGCTGGCAAGTCTGCATATTTTTTGCGGTTGAACATGTCTTCTTGACCATAGATGGAAACATACCCACCCAATGGCAAACATGCAATTTTCCACAGCGTGCCATGTTTATCATGCCATTTTATAATTGCAGGTCCAAAACCAATGGAAAAGGTATCAACACGCACACCAGCCCAACGTGCCGCTAGAAAATGCCCAAGTTCGTGCACAAAAACAACCACGCCCAGAACAATCAATAATGCGACAACGGTCAATAAAATCTGCATACTAATCCCCTTTTCCTTATAAGATAACCATTACAACATAATAAACCAGATAATTGGCAAAACATAAATCCAGCCATCAAATCTGTCGATGATACCACCGTGCCCCGGTAAAATTGTACCAAAGTCTTTGATGCCCAGTTTGCGTTTAATCCAACTGGCAGTTAAATCGCCGTATTGCGACAACAATGACACACCGATTCCAATCCACAACAACTGTGGCATAAATGTATCCGCACCCAGCAAGCCATACATTACAGCCGCAAATGTGCCGCACAAAATTCCTGCAATCTGACCTGACCATGTTTTGCCAGACGACAGACGTTCCCACATCTTGTCCCCGCCAATCAGACGACCAAAAAACCAGGCACCAACATCAGCACCACAGATTATCATAAACAGCAGCAAGACAATCCACGGACGGGCAAATACTGCGTTTGCTGATAACAACATAAACAACAACAGTAATGCAAAGCCAGCAAACACCAATTGATTCTGAATTAGCAAATCCTTTGGTGCACGACGTAGCTGGACAATATATTCTGCAATCATTGCAACAACAATTGCAATCCCTAAAAATCGAACCAAATGAATACCAAAATATTCACCCAATGCCGCAAGCCCCGCAACAGCAACCATTGCAGCAGCAACAACAATTCTTTGCTTTGTATTTGACATATTATTTCCCTTTACCTTGATTTTTACCACAATAATCTGCCTTTTTACCACCACCAAAGCGACGATTACGTTTAGCAAATTCATTCAAAACATATTGCCATTTGTTTTCGTCTTTGACCATATCTGGCCAATGTTCTGGAACAAACAACAATTCTGCATACGCCAATTTCCATAACAAGAAGTTAGAAATACGGTTTTCATTGCTGGTGCGAACCATCAAATCAATTGGCAACAGATCCCCCGTATCCAGATAGGTTTCAAATGTTTCCATTGTTACAGGCTGACCAGATGCAATCGCAGCATTTACTGCATCAACTATTTCTTGTTGACCGCCATAGTTTATCGCAAAAGCAACCGTGCCACCTGTGTTTTCAGCTGTGCGTTCTTCTAGTTCATCGCACTGACGTGCCAAATCAGCAGGCAAGCGATCACGAGAACCAATAACACGACAGCGAATATTCTTTTCCAGGGCGTGTTCCATATTCTTGTTCAATTCTGTGCGGAATAAATCCATCAAGAAATCAACTTCGTCCTGAGAACGATTCCAATTTTCCGTTGAAAAACAGAAAAAAGTTATCGTTGATACACCACGCGCAAAAAACCAATCAACCAAGTTTTCAAAATTTGCAATGCCTGCCTGGTGCCCCATTAGCGGTGGCAAACCACGCATTTCCGCCCAGCGACGATTGCCATCGCATATAAATGCGATATGCTGTGGCACGGGTGCATCAGCAGAAACAGGTGCAACAGTCGCAGTTTTCTTTTTAAGTAATCTAAACATATTCTTTCCAGATTCTTTGTATTATTAGACAGACATAATGTCGGATTCTTTTTCACGAGCCAATGCATCAACTTCGGTGCCACGCTTGTCAAATACCTTTTGAATATCATCTTCGTATTTACGCTGATCGTCTTCGGATATTTCCTTGTCTGTGACGGCACGTTTGATTTTACTCATTGCGTCCTGACGGATATTACGCATCGAAATCTTGGCTTCTTCGGCATATTTGCCAGCAACCTTGGTCAATTCACGACGACGTTCTTCGGTCAATGGTGGCATGTTCAGACGAATAACACCGCCAGCAGTCATCGGATTCAAACCCAAGCCAGAATCACGAATCGCCTTTTCAACTGCAGGTGCATTTGTAATGTCCCAAACAGTTACAGACAATGTCTGATTGTCAGGTGTCGAAACTGTTGCAACCTGGTTGATTGGCATTTCAGAACCATAAACAGGAACACGAATAGCGTCCAACAAATGAACAGATGCACGCCCCGTGCGTAACCCCGCATATTCATTTTTTAATACTTCGATTGTTTGTGCCGTTTTTTGTTCAACTTCGGCCTTTAATATTTGATAATCCATATAATACTCCTTAAAGACATATCAGAGATTAGCAAATTGATTTGACATTTGGCAAGAATAAATATGAATTTAAGAATCTTTGTAAAAAAAGCACTGCCTACCCCTTGACAAGCCGGAACAAAGTCTTATTTATAGTGTAAAGTCCTCTGCCGCCTGGTTTTTGACCTCATTGTCCAGGTTGTTGGTTCGCTGGGGTGCCTGTGCGAATGGCAGGAAAAACAGGCACCATTATTGCAAGCAAATAAAAGCCCCAAAAGTTTAAGGATTTTTGCTGACACGAAAATATTTTCCGATTTTGTCGCAATTTGATTTGACTTTTGTCATCAAGACATATAAAATAAGACGGCATTGGGGTTGTAGCTCAGTTGGTAGAGCACTTGCATGGCATGCAAGGGGTCGTCGGTTCGAGTCCGATCAGCTCCACCAAAACAAAAGGGTTGCGAACGGGTTGGACACTTGATGGCATGCAACACGCATCTCGTCGGTTCGAGTCCGATCAGCTCCACCAAAAAAATAGGTCTTTTGACCCAAAGTATGGCGGATATAGCTCAGTTGGTTAGAGCGTTGGTTTGTGGTACCAAATGTCGCCGGTTCGAGTCCGGTTATCCGCCCCATAATTTAAACCTGCAATCGCAGGTTTTTATTTTTCCTAATCTTATCTTGGAAAATTGCCATGAAATTAAATTCACTAAATAAAAATCCGCCCAAAGGGGCGGAGATTAAAATTCAAATCGCAATCCTATCATCGCATTTATATATATCAGGTTATCAACACTGAATACTTCACGATGACGGTCTTGCTCTGTGTTGACTAATTCCCACTTTACACGTGGCAAATATATCCCACGAACACCAAAATCCAAGAACATTGTTTCATTTATTCCATACGACAAGCCCAATGATAACAAACCTGCAACATTCGGAGTTGTATATTCAGAACGATAAAACTGTGTTAGACCATAGTCATCAGGTTCGCCATATTGAGAAAATTCTTGTTGTGCAGAAATATCACCATATGGGTCATACAGGTTTAATATTGCCGTCGTGTCGGCATAGCCAATACCAAAACCAATGTATGGGATAACCTGACGTGAGGGCTTTTGCAGACCGTCAAAAAAATCGTAAAAAGCCATTACGCTGATAACATCGGTTGAAACCTCAGAATTTACAGATAAACTTTCGATATATGTCCTGCCCAGTGTGCCACCAATTAAATCCAATTCACCCTTAAACATTGGCGATGAATTATATTCACTTTCTGCAATATGATCCCAGCCCGCCTCAATACGCCACTGAGGACGATTTGGAATTGTCCAACCAATACTGGCACCAGCCGCAAATGCAAAGCTATCAAAATCTTTGGCTGCTGGCAACTGCCCCATTTCGGCATAACCCGCAAAGGTCAAGTCATCACAACTGTTTGTTATGGCACATTGCCCCCATGGAATAATCTGGTCAGAATCAGGCAATACATAGTAACCAACTGATGCCGCCCCCAGCCCATTTTTCACGCCACCCATACCAAATGACGCACCGCCACGGGCAGATATAACAAACCGTGTTCCATCATCAGAATACCACCCATCACCGACATAGGTTCCAGGATACTGCCAATCAGAAAATGCAGGTGTCGCCACCAACATTGATAATAGTGTAAAAATAAGTCCGTTTCTTTTTCTCATACCCAGTATTATATCACAAAACCTGAAGGGATAAAAACAAAAAACAGCAACCTTGACATCATTGGCTTTTGTTCTTATGATGTTTTTGTTTTTATAGTTATGAGGAGCATTGTATGAAACGCTTATTTTTGTTTGCAGGTTATGACAAAGATGCAATTATCGATGATAGTTTGTTGTATTATTTAAATCATTTGTCAGGATTGGGGGATATTGTCTTTGTTATGGACAATGATGCGACCGATGTCGAAATTGAAAAGGTAAGGCAAATACCAAATGTTTTATACGCAAATGCGGTGCGTCACGGCGAATATGATTTTGGTTCGTATAAGCGTGCGTATATCTGGGCCCGTGATAATAAATTACTAGAAAAATATGATTGGGTTTATCTGGTCAATGATTCTGTGTTGGGACCACTGTTTGATTTGAAGCCCATTGTAGAAGACCTGGAATCACGTGGGGTTGATTTAACAGGGTTGATTTCATACCGTGAAAAAAATATTTGTGAACATCTGCAATCGTGGTTTGTGGGGTTAAGTCAACACGTTGCAACAGCGGAATTTTTTAACGATTTTATTTGCAGTGTAAAAAAAGAAGCAGGAAAATCTGTTATTTGTGCAAAATATGAATTTCAATTAACAAATCGGGCGGTTCGACGTGGCTATAAATTTTCAGCATACTTAGATACAGAAAAATATTTGGACGAAACATACCATTTAATGTATCACGAACCGTTGATGATACTGCGTTTAGGTTGTCCATTTGTAAAGAAGTCTATTGCACAAAAAGTGTTGAACAAAGCGTTCTTGTTGCAACATATCGAAGACGAAAAACTATTTCCAATCTTGCAAAATTGGTTGGGACGTATGCCAAAGATACCAGAAAAAAAATTATTATATAAGCCGATATTTCAATTGCGTATCCTGGGATTACAGATTATAAAAATATACCGTATGACAGATACATTTGGCGGTGCAGCAGAATTAAAATATCGGGTTGAACTTTTTGGTTTTCTGCCGGTTGGATTTATTCACCGCATAAAACACGCAAAATAGGTGTGAGAGATGGGCAAGAAAGTTTGCTATACTTGTATTACTGGCGGTTACGATAATGTGCCGGTACATAAATATGTAAATCCAAATTGGGACTATGTATTGTTTACAGACAATCAAGATCTGATTGAACGTGGAAAATACGAACACTGGGATGTCAGACCGTTGGCATATAACAAATCAACAAATGTCAAAAATGCACGCTGGCACAAAATAAATGCACACATACTGTTTCCTGAATATGAATATAGTTTGTGGCTGGACGGGAATATTTCTGTGAATAATTCTAATATTTTCAGCAAGGTCAATAAACTGATTGCAGATGATGTTTTAATAAGTATCCCATTGCATCCACAACGCAACTGTATCTTTGACGAAGCAGAAATAATAAAAAAGCTCAAAATTGATATCGACAATGTCGTTGACACGCAAATGCGAATTCTACAACGTGATGGTTATCCATCAAATAAGGGACTGGCAGAAACAAATGTTATGTTCAGACAGCATAACAAAATAAAGCATTTATTGGAACTGTGGTGGTATTTTGTTGAAAAACATTCAAAGAGAGACCAATTATCATACAACTATTGTGCGTGGAAATTTGGAATTGAAACTGTGCCACTGTATCCAACACCTGGCGAACACAGGGCGAATGGTGACCTGGAATTTAAATATATCACTGCACATAACCAGGATAAAGTGTCCACAGGAAAGAAACTACAATTTTGGTTGGAACGAATATTTTCACACTTTATCCCGACACAAAAATCATGAACGCTTTATGCGTAAGCATGTAAAGCAAAGGAAGAAAAAATGAAAATTTTCAAAAAAGTGCGTTTCAAAAATGGTCGCAGACATATCTACTTTTTAGGAATAAAGGTTTTTTCTTATCGCAAAAAGCAAAAAAATATTATCCTTAATGCCGGAGTAAACAATCAAATCGATATTGATAACGAAACCATTCGTGCCCGTGTCGCAATTTATGGAAATAATAATAAAATAACTGTTGGAAAATCTGTGCGTGGAGGAAAACTGAATATTCATATCCGTGGAAACAATAATAAAATCCATATTATGCCATCAAGCGAAATCCAGTCAGTTCACATCAATATTGGAAACCATATAGAAATAAGTAATTCTGAAATATTTATTGATGAAGGGGCATGTATAGTAGCTATAGAAATCTTGGTTGAACAACATCATTGCAAACTGCACGTTGGTAAACGCTGTCTGATGTCCAAGGATATTTTGTTCAGACTGGGCGAAATTCCACATTTGGTTTTTGATTCAGAAACACACGAATATGTTGACACCCCACACGATTTAATCATTGGCGACCACGTATGGATTGGTGCAGGGGCAACAATTCTTAAAAAAGCAAAAATTGGTAACGACTGTATAGTTGCAACAAAAGCCGTCGTTACAAAGGAAATGCCGGGCAATAATGTAATGATTGCAGGCAATCCTGCACAAGTAAAACGCAAAAATGTGTATTGGGTTGGTTCGTGGCACAGTTTTAGACCAGAAGAAGCTGCATATAAAGAAAAATATGAACAATATATTAAACAATATGGAGAACCGAGCAATATTGCATAAACAAAGGATACAAAATGAAGATTTTCAAAAAAGTCAGATACCCAAATGGCCGCCGACATATTTATTTGTTAGGGGTTAAGATTATCAGTTATCGCAAGACACAGAAAAACGTTGGTCAAAACAACCGGATTATCATTGTTGAAAATGGTGTTGAACGGCCAATGCGTAAAAACGAAACCATAAACGGTTTGAAAATCAAAATCCGTGGTAATAACAATACAGTTAAACTGGAATTGCCAATCGTGGCAACAAATTCAGCAATCACGATTGAAAATGATAATGCGTTGGTTGAAATCGGTTCTTCGCCAAAGTTTTATAATGTAAATATCGACATTCGTTGTGGTGATGGACAGATTTGTAAAATTGGACGAGGTTCAACATTTTATGGAACAACAATAAAACTGCCAGAACGCAGTGGTTGCATAATTGGAAACGATTGTATGTTTTCAAATTCGATTAACATATGGGCATCGGATGGTCATTCGGTGCTGGATGTGAAAACATTGGAAATTTTGAATACACCAACTGGTCCTGTTGTTATTGGTAATCATGTTTGGGTGGGCGAAGGCGTCAGAATAACCAAGCGTGCAAACATTCACGATAATTCAATCGTTTCAGGTGGGGCTGTTTGCTATCGGAACTATGTGGAAACAAATGTTGTTATTGCCGGCAACCCGGGACAAATTGTAAAACGTGGAATTACGTGGGACCGTTCTAATCCATGGACGTTGGCAAATTGGCGGCAATCACAGATTGATTCAATTCCGCACATTGACCGCAATGCGATTGACGAACAGATTAAAAATTTTAACGATGTTGGCATTGATAAAAATTCAGGACGCAATCCACGGATTATTATGTCGTTGACGTCATTTCCACAACGGATGTCTGATATTCATTTTACATTGTATTCTTTGCTGACCCAGACATTAAAACCCGATATGATTGTTTTGTGGTTGGGTGCGGATAAATTCCCAAACAAAGAAGCAGATTTACCGGAATCTGTATTGCAGTTTCTGGACAAGGGTTTAACAATCAAATGGTGTGATGATATTCGGTCTTATACAAAACTGGTGCCGTCATTAAAGGAATTTCCAAATGATATAATAATAACCGTTGATGACGATATTTATTATCCTGATTGGTTGGTTGAAAAATTATACAATGCATACCTGAAAACACCAAATCAGATTCATTGCCTGCGTGCGCATAAAATATTGTTTGATAAACGTGGGAATTTGCGCCCGTATAACAAGTGGGAACATCAGACGAAAAATAAAACACCGTCTTATCTGAACTTCTTGACCGGGGTTGGCGGTGTTTTGTATCCGCCACACGTATTGGATAAAGACGTCTTAAATCAGCCAATGTTTCAAAAGTTGGCACCGTTGGCGGACGATGTTTGGTTCTGGGCAATGGCTGTTAAAAACCAGACGTTGATAAATGTTGTGCCGTCTGATTTCAAGTGTGTTTATGTAAATCCTGCACGTGAATTGCGTTTGACTAACGAGATGACATTAGCCGCAACAAACGTCGCAGAAAGCAAAAATGACGAACAAATTAAAAATGTTACGGAATGGACAGGTA
Source organism: Candidatus Enterousia sp. (assembly GCA_045613785.1). Lineage (GTDB taxonomy): Bacteria > Pseudomonadota > Alphaproteobacteria > Rs-D84 > Rs-D84 > Enterousia. The sequence goes on along the minus strand of JAZLBQ010000007.1, from coordinate 80,069 downwards.
TAAAATTAAAGTAAAACCGGGTTTCCCCGGTTTTGTTTGTTATGCAGATATTCCGCAGACATACCAATATTGAACCTGGCTGGTGACATTTGCACTGCCCTGGTTTTTACAGCCCAAATAAACCTGGGTTGTGGTTGTCAGATTGTTATTATTCACAGCAGGGACCAAGTTCCCGTTGTCAAATGATATTTGAATGTTGTATTTTGTATCACTCATCGGGACCGGCATTGGGACATACCAGGCTGTTCCCGTGCCTGCATTTATGGTTCTGGGGGTAAAATCACTGCCCCCCTGTTCAACCCAACCAGATTTATATTTCCGATACCAGGTGTAATTGTTTTCTGGGCTGGGGTTTTGCCAGGCAATAACGTAGTCAACCCCAGAAAAATCTGGAATTTCACTGCGTTTCGCCAAGATGGTGCCACCAAGCGTTAAACCATCGTGAACCCGTAGGGTGTTGTTTGTCGTGTCAACTGTGATTTCCCCCTGGGCACCGGTAAATGTTTCATGCTGAACTGCCGTTCCACGGCGGAATCTGATGCTGCGTGCCATAATTCTTTTCCTTTATAGTTTTGGCCGTGCTTTACTTTATAACGGCACTTTTTATTAAATTTAAATCTTCTTTGATGTCGTCTATTTTTATCTGAATCTGACCAATACCAGTTTCCAGTATCGTCGTGCGATTTTCCAGCGAGGTTATACGACTGTCAAAGTGTTCGTGTTCCGCAACAGATAAATCTTGGCGAGCTGCCCAATAAATCAGCCCACCAATAAATGCAATCAAAAACCAACTGTTGCGTAAAAATTCCAGGTTAAACATTTGAACACCCCCTGCCCTGGGAAACAAGAGATTCTATGTGACGGACCAGTGCTGACTGAGCAGCAAACCAGCGTAATTCATTATCAGTGGCGTTTGAACCAATTGGACGTTCAATTGTTATCTGACGCAAATGTTCCAAGACTGATTTGCCGACCGACGGTCAAATTCGCTGTCGTAAAAATGCAAACTTCCAGGATCTAGGCGAATGCGATTTGGCGGAACAAATTCCAGCATCATCTGAGACGAAAAGTGGCGATGTCCAACTGTTTCTTGTAATTGATGAATCCTGGAAAGTGGAAACAATTCAGGCCATGCAGGTTCGCCCTCAGGACTAACTATCGGAATTTTCAAGGTTTTATATCCCGATAAAAAAGGCGTTGAAAAAGCGTTTTTTTCATATACTATGGGCATAGAAGAAAAGGATTGTGTCATGGATTTTACCCCCAAAAAATTGCCTGAAAACTTGGAAGCAGAACAGGCCGTGTTGGCCGCTGTGCTGATGGACAATCGTGCGTTGGAACGTGTGGGTGAATTCCTGCGGGCGGAACACTTTACCCACCCCGCACACCAAGAAATTTTTAAGTTGGCAAATCGGCAGTTTGCCGCCGGTATCCCGTTCGATATCATTACTGCAAAAAACTATCTGGACCAACAAGGCGTTTTGGAATCTGTTGGTGGTGTTGATTATCTAAGCCAGTTGGCCAGTGCAGGAACAACCGTTGTCAACGTTGAGCAATATGGACGTATTGTTTATGAACACGCAATGCGTCGTGATTTAATCGCCTTGGGTCAGGATATCGTAGGCAAGGCTTTTGTCGAGGATCTGGACACGCCTGTGGCACGCCAAATCGAAATGGCAGAACAAAAACTGTTCGAAATGGCAACAACAGGGGCTTCTGAGCGTGAGGTCACACCTATTTCTGCCGCATTGGCAAGTGCATTGAACGAAGCAGAAATCGCATACAAGGCAGACGGTCAATTGTCAGGTCTGACAACTGGCTTGGACGCACTGGACGGTTCAATCAGTGGGTTGCATCATTCGGACTTGATTATTATTGCAGGACGACCTGCGATGGGTAAAACAACATTGGCAATGAATATTGCGTTTAATGCCGCAAATGCCATCGCATACGGACGAGCAAATAAAAATTACAAGGGTGCTGTTGTGTTTTTCAGCCTTGAAATGTCGGCTTCACAGCTGGCGGCACGTGTGCTGTCTTCGCAATCAAAAGTTCCCGCAACAGCAATGCGTGAAGGTAAATTGACTGATGAAGATTTCTTGAAAATGTCGCAATATTCTGCTGCAATCGGCAAAGTGCCACTGTTCATCGATGATACACCAGGTATGTCTGTGCCTATGATGCGAACTAGAGCCAGACGGTTGGCACGCAAACACGGCGGAATCGCACTGATTGTTTTGGACTATTTACAGTTGATGACATCCCCAGGCGGAAAACACAGCGATAATCGTGTTCAGGAAATTTCTGAAATTACCAGAGGTCTAAAAATGTTGGCCAAAGAATTAGATGTGCCTGTTATCGCATTGTCTCAGCTGTCACGTAGTGTGGAATCTCGTGATGATAAACGACCAATGTTGTCAGACTTGCGTGAATCTGGATCTATTGAACAGGACGCTGACATCGTTATGTTTACATATCGTGAAGAATACTATCTGCAAAACCGTGATCCAAACGAACGTATGTCAAATAATGTAAATTCATCAGCACATGATTCTTGGCAAAACAGATTAGAACGGGCACGTGGTAAGGCTGATATCATCATCGGTAAAAACCGTCATGGACGACCAGAAACTGTGCGAACAGCGTTCTTTGGAGATTACAGTTTGTTCGACAACCTGAACGATTTTGAAGCTCGTGGTGAAAACGATTTTGCACAGCCAGCACCTACTCAATCAAATTCAGGATTTGTTGATGACGCTTATGCCGAACCAACAGCAATCGACCCTGATGCAATTCCAGACGATATGCCATTGTAATTATAATTATTTCCTTGCACCGTTGTTAAAAATTGACTATTATTTTGTCAAGTAATAGTCATTTAGGAGTTTGCAATGGCCCAAGAAGAAATTATCTTTCCAAATAATATTCGCAATATTCGATTGGCAAATGGTATGAAGATGACAGAATTGGCACGCAAGGCCGGATTGTCTTTGTCTGCTGTTTCAAAAATTGAAAAAGGTGTCAGACGTCTGAACCAAAAACAACTGCTGAATATATGCAATATTTTGGGCTGCAAATTATCCGATATTTTCATCAAAGAATCTGATGATGTCGCAGGTCAATGGCAAAGCGAAATCAAAAGACGATTGAACGATAACGAAGACAGCGGTTTAAAGGTCTTTGGTAGCGGATTACGTAAAATCCGCCAGCAAAAAGGTAAAACTATTGCACAGGCTGCAAAAGACGCCGGTATGACTTTGTCTGTTTACCATAAAATCGAAGTCGGTCAGCGTGAAATCTATAAAAACGAAATCGAACCATTGGCAAAATCATTTGCACTGGGGGCAGAAGATTTGTTCGACAAGATTGCAAACTTGTATAAATCTGGCGAATTAAACAAACAAATCAGCAAGGTCAAAGAACGTGTTAAATCTGTCTTGGAACCTGGAAATCCAATGTCTGGCATTGATATGCACGGCAGTTTGTATGGTGCAAAATTATATGACAGTGCACGTAAAAAACTGGTGCCAGTCTTTGGAACACCTACAGGCAAGGCAATCACTTTCAAAAAATCTGATAAAACAATGATTGTCGCACCAAGCACTTTAGAAGGCAAAACCGGTGTTTATGCAGTTATGCCTAATACTAAACGCCTGGGCGGTTTTATCCCTGAAAAATCATATGTGTTTGCAGACTCAACCGCTGTGGCACAGCCTGGTGATTTAGCCGTCGCTTTTGATGCAGACTTTGATTCGTTGGATGATGAAACATCTGTATCTGCACAAATCGTTAGTGTTCGCAGCGATTCCAAAGGTAAAGTTTACGGACAAATCGTTTCACCAGAAGAAAAAATTACTGCACAAACAATGCACAAGGTTGTGATGATTGTAATCGAATAATCCCAATCTTATGGAGAGAGAAAATGAACACAAAAAGCAGCACAACCGCACTAAGACTGTTAAATCTGTATCGCCAAGAACATGTTATTATTGGTGGCTGGGCAACTGTAAATCCTGTTTTCTTGAACGAGGCTTCTGATGATGTTATCAAGGAGCTGAAAGAAATGCCAACAGGTAAATTGTTGGTGCAACATATCGAAAATCTGCGTAGCGGTAAGACAGATATCAATTCAATCGAACCAGAGTTATTGCCATACGGTGGCATGATGACAAATGAAGAAATTCATTCGGTTAGCCTGACCAAAAATCAATGGAACGAACTGGAAGAAGGATTAAATAATTTTACACCAGACCAAACAGGATTGGATATGTTTATGGGACTGGCAATTGTCCAAGATTTCGGCGAAGAATGGCAACCAGGTATTCGTGCTGCCCTGGCCAAGCGTCCTGATTTAATGCCTAAATGGAATATGGTTATCCAAACATACAACGCATACAGATTATGGGACAGTGCAAATGAAATTATTACTAACCCAATATCTGAACGTGTTCGTGCACAGGTTCAAGCCGATATGCCAGAATATGAAACTTATCTGCCAATGTTCGGCGATGCGGGCAGTGAACTGCTGGGTAAATTGCGGACGTTTGTCAGCAGTCTGAACTAGTCAAGCCCCGTTTGATAAATAGTATCATGTGTATGCGGTGTGCCAATATAAATCATTGCACCGTTGGGCGATAGTATAAAATCTAGTTCACGCAAGCGTTCACGCAAAAATTCCCTTTTTTGGGCGGTGTTTGATGTGTTTGGCACTTCGATATCATCACAAATTATTAAATCTGCACGCATACCGGTTATATTGCCGTGAATACCTTGGCAAATTACAGACGGTTCACGAATGCCAATCGGACGATTTATAGTTATGCGACCATTAGCCCACTCTTTTTTATTCGCAGGAATCATTGATTGACAATACGGATGATTTTCCAATATATGCCTGATATGCGACACCATTCGTGATGACAGCCCGGTTTCCGCAGATAAAATCAAAATTCGGGTCTGGGGACGCAAATATAAAACACATGCCGCAAATATACCAACAACCGTCGATTTACCAGAATGACGAAATGCCATCAGCAATCCACGATGCGGTGATTCACACAAAACATCATATAGAAACTTCATTATCTGACGATGATGCTTTGGGGTCTTGAATCCTAACAGGTCGTTCCAGGTGTCCAGAAATTTATAAAACTCCGTAATCATCGCAATTATCGTTTGGAACTGTTTCTGTTATCAGCCCATAATCATTTATCAATTTTGGCAGCGCATTTTCCAAAACTGACAGCAGATTTCTGTAAAGTCCCAATACTGCCCCACCCCCCAATTTATCCTGGATAACCTGGTGTGTGTAATCTATTAGTGATTCAAATTCATCACAGGAACAATACCATGACGTGATTTTGTGCTGGCTGTGCCACGACCGACCTTTTGAAATGTTGTTGATGCACCAATAACACCCGATTTACTGCGAACAGTAGAACGCAGTTTTGTGCCCATTTGTTGATATGCCAAATGAACATCCGCTTCGAATTGTTTCACAAATACGTTATCTATGGAAACAGACATATAAAAATCCTTTGGTTATAAAAATTAAAAGTGATGCAATGCATCACTGGTAAATTTTGTATTTTGGTTATACACATCGTGTGCCAAAAAAATAAAAAGTAATGGGTCCCCAAAACAAGGATTATCCAAAGAAAAAAATATCAGTCAGACAATGTTTATAATCTGACTGATACTTTTATAAAAAAATCCCCACAGATGTGGGGAATTTATTATTTCTTTTTAGCACATGCTTTTTTCGCACAAGCTTTCTTTGCAACTGGTTTTGCAACCACTTTTTTTGCGACTGGTTTTGCAACCACTTTTTTTGCGACTGGTTTTGCAGCTACTTTCTTTGCAACTGGTTTTGCAGCTACTTTTTTTGCAACTGGTTTTGCAGCTACTTTCTTTGCAACTGGTTTTGCAGCTACTTTTTTTGCAACTGGTTTTGCAGCTACTTTCTTTGCAACTGGTTTTGCAGCCACTTTTTTTGCAACTGGTTTTGCAGCCACTTTCTTTGCAACTGGTTTTGCAGCTACTTTTTTTGCAACTGGTTTTGCCGCTACTTTTTTTGCAGCTGGTTTTGCAGCCACTTTCTTGGCAGCTGGTTTTTTTGCAGTTGCTTTCTTTGTTGCTGGTTTTACAACTGGTTTTACTTCTTCTACTTTTTTAGATTTTCTAAAGAAAAATCCCATCCCTTCTCTCCTTCTAACGTTTGGTTAGAACAAATTCGTTTTGTTCTTGATTCATATTTTATCTGAAATCAAAAAATTAGTAAAGAAGAAAAGTTATTTTTTATATTTATGAATATAATTTTTTAAATCCGTTTTCTATTTTGCGAATGTATTCTGTATCATTATCACGCCAATATTTTGGATCTTGCATCATGCGTCGCAAATCAGAATCTGATAAATTTTCATTTGAATTTTTATCAGTGTGAACACTGGGTTCCATTGTTTGCATCATCTTATAAATGCTTTGAATTCCCTGGGCTGTAGCCGATAATTCAACAAATGCATCGTGCGGCAAAAAACGTATTCCAAATGATTCAATCGCAGTTAAGGCATCTATCATTTTTTGTTCTGTGCCAAAAAAATTTCTTAATTCATTTATTGCACTGGATTGATTTTGAACAGAAAAAATTTCTGATACAATCGGTGTTAAAAATTCATTCGCAATGTCATAAATCTTTTCTACCTGTTTTGATGTTAAACCAATATCAAAAAATTTCTGACGCAAATTCTCGTCGTCGTATAATTCATTTGTTGGATATTGCGATGGCGTTTCTGGAACACCAATTGCACGATTAAATTTTTGACGAATATCGGGCGTATCATCTGCTGTTGGAATCGATATCATTGTGTTTAATTTCTTTTCCAATTCTGTGTATGATTTTACCAACATCTCACTGTTTAATGTTCCATCAGAATTTAAAAATTTTTCTGGTATTTTATCCATTGTCTTGTCCTTTGTTTTCATTAGAGCGTCGTAAAAAATATATCCCCGCTAATGTAAATATTGTCTGCAACATTGTAAATAAATCTGCATCTCCAACCAGATATGCCGCAACCGCAGATATAATCCCACTTGCAGAAATTATATAGGTGCGATATCCAGATAAATATCCACCCTTGAAAAAATTTCTCATGTATTTTCTTTTTTAATTATGTGTAAAATAATATGCCATCAATGTCTGCAATATAACCACGTGATAATGCCCAATCAGGTATTGTATCCGCATAGTGATATTTTGTCGCACCATAACAACAATCCCCTAAACAGCCCGACATAATTCGACCTGCCGTTCGCAAGCACATTTGAAATCCTGGATTAGATGCCGAAACAAATATCCGATTGTGATTTATATCTGATTTGCGTAATGAGGGAAATAAATTCGAATCTTGAATCACAATCGAAATGTCCGTTCCCGTTTTATCAACAATGTTTTTTATCATTGATGTAAAGGCTTCGACCAAGGGTAATGAGACAGCTCCCGTTTGTGCATAGACAACTCTTGCAATTTTATATAGCAGTGCCAACCGGCCCGTTGTGTCCGGATTATTTATTATGCTCATTTGCATTATTTTACCTTTTGGGATTATAAACAAAAAACCACGTCCGTGGACGTGGGGCAATAAAAAAGCCACAACTAACGCTGTGGGCAAAATCTGTGCTGTTTATGTGTTGTATGGTATCATATTTTTGACAAAAAGTCAAGAAAAAAATTTTTCAAACGACAATCTCGTCCCCCCAGACCAGTAAATAACGAGTATCACGACGCAAAACCAATGCACCATTTTCGTTGATTCCAACTAATAACGCAGGTTCACCCTGGTATTTAACAGGACGATTTATACATGCAGCCATTTCCATCCACCGTGCACGAACAGACCGAAAATCAGCACGCCGCCATTTGTCTAAATTACGCATCAAGCGATTTAGTAATTCGTTCATTGGAATTTCTGAATAATTATCCATCTTGGTCGTTTTGTAGCGTTCAACAGTCGGATTTGAATTTACATTGATTCCAATACCAACAACAACAAACGAACCAGAATATTCAATCAAAGTCCCAGAAATCTTTTTATTATCAACCAATATATCGTTTGGCCACTTTATGGTTGGATGAACACCAAATGATGCAATTGTTTCGGCCACCGCCACAGCAACACAATACGATAAGCGAGCATCACGTTCAGGCGAAGAAAATATAAAACTGACATATAAATTTCCATGATGCGAAACCCACGAACGACGAAAACGACCACGCCCTGCAGACTGAGCCGCCGCCAGCACCGCCGTATGGTCAGTTGCACGACCAGACGCAATCAAATCCAGTGCATAATCCTGGGTGCTGGGGATTTTATCAAAAGATAATAATTTATAGTTCGCCAAGTCTGTAAACCCCGTTTGTGTTTTTTATAAAAGAACGACCGTATGTTTTTCGCAATAAATAAATTGCGTTGTCTATTGAATGCGTGGCAACATCAGGTGCATACCCCAGTGCATTTTTTAATTCCGCAATCGTCATTCCGCCTGATTTATGCAAAAAAGCAACTATCTGAGCCTGAATTTTTGGCAAAGAAACATCACCGCCAAACACAAGACGCAAAACACTGCCTGTGTCCGTTGCATTTAACAATAAAGACTTTAATTCCAGCACTGAAATGACAGAATTTGGGGTAATTTCATCAAAATTTATGCAGCCAGTTATTGGTGCGTCCATAACCGTCGCACCAAAGTCGGTAAAAATCTGGTGCCATACGGAGTCAGATGTATAAATACGAACGCCTGATAACATATACAAAGTTTAGCGAATGGATTTCAGATTGTCCAATAAAAAACCACAATGATTTAACACTGTGGTTTGGTAAGTCATAAAACAGCATTATCGTGCAGGGTCAGTTGAATCAATAAACTTGGTAAAGTCTTGAATCTTCGCCCCTGTTGACGATAATATCTTGGATATGCTGTTCGTCGATGGCCAGCGTGGTTGACCTTCTTTGGACCAACGCTTACTTTTGTTAAATGTAGTCGGATCCAGACCGCTACACTTTGCCAATCCAGAACAAGACATTCCATGTTCTGTTGCAAATCTTTCGATGGCACGCCATACATCTTCGTGAGTCATTTTTTCTCTCCCTGGTTTTATTTAACTAGAACAAAACCCGCCCGTCTAGTTTACGTTGATTTTATTCCAGATTTACCGCCAAAACAATAAGCGGCTTTTCCTAGGTAGCAATCCATAAAACAAACACAAAAACAAATACTAAAATTTTTTTTGACAAAACACTTGACAAATCGTTTTTTGTATACTATATTCGAATCGTCAAAGGAAGAAATCCAATGACCAGGTGTGAAAACATCTGTGGGGCCAGAGGTTCAGACTCCCTCCTACATTCTCTCTCCTCTGGACTCTGGACCCCAAGAATAAGTTTAGAGTGTCCAATTTCTTTTTCTCCTTTCCTTCCTTTCGGGGCACTCGGAAATACCGCCGGAAACGGCGGTGTTTTTTATTTTTATTATGATTGTATTATGCGACTATTCGTCCAGAGCCAATATAAATACGCCTAATTCATTTGCCAATTTTATAACCGCAGTTTTATCAACAACAAAACATGTCTTGGTATTTACAACTATTCCACGCAGGTGTGCCGCAGCAACTGCACGAACAGTATCAACACCAATCGCAGGGATATCAATGCGTAAATCCTGACCAGGTTTAGTCATCTTGGCAAAAACGCCACTGGATTTACGTTTGTTTGAACGCATATCAACAACACGTTCCAACATACGGGCGGTGCCTTCGGCTGCCTCTACCGCAATGACCTGGGTATCAACAACCACAGACGCACCAATGTCTGCCGCACCAATGGTGTGCGAAACCTCTATCGCACGAGCAATGTTTTTTTCATCTGTGCGTGTGGGTTTGACCTTGGTCTGAACCCCTGGTGTTTCAAATGCCAATTCTGGTGCAATATCCTGGGCAGCTACAATTTCGAATCCCTGAGATTCTAGAACTTTGTTTAATGCGACAGCCATTGAATCATACCCCCGTTGATGTTTCATAATCTTTAACAATGTAATAAATGTCCATAAATCAGGTCGCAAGTCAGATAAATTCGGATGCCCCAACGACCCCACAAAAGTTAGTTTCGTTATGCCACGACGTCGAAACTCACGTATTGCACGACCGCCACCGCCCAAACGCACAACCATATCGGGATTCAAATTCATATCTACAAACCCCTGAAGACCAACAATAAATACGTCCCAACCTGCACGAACCAAAGCATCACGGGTAAAAAACGGCAAGTCTAATGCCCCAGCGACTAATGCGATTTTTTTATCTGATTTTTTGTTATTCATACCTATTACTTTACGAATAAAACAGACTGGAATCAAGTTTCATTTTATGTTAAAATTGCAAAAGAAGGTATAATTTATATAGGTTTAGTATTATGAAAAAGATTTCTTGCTTTGCAGTTTTAACACTAATCGCCAGTATGTTTGGTGCAAACGCAAATTATGATGCGGCAAAATTCCAGGCCGAAGTCTTGGAAGGCTTGGACTTGATTGGGGCACGTGATACGATTGACATAACACCCGTTGATGCACCTGGTGAACTGGGACGTGAAGTTTATGAAATCGCAGGTGCTGTCCAGCCTGACGATATCCAGCTGTTTATCCCAACATCAATGTATGTTCGTTTGGGCGGCGGATTAAATCTGGGGTTTGCAACTGACAAGGCACAGTTTGGTGGAATCGAATACGAAAGTTCGGGCAGTTATACAACACAAATCGGTCTGGGATGGAATCTGTCTTCATACGTGCGGACAGAAATTGACTTTCAGGAATCCGTGTTCAAGTTTTCTGATTTAGAAAACCATCAGGCAACATATCAGACTGTTGGCGGAATGCTTTACTTTGATTTTGCACGCCGGTATGTTCAATCAGGCGATATCACACGACGCAGAACATTTGTTCCTTATATGGGAATCGGTGCAGGACTGGGCGTCTATGATTTCGAAGGCAAAAATGGTGCAGATGGCTTTGTCATCGCAGCACCACGGGCTACACTGGGATTCAATATCATGTTGTCTGAACTGGTTGGTATCGATATCGCTTATCAGTATCAGATGATGATTGGAAACGGCTTTGGTTGGGACGTTCGCAGGGGTGGTGTTGATAACATCAGCAATATTATGGCTTCTGTTCGTGCGAATTTTTAATAGACAAACGATATAAAGTATAGGGGTGTAAAGTTATGAAAATTAAATTTTGGTTGCCAATTTTGTGTGCTTTGCCAATGACTGTAAATGCAGCAATTCCATATCGTGTCGAACAAATAAAAATGCCTGTTCCAGAAACCCCAAGCGGCTTGGACAGCGAAGCATATGCACGCCAGCACCGTTTTTATGTCGGGGGAATGTATGATTTTTCAATGTGGCAGAACTTTACCGATGACAACGATGTGACCGTAAAAGGCAAAAATACGTCTGGATTCGAAGCAATGCTAGGACTGCGTATTTACGACACTTTTAGAATCGAAGGGAACTATGTTCGCACAGACGCAAAATGGAACACCTTGTCGTTGACAGGCGATACGTTCATGGTAAATGCAATCTGGGACGCAAGAATTGATAATATATATCGTATCTTTCGCAGCCAGATGATTGTGCCATACGTTGGCGTTGGTGCTGGTCTGTCCTGGAATTCAGCAGACGACGGCGTAAAACTGGATAAAAAGATTTCGCCAGTAGCAGCTGCAATGGCAGGAATCAGTGTTGAATTTAGTTCGATATTCGCACTAGATTTTGGATACAGATATTTCTATATGTTTAACCCAGGAACAGATGTTGTTGCAGACTTAAACCCAACAGCACAGCAATTTAGGGTTGGTGCAAGGGTTAGTTTCTGATGATAAAAAAATGCCCTTTTTTTGGTAGGTGCGGTGGTTGTAAATTTGATTTTACTGCACCTGATTATCGTGAACAAAAAATGGGCAGTTTGCCAAAAAAATTACCACTGGATAATGCAATATGGACCTTACCAGGTGTTCGCAGACGTGCAGAATTCGCTGTTTCATTTGGCGAATTTGGTTTGTTTGAAAAAGGAACAAAAAATATTATCCCTGTTGACAACTGTCCAAACGTTGCCCCGGAAATAAACAAGATTATACCCGATTTAGCAAAATTACCATGGACAGGCAGTGCACAATGTTTGGTAACAAAATGCGACAACGGGATCGACATTGCAATAAGTTCAAATATTCCATATGTGCCAGCAGATTTCCGCAATGCAGCAATTAAATTGCCTGCAATTCGTGTATCTTGGAATCAAAAAATTTTGAAAATAGAAAAGCAGCCCATTGTATCTTTTGATGACACACAGGTTGAATACCCTGTTGGGGCATTCTTGCAGCCCAGTATCGAAGGTGCAAACACACTGCGAAACATGGTGGTGGAATATGCCAAGGATTCAAAATCTGTGGCAGATTTGTTTTGTGGACTGGGCAACTTTACATTTGCATTGAACGCAGACGGCTTTGACATTGTTGGCACAGGCGTAAAACGTGATTTATTCAAAAATCCACTGACAGTTGGAATGCTAAAAAAATACGACTGTGTTGTGATGGACCCTCCACGTGCAGGTGCAGAAAAACAATGCAAAGAACTGGCAAAAAGCGAAGTAAAACGAATTATTTACGTTTCTTGCAATCCGATTACTTTTTCGACAGACGCAAAAATCCTAAGAAATGCAGGATATGAAATTAAAAAGCTTATCCCTGTTGACCAATTTGTTGGCAGCAACCATTGGGAATTATTCTGCGTATTTGACAGACAATAACAATCTATTTACATATCGCAACATAAGGTGGCAGCGAACGTTCAGTATCAATCGTTCCCATTCCACAATCTAAACAATTAAAACGACGATTTTGCGAGTGCGTTCGTCCAATCGGAACACTTACGTTTGAAACAGCATCAACCGTTTCAGCATAGGCACGATTTGGAAAACCAAAATAAAACGCACGATTTGGCCCACTACACTCGTCCACCACACCAGCATAACAACGTGAATCAGACATACGTGCCGGGTCAGGAACACAATAACTGGTGCAACTGTCAGTATCGATTACCTGGCGTTCGCAGTCCGTGCAAGACGTCTGAGGAACATGCAATGTTGACCCGAGTTGCCCATAATTACCCCCACTGACAATATTGCTGCATTTTTTCACTGTTGTGTTTGACGCTGGATCAACAACACATTCCCATTCCAGTGTGTTATAATTCAAACGTGCAATCATATTTTTAGGACAATTTTTTTCAGGAAATGGGTCAATGCATTCCCAAACACTGTCAACCATTACCGCAGTCTGAGAACTGGCACACAAAGGACGACGTGTTTCATCGGGAACACACTCATACAAATTAGAATCCCATATCATATCACCGCCACAATTCGTTTTTGTATTATATCCTATGCACTGCCAACGACCAAAACGATAGGTTTTGGCAGTGCCAGCAGGACATACAATATCAGACGTTCCAAATCCGCCAGATGCCGTGCCTGAATCTGGTATTTCATACTGGGTAAAATACACCAGTTGCCCATCAGCCAATTCCATTTGTGATATTATTTCCCCAGGAACTACACGCTTGGAAGATGTGCCACCAGACATTATGGATTTGTCTTGGAATATTCCAAACGTTCCTGCATCTGAATAATACTGCTCTAATATCTCCATCATATCATTGTAATTATCCGGATTAATTGGTGCAGTTGCAGTAACAATATAACTAAACGCCGGTTTCTTATTTCGGACAATCTCACAATCTGTTTTCTTTAACTTCTTGTCCAGACAGATAAATTCACTGACAATTTCATTATTCTCAACACAAACATCAACAAATTCTGTGCCATTTATCTGGGCATTGTGCAAGGCAGCCGCACACTGAGCCACCGTTCGCAAATCAGAACGTGTAATCGCAATTTCCGTGCTGTGATGTGCAACCTGCTGACTGGGACTGTCCATCAGGTAATAACCAAGCATAAACAAAGAAACAAGAATCATAATAAAAATATTCATCATTCCCCCTTGCGATTTATAAAAAGTCTAGGTAATATACAAATAAATTGCAACAGGAAATCGGGCGTTAGTATGAAAAAAATTTTATTGTTTTTTGTGTTCCTTGGGCTGATGGGGTGTGGATTTAAACCTATGTTTTCTGGTCAAGACACTGATATTTATGTTGAACCAATCAGCGGAATCGATGGAATCGAATTGCGAAATGCGTTGTGGGCAAAATTTGGCGGACAACGTGAACCAGGTGCAAAATGCACTTTGAACGTGGATTTAAGCACACCAAACACCCAATACAAGGCAATTGAACGAACTGGGGACGCTGCCTGGCAAGAAGTTTCCTTGACTGCAAAATACACACTGATGTGTGATGGAAAGCAAATTGCAACAGGAACTGAAATGGCTGCAGAATCATATACTTTTGTGAGATATCTGGTCGCTTCGAACGCTTCGTATAACAACGCTGTAAAAAATACTATCAATGTGCTGGCTGAAAAAATTAGTGCACGAACAATTGCAGAAACATATAAACATTATTCTGATTCTGAAAATATAGATAAAAAATAATGAAGTGGAAAGACGCAGATTTTAAAAATGGTATCGATAAAATTCGTGCCGTGCTGATATACGGACCTGACGCAGGCCAGGTTGATGAGTATTGCGATTTAGCAATAAAAAAACTGGAAATCGAAAAAGATAATTTATTCGCCCTGGATTCTGATGAACTGCGTGAAAAGCAAGACGCCCTGTTCGCAGAGGCGTGTAGCCCATCTATGTTTGGCGGTCGCAAGATGGTAATTATTTCAAACGCAGGCGACAGTGATACAAAGCATATTATCGAACTGGTTGAACATTCTGGACTGTGTGCAACCGTTATTATAACTGGCACCGATTTGCGTTCTGGCGGAAGTCTTCGCAGCATGTTCGAAGGCGGAAAAGATATTGCTGCCCTGCCCTGTTATACTGATGACGCAAAAACGTTAGCAACTATTATACGCAGTGAACTGTCAGCAGCCGCAGGGATTCAACAAATTACCCCAGATGCTATGACATATATGACCACTCATTTGGGGGGCGACCGTGGAATTACACGTGGATTCTTGGCAAAAATTGCGTTGTATGTAAACGATAAAAAAATTGTCGAATTGGATGATGTCGAAAAATGTCTGCCAGACACAGGGGCGGCTGATGTGGACGATTTCTTGTATTCTTTGTCTGCAGGACACATTCCACAAACAATGATGGCACTAGACAGGTTGCTATATGATAATAAAGACCCAAATATGCTGGTGCGTTTGCTGGGGGCACACTTCAAAAAACTACAAAATGCTGTTGTCAACGGACAATTACCACGACTGTTTTGGAAGGTCGAAGAAAAATTTAAACAGGCTATCAGAATATGGCCTGATAAAGAAATATCTGCTGTATTGATTAGGCTGAACGAATTGGAACGACAATTACGAACCAAGGGTATGCCCGGAGAAATACTGTTGCGTGATTTCGCATTAAAACTGTCTATGCGGGCAGCAAAATTCGCCATAAAACGAAGAAACTAAGGAAAATAAGATATGTTATCATCTGTTTATGCACCAAAAGATTTTAAAAGACTGCGTGCCGCAGGCGATGTTGTCGCACGCTGTTTTGATTTCATTTCACCATACATCAAGGCAGGTATTTCAACCGGTGAAATAGACCGTATGGTCGCACAGTTCTTAAAGGAAAATGGGGCTCGCTCGTCCGATTTAGGATACCACGGATACCCAAAGCACATTTGCACATCTGTCAACGATGTTATTGTTCATGGAATCCCTAGTGATGAAGTTATATTAAAAGACGGCGATATTGTAAATGTCGATTTGACCGCAGAATACAAAGGATTTCACGGCGACGCATCACGTATGTTTATGATTGGCAACGTAAAGCCACAGGCACGAAAACTGGTTCAGGTATGCCAGGACGCTTTAAATGCCGCTATTTCAATTTGTGCACCTGGGGTGCCTTTGTCTGAAATCGGCAAAACAATCGAAGCGGTTGTTGAACCACACGGCTTTTCAATTTCACGAGACTTTGTCGGACACGGTATCGGCAAGGTAATGCACGACGAACCACAAATATATCACTTCTATGACAAACGCTGGGACAAGGTAAAAATGGTTCCTGGACTGGTCTTTACAATCGAACCAATGATAAATACAGGACGACCAGATTGTAAAATTGACGATGATGGCTGGACGGCACGCACGGTTGATGGCGGTCTGTCTGCACAGTGGGAACATACTATCGGCATCACAGAAGATGGTGCGGTCATATTCACAGAAAAAATGATATAATATTATGCCAAAGACCGATGAATTATTTCATGTCGGACATCGTGAACGCCTGAAAGAAAAATTACTAAATGGCAAATTGACCAGTTATGAAAAATTGGAATTGCTGTTGACGTATTCAATCCCCAGACGTGATGTTCGACCACTGGCACGTAAATTATTAGAGGTCTTTGGTGGCGTTTATTTTGTTCTGCATGCCCCAATCGATGATTTAATGGCCGTGCCTGGCGTTGGGCGTAGCACTGCGATTTTAATCAAATTGTTTGCAGAGTTGAATTTAGTTTCACATACAGAACGGGCAATGAGTGGAAAATTTCTGGCAGACGAAAAATTCAGATATGATTATTGCAGAACTATTGTAGCAGGTTCAAAAGTTGAAGAATTTCATATTTTATATCTAGACGGCGATTGCAAGTTATTGTTCGAAGAAACACATACACGTGGAACAATAAACGAAACTGCTGTTTATATTCGTGAGATTACTAAAAATGCAATCAGATTGAACGCTGCCGGAATTATCTTGGTTCACAACCACCCTGTGTCGAATAATAATTTTTCAACTGCTGATGTGGAAATCACATTGGCCATAGAGCAAGTGCTGAAACCACTGGACGTTTCGTTGATTGACCACTTGCTGATTACTGCGTCTGGAACTGTATTTTCGTATAGGACTTCCCCTTGGTTAAGCAAGGGCAGATTCTAGGCAATTTTTAATCCAACGCCCCAGAATCATAAATATTGAATTTTTCAGTCAAATTATCATTTACCCCCGAAATCTTAGAATTGCGTGATTCTAAAATATCAGAAACCTGCGACATAGGTATAGAAAAAGTCTTGCAACCACGTGCAAATAAATCATCGCCATAGATAAAGTTTATTATCGGATGTGCTATTGATAATATGCCAAAAATTAAAATTAAATTTCGCAAATTCATAAAAAAATCATTTTTAGCACCACGTATCATTGAAATTGCCCAGCCGAATAACATCATACCTGTTATTGCAATGATAGCGACCCAAGCATAGTCAATAAACGTTTCAAAACTGCGAAGAATACACGAAGGGGCTTCGACATAAATAAAATCGGGGTCCACGTGAACACCGTGAAACCCAGAATTTTCTAATAAACGTGCAATCGTATCTGTATTCATTTTTTATGTTATTCATCTGTTCTCTTGGATAATGGTGAAAAGAATCCAGAAAATGAATATTCATCATCATTGGCCGCCATTCCAGCCCAGTTGAACAAATCCCCCATCAAGCTGTTGTCTTCATGATGACGTTGTTTTGAGAACGGAATCATGCCTTTTAATTTGCTGATTTTTCCGTGGGTTGTCCCCTTGGGTGATGGGGTAATTGTGTCTTGTTTTTCTGCAAATTCAGATGCCAATTTCGCCAGGGTTGCATCTGTATCATTGTCTTCTTCGTCAAAGGTTGACATTTCTGCCATCTGATCGGCAACATTGCTGTCCAGGTGTGTTTCGACATCTTCACGCAATGGTGTCATGCTTTCCAGCAACTGTTCCAGTGTTTTTTCAACAGGAACAACTGGCATTTCTTCGTCAATCATATCGTCAATTGCAAAATTTTCGATATTTTCAGTATCTTCGGCGACTGGTGCCTGGGCTTCTGGTTCGTTGTCAGTTGTTTCAACGCTGACACTTTCAACAACAGTAATGGTTGAGTCAACTGCTGAAATCGGAGCTTCATCAATAACTGAAACAGGATCAATACCCGCTTCAACAACATCTGCTGAGGCAGATTCAACAATATCATCATCCTGAGAAACGATTGTTTCCGGTTCTTCTGTTATAGTGTCCGCAGCAACAGATTCCACATCAACCACAGGTTCTGCAACATTTTCGACCGGTGCTTCTATTGGCTGTGCGGCAGAACCTTTGACTGATAAAACAGACAAAATTGGAATCACTGTATCTGGTGTTTCGACAACAGCCGATTCAGCAACTGGCTCTGCAACAACGGTTTCAATATTTTCAGTTGTTTCAACAACTTCTTGGGGAGCTTCGATTATTGGATTATCTGATTCTGCCACTACCGTTTCAGGAACAACCACTTCTTCGACATATTCTGGCAAATCTTCGATGGGTTCTGGAATCTCTTCGACAATTTCCGCCATTTTATCAACAATAACATCGCAAGCACTTGCACAGTCAACAGGCACTGTTTCAACCGCTTCCAAATTTGTATCCTGCATCGTTTCGATGGCGTCATCTGACGCAACCTCAGTCAGTGCGTTTTCGGCGTCAACGGGCACACCGAACAAAATAGTTTCAGAATCCAGCCCCAAAGTCGCACGAACCTGGTCAAAGGCAGCACGAATTTCGGACATTTCAAACACTTCACTTCCAGAAATATAGATAATTTTGGTCTTCATATAAAACTTCCCCCACGATAGACGCAAACATTATATCACATTTTAAGGTTGAACGCATATAAAAAATATCTTAGACTGTAAATATGGCAGATTTAAAACAGCAAATTTTTCAAGAACTAACTAAACTGGAAGATGCCGCCGCACGCCTGCGTGGCACAGCAATTCATGCTGGCAAACAAACAGACCTGGAAGTGGCAATTCTAACAGAACAAGTCCGTGGCCTGCGTGAAAAAAATGCACGTGCCAACGAAATGATAGACCAATCACTGTCAATATTAAAGAAGTTGAAAAAATGAGTGTAGTTTCAATTCCTATCGTCAACAAAAATTATCCAATGGGCTGTGAAGATGGCCAAGAAGCCAGATTGATTGAACTGGGCAGATTGGTCGATGCAAGGGCTCGTGATATTTTGGACAAAATTGGACCACTGCCTGAGAATTCTTTGCTGGCAACACTGTGTATCGTTTTGGCGGACGAAATCAATAATCGCCCTGTGCCAGTGGCAACCGAGGCCGATTTGAAGGAAATATTGGCTCGTATTCGTGAAATCAAAAACAAAATTGCACAATAAAAAAATCCCATTTTTTGGGATTTTTTTTAATAAACTGGATAATCACGTGGAAAAGATGAGTCAGGACGTGCCAGGTCAGACTTTACCCCACAACCAGACACCGCCAAAACCGACATCAATAAAACTGCAATAATTAAAAATCCTGTAAATATCTTTCTCATGCCAGATATTATATCCAAAACAAGCCACGAAAGTCAATTTTTTCGTATAATGATTTATTTCCATGATTTTTTATGATAAAATTCACCCCAAGAGAGAGATTGTATATATATGAAACATCAAAAATTATCAGCAGACTTACGGTTATTGGCGGCCTTTGCAGGCTTGCGAAATGTATCAGATTTATTTTTTGGGACTTTTTTGGTTTCTTTTATTATGCAGTTGTCTGCAAATGAAATCGTTTCTGTGTCTATGTATAAATTGTTCGAATACGCTGCAACCTGTGCTGGATTCTTTGCATTTGCCCACTGGTGCAAAAAGTATGACAAGACAACCGTTTTTAAACTGAATTTAGTTCCTAAAATTATTTTGTTGTTGCTGATAATCGGATTAAAAAATAATGTCGCTGAATATGTTATTCCACTGGGGTTGTTGTTTGGAATTGGGGCTGCGATGTATCACCTGCCAATGAACGCAATGATTGGCGAAAAAGCCACACCAAATGTTATGAATAAATTTATCGGTGTAAAAAATACAGTTGTATATATTGTTAAAATATTAGCACCTGTTGTATTGGGATTCTTTATTGATACAGGCTCTTATACGGAAATGGCATACGCAATATTGGGGCTGACCATTGTTGAATTTATACTTAGTCTATTTTTATCCCCTTCACACCACAGAAGTCGCACACCCGTGGATTTTGTCGGATTCTTTAAGTGTATGATGCGTTTTCCGGTTATTCGTAAAATGTTCACAATGGAAATTATGCGTGGATTTGGCATTGGCTTGTTGGGAACGGTTATAACGATGTGGACGGTCTATATGTTCAAGACAGATTTAAATTTGGGCATTTTTACAACACTGTTCGCAATGTTTTCAATCGCTACGTCGTGGGCTTTTGGACGATGGGGACGCAAAAAATCGTATCCATATGTGCTTAGCCTGGCAATGCTGGCAACAATTGTGGCAATGACGATTTTCTTGTCCGAAACAATTCCTGCAACATTCTTGGTCTATAATTTCGTTTATTCAACAGCAATTATATTGATTGATTTAATCAACGGGGTTTGTATCTACAGTTTATCAAATGCGAAATGTGTGACAAAAAACCATAAAATAGAATACTTTGTTTTCCGTGATTTCGCACTGTTCATTGGACGCTGGATTGGTTTTACAGGACTGATGTATATCGGAGTATTTGGTGGATTTGCAGCCTTGCGATGGTATTTGGTTTTGATTACGCTTTCGGTGTTAGGCGTTGGGGCAATGGCAGGCAAACTTAGCAAACATATTCACGGACGATAAAAAACGCCAAAACTGGCGTTTTTTTTTAATCTCCGAAGCAACGTTCCATCATCTTTTTACGCAACAAATTGCCAACAATATGAGCAGAAACCTCGGTCGGATTGTCATAATATACGTTGCTGTTAGAATCATAATAGCGTTTTGCAACAAAGCTTTTCTGTGCACCAAGTGCCGAACAATCTGGACACCTGTCGTCCAAGAAATGAGAAAACTCATGCAGAAATGCAACACAAACTTCGACAAACATCCTAAACCGAATAAAGAAGCCCTCGCCCCCTTTGCGAGATGCTACACATGACAAATTATTTAGGTTTAATACAATCATTGATAGTTTCGTGTTACCTGCTAAAAAATAATTCCCTAAACAATCTTCTGGCACACCAGCACCTGCCCCCCATTCTTGAACACAGCAAACAAAAACTTCCTGTTTTACACCAAGCTTTTTTGTTATTTCACTAGCAACTTCCTGAAGGAATTGCCCCCATAATAATCGGTCTGGTTTTGAACTTGCAATCAGACGACGTTGGAAACCAGAACGTGTTTCTATCGCTTTAATAAATTCTTTGGTCAGTATTTCCGAAACCTCCGTCATATTGGATATCTTCGAGACTATAAGACTTCGAATTTCATCCGGTGTTTTGCTTTGTGTTCTGGCATCAGTCAGATCCCTGGAAAATGTTGAAAATTGACCACGAATGTGAAATAAATCAGGATGAACAACCAAATCCAGCAAAGATAGGTCTTTTGGTCTAAATTTGTTTACTGCTATTGCATGACTACAACGCTTGACAAACATTTCAGGCTCATACATTTTCATAATAAACTGAATTATTGGCGGCAAATCATTTACAGCCAAACCATACAATAATTCTTTCTTGGAATCTGAAATCCCAGGCTGACTTTTTATAAAATTCAGATACCCCTGCAATTTGCAGATTATTGTTTTCAAATCATCAATCGTTGCATAAACGTTTTCAAGCCCTTGTTCGGACTTAAATTGCTGATATATAGAGTATTTTTCAACATCCGTTGCTGTTTTTGATGCCATCTTTGTCCCCTGTATCATAGTTAACGCATTCTTTGGTCTTTCTGTTTTGTTATACAATCAGATAAAATACCACCCGCACCAGCAACCGTAAACCATATGCCAATCAATAACATCAGATCTGAATTTGGCTTTTGAGTCAGCAACGCCAGCGTTGATATAGCAACACCACCTGCAGTCAAAACACTAAGAAAGGCTTTGTTAAAAGATTCCATTATTTTAAACTTTTCTTGGCTTTTATCTTTTATTTCTCTGTTGTTCATTATGCCTTTTCCGTTAGTTTATATGATTATTTACACACTTACATTATAGGACATAACCGAATTTTGTCAACCATAAATCACAAGAACTTAGTTCTGTTTTCCATAATAAATATTCAGTTCACACTGCCTGCGTCTGGTCAACCCTGGCACAACCTGACCACGACACCGATTCCACGCCAGCCACGCATCAGACAACGTTGGGTATTTTACACTGCGATATTTCGGATTATTTATATATCTCAAAACAGTTGATTTTCGAAAGTTTCCACCACCAATGTTAAACACCAGTAATACCAGCGCATCATACTGATTTTGCATTAAATGAATTTTGACACTTTCTTGAACCACTTGCTCTGCTTGTGCAATATCTGAACGCAGCAATTCTGTTGCGACCTCTTCTGTTATGCCGTCTGAAAAATCTTGCTCGGGCGTTATCAGATGCCCATAACCGATTGTTGCACCAGGTGGCAATATGCCCCCTGGACAAATTGGACGACCTGTTGCATCGTCGTATATAACGTGTCGGCCGTGGACTTTGACCGCTCCCTCTAGGCACTTTAACAATTCTATTCCTTTGTTGCTTATTATCATTATAAAATCCTTGGGTAATAAAAAAGCCCTGCCTTGGCAGGGATAAAAAAGACGGCAAAAAACCGTCCGCTTTGTATGGTCTATTATACCAGAAAAACACAAAAAAATCAACCAGATAAGAATATTTAAACGAACAAATCTTGCAACAGTAAAAAGAGATGATAAACTAGTAAAGTCAAACAAGGACAATCATATGATTATAGTAAATATTCCTCATTCGTCTGTAAAACTCGATTTTCAAGACTTGTTCATTTGCGATATAGAAGAAGCAACTAGCGAAGCCTATAAACTGGCGGATCTTTATACCGATGAAATGGTCTTTGACAATCCCAGATTTATCAAACTGGTCGCCCCAATATCCAGACTAGTCGTTGATACAGAACGATTTGTTGATGACCAAGATGAACCTGCTAGCCAATATGGTATGGGGGTTATATATACTCACTCTTGTTCTGGGAAAATTATTAAACATAGCCCTGATGCAAAACTACGACAGGAATTACTGGATAAATTTTATTACCCACATCATAATTTATTAGAATCAATTACACATAAATCACTGGCCTGCAATAATCATGCAATCATAATTGATTTGCACAGTTATCCTTCTAGCTATCGCATAGGCCTACAAACTGACAAGCAGCCAGATATTTGCATTGGTTATGAACATCCTCACTACAACAAGATAATTTTTGACAAGATAGCAGATTTCTGTGTGCGAAATGGCTGGTCATATGGAGTAAACGAACCTTTTGCAGGCTCAATCGTCCCTGGACGCTATTATAAAAATAATCCCAATGTTATTTCATTTATGATTGAAATAAAGCGTAGCCTGTATATGGACGAATACACATATCAGAAAAAGCCAGAGTTTGAACACCTTTGCCGTGAGATAAATCGGCTGCTGGTCGATATAGACCAAATTGAAATACAGTAGATAAAATAACTCGTTGCTATTTGCAAAAGACAATAAGGTGTTTTTAGAGAAAAAGCTTGATTTTACCAATATTTGTAATACAATTTGTGTGTGTAATATAAACAAAGGATAAAACCCGATGTGTATGTAATATTGTAATTTTTGATAAATCGCACATAGAAATATGTGTCTACTCGATTGCAATATAAGGGTTTTATTATGGCTTTAATTTCTTTATCAAAGTGTATTTTCGGATACAACAATAATAATTTATTGAACGGTATTTCTGTCGTGTTTAATGACAAAGAACACGTGGCAATTATTGGCGATAATGGTTCGGGAAAAACAACCCTACTACGGTTGTTGAGTGGGGATTTATTGCCTGATTCTGGCACAGTTCACAAAAATGCAAATGTTTACCTGTTGAATCAAATAAATGTATCAGATTCCAAAAGTGGTGGCGAACAACAAATGTTTGCACTTATGCGGGCTTTTGAATCTAACGCAGATGTTTTACTGTTGGACGAACCAACTAATAATTTAGACACAGATGCAAAACAGATATTTTTTGACCGTTTGAACACATATCCGCACGGGGTCGCTATCGTTTCACACGACAGGGAACTTTTACAACAAATGGAAAAAATAATTGAAATACATAATGGACAATTAAAAGTCTATAGCGGTAATTATGATTTCTATCTAGAACAAAAAAGAATAGAGCAAGACAATATATATTCCAAATATACTAACGCTCAAAAATCTATTGCTAGATTGAATAATACAATAAATATTGCCCAAAATACAAGACAACACCATGAATTCAAACAACATAAAGAAATCGACAATTCTAAACGAAGCCGAATAGCCGCAAATGCTCTTCGAGGTAAAAGCCAAGAAACAGAAGCAAAAAAGCGTGCAATTATTCAAAAGAAATTAAACGAACAAATATCGATTCAACAATCTTTGTCTGAACAAATGCGAAATGAAACGATAAAAATTCCTTTACCCAACAAATCCTTTTACAGTAAAGAATTGATAAATATATCTGACTTATGCTTTGCATATGGAGATAAAACTGTATTTAAAGATTTTGATTTTACCATGTATGGCAAATCAAGGGTAAGACTAGTTGGGAAAAATGGCTCTGGAAAATCTACACTGTTAAAAATCGTTCGTGGCGAGTTAAAACCAGAATCTGGAACTGTTAAAACATCTGGCAAGATAGCATATGTCGATCAAGTTTTATCTGTCTTAGATAAAAATAAAACCATCATTGAAAATATCGTAGAAATCTCAGATTGTCTTAAGCACGACGCTCATGCGATTGCGGCTAACTTTGGTTTTCGTGGAAACGCATCACAACAAAAGGTTGGAACATTATCTGGCGGAGAATTATTAAAAGCAACATTAGCGACAATTCTTGGCGGTGACAATCAACCAGATTTATTGATTTTGGACGAACCAACTAATAATCTTGAAATCAAAAGCATTGGGATATTAGAAGAAGCTTTGAATCAATA
Source organism: Candidatus Enterousia sp. (assembly GCA_045613785.1). Taxonomy (GTDB): domain Bacteria; phylum Pseudomonadota; class Alphaproteobacteria; order Rs-D84; family Rs-D84; genus Enterousia. Next base: position 54,882 of record JAZLBQ010000007.1, on the reverse strand, counting down.
TACTGGTGCTATATTACTAGTATCACATGATGAAATGTTTGTCAGAAACATAAAAACAGATAAAGAAATATATCTTTAATCGAAAAGATTAAAAGTCGATAAAACGGATATAGTTTTTACCGCCTGACTTACAAACCACAGAAAAGCAAAGTAAACAAATAAAAAAACCGCAAAAATGCGGTTTTATCTATTCTGGCAGCCCCATCTGTGCAATTTGCGAGCAGATATAATACACGAATTGTTGATGTTTGGGAAAGAAGTTAAGGTATTTTTGCAAATTTGTTAATTTCGTGCTATAATTCATCTATGACAAATACAGATAAAGATATTATTGAAAAAGTAAATATTGTACTGCAAAAAATCGATGATTTTTTTCATGATATAGAACCATCTTTGAAAAATGCTATATCTCGTGATGAATATTTTGAACAACACCCAGAAATAACAGACCATAAAAATTTTAATTTTTCATTATCTGGCGATGATATTGTCGAACAAAAAATTCCATATAATGCTGCGGGGTGCACTGGGCGCGCTAAATTGTTTTCTAAATACGCACAAGAAATTGGATTAAAAGATTTTAGTATTATTGCTACCGCAAAAAAAGAAGATATTAAAAATAAAAATTCAGGCAAAATGATAGACGGTCATCAACTTGTTTCAATAAAATTATCAGACGGTTTGCATATGATTGACCCTGGGAAAGGAAAAACTTACGAAAAAGCACAAATAGATGGCATTTGTAAGGTTGGTGAAAACATTGATGCAGTCGGGCACAATCAAAAAGACTATGTAATAAGTGCCATTTTAGAGCCATCGGAATATGACAATATAAAAACATATCAACAAATGGAAAACCTTTATTTACGAGGTGGTTTTAATGCTGGTATAAATAAAATCAAAGAAAAATATACAAATAAGATTATCGCCAATCGATTGTTTCAATCAGAAAACGAATAATGCCCACAATAAATTTGAACAAAGAAAAAGGTTAGATTTCTAACCTTTTCTTTTTAAAAGTTCGTAAGTCAGCAAAACGGCATGTGTTTTCAACACCTAACTTACGAACTGCTGAAAGTATTGCAAAACCAATAAAAAAAAACCGCAAAAATGCGGTTTTATCTATTTTGGCAGCCCCAACTTCGCCCCTTGATATACAATAACCAAACCTAGACACAAAAACTCTATTAAACATATCCGTTTTTGCGGGTTTGCTAATTATCTATCTGCGTATTCGCCATGCGTGCCTGTGGGCGACGCCCACGAAAACTGCGTTTTCTGCCGGCACTCGGGCGCATCCGGTTGGGACCGCTGATTCAAAATAAAAAAGACCACCGCAAGGATGGTCATTTTATTTTGGCAGCCCCAACCGGATTCGAACCGGTGTTCTCGCCTTGAAAGGGCGGTGTCCTAGGCCTCTAGACGATGGGGCCAAAACTGCCTTGTTCATATCGAACGCTGGCAAATTATACATAGTTTTTATTTGATTGTCAAGTATTTATCTGTGATTTTATTCTTTTTTACCCCCTGCCCCATCATTTTAGGATTGAAATCTTATTATAATAAACTCTATAATCATAATAAAGATATGGATAATACAAAAAAAGACAATTTACAATTCAGAATTTTATATGCAATCGGAATCGTTCTGGTTATTATTTCTCATATAACAGACGGTGTCGGCATTTCTTTGTTTCATGAAATTTTCCCTCTGTTTATTTTTAACATCGCTCTTTTTGTTTTCTGTTCGGGATATTTCTTTAAAGAACAAAATGTTGATAGGCCTTTGTTGTATATTTGGAAAAAATTTAAAACTCTAATTATTCCTCTTTACCTATACAACATTGCATATGGATTGCTCTTGCAGTTCTTGTCCGTTAATGGATTTACTTATGCTCATGCTTTTGACTTGTCGAAACTATTTATAGAACCACTAACAAACGGTCACCAATTTGATTATAACCTTGCGACGTGGTTTGTTGCCCCACTGTTTATGACCCAAGTATTTTATGTCTTGTTCAGACGAATAACTAGACACTTGATTAAACACGAATTTATATACTTGATTTTATGCATTTTAATCGGGATGTTTGGTGCATATATGTCTGAAATCGGGGTCGCAAAAAATCACTTGGTTTTGGCTAGATTGTTATATTTTATCCCATTTTTTGCCATAGGTTTTTACTATAAAAACGTATTAGAAAAATATGACAATCTATCAAACCTGAAATACTTCGCAATTGTCGTTGGAACTAAAATCGCACTAATACTTATGATGGGGAAAACTTTTACGTGTTCTGTTGCATGGGGGACTTATTCTTATATCGCTTTTGCGGGCGGAATACTGGGAATCGCATTTTGGTTACGAATTGCACGGCTGCTGACCCCGGCTATTGGCAATAGCCCAACAATCTATAAGGTTTCTAATAGCACTTATTCTATTATGGCTAACCATTTTCTGGGATTCACACTGTTAAACTTTTTCTATTATCTGGGACAGTTTTTTTTCGGATGGTTTTTACATTTTAACCAACATGCATTCTGGCATAATTTCTGGTATTTCTTTTATCCCAAACAAATATATGTAACAGGTTTATTCTATGTTGTTATGGGTATGTTGATTGGTGTTTGGATTCAAGATATTATCAACTGGGTAAAACAAAAGACAAACCATTTAGACCAATACCTGAAAATCTGTGCCCTATTGACGCTGGCGGTGGTTGGTTGTGCTATTTATATATATTTTGCACCAATAGTCAATGAAGTTATAAAACAAAACGCCATTTAAATGGCGTTTTGTTTTTGTTGCCTTTATTTTTTTATTGTGCCTGAGGCTGTTCTTCGGAAACTTCGCCCGGTAATGTTTCAACCTGGGTAAAGATTATTTCTTTGCCGTCAGTCGCAATCAATGTCAATTTACCTTCTGAATATTCATACCGTTCAACAGTTGGCATAAATTCAAAGTATTCTTGTTCGGTTTCCATCGCTTCGGGTGCACCCATCATCATTGTTGATGCAAAGCCTTCGAATTTAATGTTATCGCCATCGGCAGTATAACCACCGTTATAACGATTTACAACACCACCATATACACGCATTTCATTTGGATCAAATGCGATTGTTATATCTGCACCCGGTTGAGCAGAAACAAAGTTTAATCCCTTTAAGACTTCTGGATTTTGTGTATTATCATTACACCCCATCAAGGCCAACGCTAATGCACCAATTGCAAAACCTTTGAAATTCATATTTTCTCCTTTTGGTTCTATATTCGATAAGAAGATTATAAAACATTTTTTCAAATAATAAACAAGAAAAAACACCGTCTGACGACGGTGTGAATCCTGGCGGGACCACGGGGTTGTAAATTCCCACCACTTTGGTGGTGGGCCCCTTTTCACTACGTAAGGCTCGAACGGCGTTGGCACTTGTTCTTGCCAACTGGCGTTCCGAACCCTGCGGCTTCTTCGCCCCGTTTTTTTTACAAAAAAAACACCGTCTGACGACGGTGTGAATCCTGGCGGGATTGACGGGGCTCGAACCCGCGACCTTCTGCGTGACAGGCAGACGCTCTAACCAACTGAGCTACAACCCCTTGGGCGTTGTATATATTATACTGTTGTCGGAATAAATGCAAGTCTTTTTTTTCAATTTTTTATATTTTATTCAAATTTTTTTTATTCGGGTTATAAAAAAATAAAAATCCCCCAATCGGAGGATTTTTTATCACCAATAAGTCTGTGAAAATATTAGTGAGGCATTTTCGCTTCTGTGAAAATTACGTGTTTACGCAATTTTTTGTCATACTTGCGGAATTTCATTTTGCCCTGAGTATTTTCAGACTTTGTATTCTTGGTTGTGATGTAGAAGACCCCAGTTTCTGCATTTTTTAACTGAACTACTTCTTTGCTACCTTTTTTAGATGCCATTTTATTCGCCTTTATATTATTCTGCGACCGATTTTAGGTTAAATTTTACTGGAAATCAAGTAAAATTTATCATAGAATATAAAAACAATCATTTTTTTAGTCGCTGCGGGTATGGCGAAATTGGTAGACGCACTGGATTTAGGTTCCAGCGGGGCAACCCATAGGAGTTCGAGTCTCCTTACCCGCACCAAAAAAATTATCCCCCTTTTCGGGGGATTTTTTATTTACTGAATTTACCACTGCGTGGAAAACCAACAGGAACTGTCCGACCCTGGGACGCACGCTTGGCACGCCATGGCGACCAATCTTCCATCTTGGTCGTGCCACGACCCGTCGTCCATCCAAAACCATCGGCCGCATCAAAGAACATTATATCCAAGACAAATGTTCGTTCTGCGTTATATTTTTGCAGTATTACACCCTTGCCACGGGTCATTTCTGGAATCTCGTCGGTCGCAAATATCAACAACTTGTCGTTCGAACCAGACATTGCAATACTGTCCCCAGACACCACAACACACATATGGGCAGGATTTTTCGGTTCTGTGTTCATTACCTGTTTGCCGTTCTTGGTCTGAGCCAGGCAATTTTCACCAGATATAATAAATCCATTGCCGTGACGTGAAACCAGCAAATATTTTGCATTAGTGTCCAGAACAAATGCCTGAACAATTTCTTCGTCAGCACCGATATCTGCCATCATTCGAACAGATTCACCAAATCCACGAGCAGACGGTAATTCATTTGCAGACAATGTAAACATTTTTCCCGATGAAACAAACAGATTGATTTTATCGGTTGACTGGGCATGGAATGCGGTTTGCAATTCATCACCTTCTTTGAACTTTAAATCCAATGAATTCAGATCCAAATGTCCCTTGGCGGCACGAATCCAGCCCATTGTTGACAAGATAATTGTCAAAGGTTCTTTTTCGATAAATTCGTCTGCGTTGACAACCACTTCTTCGGTTTGTTCAGCCCATGTTGTGCGACGACGACCCAGTGCAGTTTTTTTATCGTATTGCTTTTTTACATCACTGAACCAGACCTTTAACTGTTCGTTTTGGATTTCTTCGCTGGCCAATAATGCTTGTAATTTTTCTTGCTCGGCACGCAAGGCTGCGTCTTCACGCTTTATTTCCATTTCTTCTAGTTTACGCAATGAACGCAGGCGTGTGTTCAATATTGCCTCTACCTGAATTTCGGACAACTCAAATTCAGCCATCAAGACAGATTTTGCATCGTCTTCGTTGCGGATAATCTCAATCACACGATCTAGATTCAGATATACAACCAGCAATCCACCCAAGATTTCCAGACGACGTGCAATATTATTCAAACGCCATTTTGTGCGACGTTGTAGCACATTTTTTTGATGTGCAACAAATTCACGCAAAACATCGCCAATCGGCATTACACGTGGTGCACCCTTGGAATCTATGACGTTGAAATTCATATTAAAACGATATTCCAAATCCGTCATCGCAAACAAGTGTGCCATCATTTTATCCGCAGGGATATTGCGACTTTTCGGGGTAATGACAATTCGGATATCAGTCGTTGATTCATCTACAATATCATCAACCAATGGCAATTTCTTGGCATCTACTAATGTAGCAATTTGTTCAACTAATTTGGACTTTACAATTCCATACGGAATTTCAGTTATAACAACCTGCCAGCCGCCACGTTCCAGATTCTCGATTTCCCAGCGGGCACGAATACGAAATGCACCCTTGCCTGTGTCATAATTTTTTACAATGGTATCAAAACTGTCAATCAGGACCCCACCTGTCGGAAAATCAGGGCCGACCATCTTTTTCATAATCTGGGCAGTTGTTGCATCAGGCTTGTCCACTACCAGGTTTAAGGCATCGCAAACCTCTGCCACGTTGTGGGTCGGAATATTTGTCGCCATACCAACTGCAATACCCATGCCACCGTTGGCCAGCAAATTCGGAAACGCCCCAGGCATAACAACAGGCTCAACCGTTGTGCCATCAAAGTTAGGCATCATATCAACACTGTCTTCGTCCAGACCGTCCATAATCAACATTGCAGCATCGGTCATCTTGGATTCAGTGTATCGATATGCCGCCTGGGGATCGCCGTCAATATTACCAAAATTCCCCTGCCCGTTTACCAAAGGATAACGAACAGAAAAATCCTGAGCCAAGCGAACCATTGCATCATAAACAGACGCGTCGCCGTGTGGATGATAATGACCTAACACGTCACCAACCACCGTTGCACATTTACGAAATGCAGCATTCGGTGCCAATTTCTGACGCAACATCGAATATAAAATACGGCGATGAACCGGCTTTAACCCATCACGAACATCAGGCAACGCACGGGATACAATCGTGCTGACCGCATAAGACAAATAGCGTTCGGACAATGCATCCGACAACTGCTGATAATCAATATTTTCAATAATTTCCTTTGCCATAGTAATCAAAATTTAAAACATTTGAAAAAAAATAACAACACAAAAAAATTTACACAAATAATCAAATATTTTTTAGCCCACCCCTTGACAAAACACAGGTTTTTGTTATATATTGTATATACAAACTTTGGTTCCCTGGAAACGGGGCGGGCTGCGGGTAACGGTAATTACAGCAAGTCGGGGCGTTTGTTCTTTTAAACGTCTGAATGTACATCGCAAATTGATTTTTATTGCGGTGAACCAATCAAAACAAAAACAAAAATAAAGAATCCATATCATACAGAAATTTTATTTCTGCTGTTGTGTGGCCGTTTAATTGATTGCAAAGAGGAAAAAAAATGAAATTTAAAAGTATTGTTCCGTATTTGCTGGCCGGAACATTATCAGGCACTTTTTCTGCAAACGCAAACACTTTACCCGACAGAAATTCAGATGATGAAGAAAAGCTAAGTTATTACCAGCTAGAATTGGCAAATTCTGTCACACTGTCTAAAATGTATAATTTTCAAAAGACCGATACTGATTCTTGCTTGGACGACAAAGCAGAAAACCTGAGCGACATTTATGTAAAAAATATGTTGCGTTCGCAGGCTAAGTTAAACCCACTGTTGGGTAAACGTGGATACAGTGCTGCTGTGCGTCGTGAGTTGCCTGGTGCACCAGTGGGATATCACTGTGTTTGGGGGCAATATACACAGTTGTCACGTGCACTGGCGGAAACAGGCGACACTTTGGACATTATCCCAGAAGGAGCAAGAACAGCATGTTCTCAGTTCAAAGAAAAAATGCGTAGCAAATACGCTAATAACGAATATGCTGATTGCATTTACGAAGGCACTGTATATCAATCTGATTCAGCTTTTCAGGCTGCAAAAGATAAATTCTTGGCCAGAAACAAAGTTGCGGCAAATACACCTGATTCTGTAAAAAAACAGATAACAAAACGTTTCGAAGGCAAGAATTTTAATGCGGACAATTTGAATCCTGGAACTATTTTGATTGTTCCAAGATACCATGGCAGCCGTAACACATTTCATGCAATTTTATACCTGGGACGGGGCAGCATCGAAAACGGTAAGTTCATTCCAAATAAAAACGGACGTCATATCTATGCTGGACATAACCGTGAAAAAATTGGAGATCTGTTCAGCTCTTACGATATGTCAAATGTATTTGCGGCAGATATTAAAAGAATTGCACGAACGGAATATGCAAAAGAATTAGAACGCATAAAATCAATGAGCAGTAAACAACTGATAAAATATTTGGGTGAACCTATGCCTTATGGTATGTATCCACGTGAAATGCTGGTAAATATGGCAATCGCAAAATATTTTAACAAGGATAAGGACACTCGCAATATTTGGTTAGACTCGCCAAATTTTGCAAAACAACCAACAATGACAACGCAACCACAGTTGTTATTTGCACAGAATCAACAAAAAATGCGTTAAAAAAAAATCCCCCGTTTGGGGGAATTTTTTTATCTGATTTTTTATTTAATCAAACGACCCATTGCAACTGCGGTATCGCACATACGATTTGAAAAACCCCATTCGTTGTCATACCAGGCAGTTACATGTGCCAATTTATCCCCCAATACCTTGGTCTGGGCAGCATCAAAGATTGAACTGTGTGCATCGTGTGTAAAATCAATCGATACCAATGGCAAATCATTATAGCCAAATGTTTTAGATTGGGCATCGCACATCGCCTTGTTGATTTCTTCGACAGTGGCATTGCGTTCCAAATTCACAACTAATTCAACCACAGAAACATCTGGTGTTGGAACACGTATTGCCATACCGTCTAATTTACCAGCCAATTCAGGCAAAACCAGACCAATCGCCTTGGCAGCACCGGTGCTGGTCGGAATCATAGACAGGTTCGCAGCACGGGCACGACGGAAGTCTTTGTGATTTTTATCCAACAACTGTTGGTCGCCAGTGTATGCATGAACAGTTGTCATCCAGCCTGAAACAATACCAAACTTGTCATTTAAAACCTGAACAACCGGTGCCAGGCAGTTCGTTGTGCAAGATGCATTTGAAACAATCAAATCATCAGATGTCAAAGTGTCTTGGTTTACACCAAAAACAATTGTCTTGTCAGCACCGGCAGATGGTGCAGAAACCAATACTCGCTTAGCCCCGGCTTCCAGATGAACACGTGCCTTGTCAGCAGCGGTGAAAATGCCTGTGCATTCCATAACAATATCAATGTCCATTTCACCCCATGGCAAATCAGCAGGATTGCGTTCAGCCAAACATTTAATTCTTTGATTACCAACAACGATGTAATCACCGTCCAGCTTTACATCCATTGGCAAATTACCGTGGACAGAATCATACTTTAATAAGTAAGCGTTTTGTTCCGCAGGTGCTAAATCATTTACAGCAACAAATTCAATATCGTCCCGACCTGATTCCAATGCCGCACGCAATACTAAACGACCAATGCGACCAAAACCGTTTATTGCAACTCTCAATTTTGACATAATATATTTCCTTTCGTTTTTATTGGACACTGTGAATACTAGCACCAGATTCTACAAAAATACAATATTTTATTTACTTTTGGGATATGTTTACTATAATCAACACGATATGAAACAAGGTGCTTTTATCATTACTGGACCAACCGCATCTGGCAAATCAGATTTTGCCCATCGCTTGGCACAACAAATTGATGGGGTAATCATAAACTGCGACAGTGTTCAGATTTATCGTGGTATTGAAAATATTTCAGCCAGCCCATTTGCAGGCCGTCCAATATCTGATGAAATCGACGGCGTTCCATACAGGCTGTTTTCTATATTGCCACTGACCGAACAGATTTCAGTGGCTGACTATCTGAATCTGGCCAGACGTGAATACGACTGGGCAATACAAAATGGAAAAACACCTATTTTCGTCGGCGGAACAGGATATTACATAAACGCACTGATAAACGGTATTTCACCAATGCCAGATATATCACAGCATAATCGCAACCAGGCACGAAAAATGGTTGCAGATGATATCGATACTGCACGCAAAATGCTGCCTGACGAATTTAAAGCAACAGATCCACAGCGTGTTGCACGTGCATTGGAGGTCTTTTTAGAAACAGGCAAACATTTAATCGAATTTCAAAACGCTCCACGAAGTGGTGCAGTTATCCCAAATGCAAAAAAAATCCTAATCTGTCCACCTACCGAAATACTACGTGAACGAATTGCCGCAAGAATCCCACAAATGTTATCCGGTGGTGCAATGAACGAAGCACAGGCCGTCATTGTTTCAGGCTGGGATGAAAGCCGTGCAATCGGAGCATCACAACTGTGCAGATTTATACGTGGTGAAATTGATGAAAATCAGTGTATTGAAAACTGGATTGTAAAAACAAACCAGTATGCAAAACGACAAAGAACCTGGTTTAGAACTCAATTTCAGGCGGATTTAGTGCTGGACAACCCAAACCAAAACATTTCCGATATTGCTTAAAATCCTTTAAGCAACTTCAACCACAGGTTGTTTCTTGATAAACCAACACTTTTTTGTCTTGCATTTTGATAACTTTTTAGGAATAATTCATCCCGGTTTTCTTTTAATCTTGTCCACAACACGACACTAAAAAAGGGAGGGAACGGTTATGACCCACAAAGCGTTATGGAATGCAATTGATAAATTAGCAAAGAAACAAGGAATGACCTGTTCAGGACTAGCAAAGTTTAGTGGACTGGATGCGACCACTTTTAATAAAAGTAAACAGTTTTCCCCAGACGGAACACCACGTTGGCCATCGTGCAGCACAATCGCAAAAATTATAAAAGCAACAGAAACTTCTATTGTTGATTTTGCAAAAATGTGCACAACGGCCGAAGAAGCCTAGAATAGTTATCTGGAATACTGTTTTAACTTGTCTAGCAAGGTTTTGATATCAATACCAGACGGGCGTGTTCGCAGACCCTTTGGTGCGGTGTTTTCCTGAATATGTTTATTTGCCGGAACCCACAACCCAGCAAAACCACGTGAAGCCTCTTGATAATAGGTGTTATTGATTGTCTGCGTCGCAGCGTCCCAATATCGTGCCTGATTACTGCCACTTAGCGGTGAACCAATTATGCTGAAATAATATCTGGTGCCACTATGCCAAGGAACGTCTTGCCATAATGATAGCAAATCACCCAGACAAAGTTGTTGCGTGCCAATATACAGCCCTGCAATATAACAGCCTGGAATTAAAACATTATAATATTCTGGAACAGATAAAACATCTGAACGACGTGCGATTAAAAATTCCAGATTATCAAACAAACATTGAATTGCCCCTGTATCAGTGGTCGGTGGCCTGACCGTAACTTTTAACATAAAATACCCCTTGTTTAGTCCGTTAATGCAGGACAAGTTAGGATTAAATCCGCAGCACAAAAACACCATGTCTTTGCACGTTTACTAGTATATCAAAACAGTTATAATTGTCCAGATTTTTATTTCCCTATCAATGACAAATTTTCAGAATCTAGATTCAAATAATATTCGCCTGTTTCTGGGTCTGTGCAAAATTCTTCGAAGTTCAGACATAACTGCTTTGTGCGAACTGCAAAGGTTGCCCCTGCCCCATTTGACAAGATGTTGTCCAGGTATGATAACAATACACCGGAATGCTTGTTTTTATAAAATCTAAATCCAGATGCAACCAGGTTATGTAGTTTTTTTGTAATCTTGTTTAATTTCTGTGTTGTCATTTTTTATCCTGTTTTGTTATTTCACAATACAGTATATAAAACACAACGGACAATTTTGGTCATATTAAAAAAGCCCGGTTTTATGCAGGCTTCATAGACTTTACAATCTCGCTTTTAATATCTTGGTATGCAACAGGTGAAACATTGAACAGACGCTTTAGTGCTGATAATGTTATTGTCTTTTGCGTTGGACATTTTTCATTCAGCAGACGGGTTGGAACAATATAAAATTCCCACTGGGTCATATCTTCGGGAGCAATTGTTTTGTGGTCAGTATGCTTTAACACACAAAATACATAAACGTCAGATTGACGCATTGATGCGTCCTGACGCCTTGCGATATTGTCATCATATGCAAACGTTGGCCGAATACCAAAAACTAACTTGGATATTTTTCCATGCTGATTCCAGCCCTGGATATATGCTGAACTTTTTACTTCTATGCGAATATCTTGAAATTGCAAATCGTATGCCTCCCATTCCTGGCGTTCAGTGTCAGCAATCCCTAGTGCGGTTGCAACAATATATTCTGCAAAGCGACCACGATTTACGTTTACCAGCAAATCAGAATATGCCCAATTATAAAAATCGCTTTTTGATAATTTCATTGTTTTTAGTCTTGATCCAGGTTAAAGGTCTTTTTTAATTTCTCGATAAGCATAATAGCGGACTTTTTGTCGAATTGTATGGTTTGACTGACCTTGCCTGTGCATTCCCTGTCTGCTGAACCATATGTGTCTATTTGAAAGACTGTTCCAGAACAATCGTGAAAAATGGTATAAGTTGCCTTGACGGGTTCATGAATTTTTGTTCTTTCCTTGCCGATTTCTAACATATCTCTTATTAAAACCATTGCGGACTCCTTGTTCTTTTAATAATGTAGGTGCAAAGATTTCAAATTCAACCAGCAAAATAAAAAAAATGCCCACAATGGACATTTTTTATCATAAAAAGTACAAAAACTTTTATCGTGTTTTTTGCAACATCCGACTAATACAGTCTTTGGAATGACGCATAATTTCTGGCTCGCACTTTGTCCAAAAACTGCGTAGTTCATGTGCTGCCTGTCTGCTAAATACGTTCTTTTCTGGAATCGAATCAAACCTAAAATAATTCCCCACAGCTTCATGGAAACTGATAGAGTATAAAACAGGACGCGACATTTTAAACGAACAAGAATATAGTCGTTGCTGGCTTTGTAAAAATGCTTGCAAATCTTTTTCAGAGAAATTTGCCATCTGAACCGAATTTTCAAAGCTAGACACACCTTTCATGCAATAATCTTGGAACAATGGTGCAAATCTCTTTAATGCGATACTAACTGCACGCTCAAGCTGTGAAACACCAAGACAATCTAGGAACTGCGAATAGACAGACTTTAATTTTGTGTTGTTGATTGAATATAAGGCCTCGTCAATGCGTGCAGACAACTCGTCAAGACAGTATAATGCTACATGCGTCCAACACACCCCGCTTGCCAGATGAAAAGGAAGTCCTTGGTCTGCATTTTTAGCATGTTTAATCTCGTGAACAGCAATGTTTTCTTGCTCGGAATTTATTTTTTTTGCCGCTTGATATACTTTGTCAGAAGAATGAATACATAATTCTGGCTCAAAACTGTAGTTATACACAGTTACAGTGCTGTCAGCAACTTTTTTATTATTAAAGAAATCCCAGCCGCTTGTATGCGAGCCACCAACCAGAGCCCCCTGTTTGCGATATTCTCTGATGTTATTTGAATTAATCAATATGTGCTTGTGTTCTACTTTCATTTTATACCTCGCCACAACATACAACACACAAAGTATTTTTGTCAAATACTTTATACAAATTTATTTGCAAAATCTACTTGTTGTCGAACCCGGGGTTCTCATCCGACCACCGACACCGAAATAAAAAAATGCCCACAAGGGACATTTTTTATTTCTGGCGGATGGTGAGGGATTCGAACCCCCGGTGGAGTTGCCCCCACAACGGTTTTCAAGACCGCCGCATTCGACCGCTCTGCCAACCATCCTAAACCTTTTTCGCTAACCGATTTTTTTCTGGTCAACGGCGACTATTCTACATTATTTTTTGCGAATTGCAAACATAAAAATTATAAATCCTGCAAAAAACATTATAAATGACAACAACTGCCCCATTGTTAGCCCCCATGTCGTCAGAAATCCAATGTGTGCATCAGGTGCACGGTATAGTTCACAAAACATACGAAAAACCGCATACCCCATACCCATTATCCCGCCTAACGCACCAGGATAACGACGTAAATTTGTCCAGCGATATAGACTATACATTATAACAAATAACAAAATGCCTTCGGTTGCTGCTTCGTATAGTGGGCTGGGGTGGCGTGGAATTGGAACCCCACCATCAAAAACAACCGCCCAAGGAACGTCGGTTGGACGCCCCATAACCTCTTGATTTATAAAATTTGCAATGCGACCAAAAAATAAGCCAATAGGTGCTGCAACAGCTAATACATCAAGAATAAACATTGCGTTCTTGTGATTTTTCCGTGCAAATAACAAAACTGACAAAATAACACCAATAAGCCCACCATGAAAGCTCATTCCGCCGTGCCATACAGCAAAAATCTGAAGTGGATGTGTAATAAAATATCCAAAATCGTAAAACAGAACATATCCTAAACGACCGCCAGCAATAACGCCAATTATTATCGCAGTCAACAGGTCGTCCAGTTCTTTCTTGGTCAGGTGGATTACGCTGGTGGATTTCGATGTCAGACGCTTCACCAGCCAATACCCAACAACAAATGCCGCTATATATGCCAGCGCATACCAGCGAATATCCAACCCCAGCACAGAAAATGCAACCGGCGAGATTGGGCTAATCGTTATCGACATAAATCCCCCTGCCCAAATGTTTTTTTATCGTGTGCGTTGAATTGTGCTACTCATATCTTGAACAATGCGTTCCAATGTTGCCAAACGTTTTGTCTGGGCAGGCGTTGGGTTTGGCAAAGAACGCAACATTTCAATTTCACGTGTATATTGTGCGTGCCGAGTATTTATTGCACAAATAACACCGTTGCGATTATTGTGGCTGACCCTGCATTCGTCTTCTTGTTTTAATTCCTTGATTATGCCGCGTGAACGCATGGCAAATCTTGCTGCTGTTGATGCCATAATAATATCCTTAGTTTAATGTTGTAATGTTGATAATGTCTTTTGAATATCAGCAATAATAGTATTTAACTTCTCTTCTTTTTTTGGATCTTTGGTTGCTTCTAATTTTTTTATCGCTGCTTCTAACTGTTTAGTTAAATGTTTAGCAACTGCTGATTTTTTCTGTTTTTCAGAAAGATCTTCACGAGGTCCACGTTCTCTGATCTTTTGAGCACGTTCCTGTTCATATTTTTTTAATCCACCCATATTAAAATCCTTTTTAATCTTGAAAATACCATACTATTGTATTATATATTTGTTAAATAACAAGGAGAAATATAAAGATGCAAATAGCAAAAAAAACTACAAGTGGAATTGACCTGTATTTGAAACGTATTTTTGCACTGATGTTCGGTGCAGTCGGATTGACCGCAGTTGCCGCATATCTGACTATTTGGGGTGGTGGCTTGCAGTATTTGTTTAATTTTCAGACAGGCGGTATGTCAGGACTGTATTATGTGCTGTTATTTGGCGGATTGGCGGTGTCAATCTGGGCTCAGGTGCGTGTTTTTAGTATGAAACCTTCGACAGCAGCACTGTTGTTGGCATTGTATGCTGTTGTTATTGGTGTAACTATGACACCATTGATTGCAGTTGCGTTATCAGTAAATCCTGTTTCAATTATAACTGCGTTTGTCTTGGCGGCGGTTATGTTTGCCTGTATGGCTATGTTTGGATATAAAACTATCAAAGACTTGTCTTTTATGGGCGTGTTTTTGACAATGGGTATGATTGGCTTGATTTTGGTTGGTTTGTTATCCTTTATCTGGCCAGCAATGTTGGGCGGAACATTTGGAACAATTGTATGCTTTATCGGTGTCTTGATTTTTGCACTGTTTACCGCATACGATATGCAAAATCTGAAACGTGCATATGCGGTAATTGGCGATGATATGCAAAAGAATCAGATGGCTGTTTTGGGGGCGTTGCATTTGTATATATCTTTTATCGCAATGTTCCAATATTTGTTGAGTCTGTTTAATCGTGAATAAGAAATAAACCATAAAAATATATAGGAGTAAAAAGATGGCTTATAAAATTGACCCAAGTAAATGTATTGGTTGTGGAACGTGTGCAGGTATGTGTCCTGTTGCCGCAATTTCACAGGGGGCAGAAGGTAAATATGTTATCGACACCAGCAAATGTATCAGTTGTGGAACATGTGCGGCAGTTTGTCCAATGGGAGCAATCGCACCAGACGTTCAATAAAAAAGATATCACACTATAAAAAAACACCCGTTCGGGTGTTTTTTTGCACAAAAAAAAATCCCCAATCGGGGATTTTATTATTTTGCTTCTGTTTCTTCTGGGATAACAGAAACTGTTCTGCGGTCGCCGTTGCCCTTTTTAAACTTCACAATACCGGCAATCTTTGCAAAGATTGTGTGGTCTTTACCCATACCAACATTCAATCCTGGGTGGACAGATGTGCCACGCTGACGGATGATGATGTTACCTGGGATTACACGACTGCCACCAGATTTTTTCACGCCAAGTCTGCGTCCTGCAGAGTCGCGTCCATTCATTGATGCGGAACCCGCTTTCTTATGTGCCATAGTTCTGCCCCCTTATTATGCTTTGATTTCTTTGATTTTCAAAACAGTGATGAACTGACGATGGCCCGCAGTGCGGCGATAGTTTTGGCGACGTTTTTTCTTGAACACCAAAATCTTGTCAGCACGTTTCTGTTCAACTACTTCGGCTACAATCTTGGCACCTTCAACAAATGGTGTTCCAATTTTGTCGCCAACCATTAAAACTTGGTCAAATTCAACCGAACCTTCGGCATTCAGTTTTTCAACCTTGATAATATCGCCTTGTGCAACACGATATTGTTTGCCGCCGGTTTGAAAGATTGCAAATTCGCTCATCTTCTTTCTCTCTTACGTTGTGTTTTGTTATTCTGTTTACGCCTTTTGGCGAAAAGTTTATGCAGATTTTATGTTTTTTTATATAAAAGTCAAGCGTTTTGTCGAAAATTTTATGCAAAACTGACTATTTTTTATGTTTTTTGCGTTTTTTTGCATAAAAAAATCCCCAAACGGGGATTTTTTAACCATTTACTATTTCCAAAATTCGCTGTGGAACATCGGTCAGTGCAATACGTTCTTGAGCCATTGTATCACGATGACGCAAAGTTACGGTATTGTCTTCCAGCGTTTGATGGTCAACAGTTATGCACACTGGCGTTCCAATTTCGTCATGACGACGATAGTTTTTACCAATGTTGCCAGAATTTTCCAATTCTATGCGACCAATTGCCATTGAACGCAAACGCTTTACTATATCATTTGAAATGTTTACCAATTCTGGAACGTTGCGTGCCAATGGAATAACCGCTGCCTTGACTGGCGACAGAGCTGGTTTTAACTTTAACACTGTGCGAGTTTTGCCATCGCCCAGGTCTTCTTCTTCATACGCCTGAATCATAACAGCCAACATAGCACGATTTACACCCATCGCTGTTTCAATTACATATGGCAGGAAGTTTTCGCCGCTTTGTGGGTCAGAATACGACAGTTTGGTTGTGCTGTCTGTGTTTTCCAAAACATTTGCATGGATTTGGAAATCTGACTGTGCCTTGGTATGCGAGCCTAAGTCAAAATCCTGACGGTTGTGAATTCCTTCGACTTCGTCAAAGCCGTCTGGGAATTCGTATTCAATGTCAACAGCGGCCTTGGCATAATGTGCCAATTTTTCGTGTGGCATAAAACGTAATTTTTCCGCAGGAATTCCCAATACATCAATCCACCAGGCCATACGCTGTTCCATCCACATTTTGTGGAACTTTTCATCGTCCACAGGATTGACAAAGTATTGCATTTCAGCCTGTTCAAATTCACGCATGCGGAAAACAAATCCACGTGGAGAAATCTCATTACGGAACGCCTTGCCAATTTGAGCAATACCAAATGGTAATTTATGTGGACGTGCGTCCAGAACGTTCTTGAAATTTGTATATGTTGTGGTCGCTGTTTCAGGACGCAGGTATGCATTTATCGCACCATCCGCCGTCGCACCAATGGACAGCCCCATCATCAACTGGTATGCACGTGGTTCTGTGATATCAGTGCTGCCACAATTATCACATTTTGACATATCTTTCATCTTGTCTTGACGCATACGAGTGCCGCACTTTTTGCACTCTACCAACGGGTCAGAAAAGCCTGCTTCGTGTCCAGAATATTTCCACAACAGGCGGTTTGATATCAAGGCAGCATCCAGGCCTTCGATGTCATCACGTGAATATATCATAGAATTCCACCATGCATTGCGGATATTCTTCATCAATTCAACACCGTATGGACCGTAATCATACGCACCACCCAATCCACCATAAATTTCCGAGCCTGTGAATATAAATCCACGACGTTTACATAATGCTACTATATCTTGAACTGTTTTTGCTGGCATAGCCTGTTACCCCCAAAAAATTATTAAACTTTAAGTTTTGTATTCTATACCGATTTTCCGTTTTTGCAACTGGGAATTTATTTGACATATGCCTTTTTATACTTTAATTTATCCGCTTATGACGAAAGATGAAGCATTTTCACTATTAAATTTACAGCCAAACGCAACACCTGATGATATTCGCAAGGCTTGGCGACGGCTGGCAATTCAATATCATCCCGATAAAAATCCAGGCAACAAAAATGCAGAGGCTAAATTTAAACAGATAAATGAGGCTCACCAGTTTTTAACTGAACCTAGCAAGACAAATTCAACTAATTGGCAAAATGCACAAGCAGATTTTATCCGTGATATCCGTGATATGATGATAAAATTGGCAATTGCAGAAATTAAACGTGGTTCTGTCAGAGCAATCTGGGCATTTATTCAAATTCTGGAAAATGATTTTAAAAATAATGTTGATGCAGAAACACAGAAAAAAATTGAACAGTTAAAACAACTTTACCAGACAATACATAAAATGAAAGTATATGTCTGTCGTATTTATCTGGGCAATATGATTGCGATGCTGTGTATGATTGCATACAATTTGATTTTCGGATATGAAAAAACAGGTGCAGGCACGGTCGTTTATCCTGCGATGATGGTGACAGTATTTATCGCCGCACTGGGGCAAGACAAAATTCAAAAGCAAGTATTGAATACGTCTAAGTTAGCAGAAGAAATCGCACAAAAAGTTCGATAACTGCAATTTTAACTCTACATAAAATTCATTGGATTTACGTCGATTTTTACACGAATATTCGCCGGCTGCTTTACCTTGGCCAGCCAATGCGAAACAATCGGTTGCAGTGCAGCATTTGCAGGACCTGCAACCAAAAATCTCATCCGATACCAGTTGCGTATTTGGTATATCTGGGCGGTGATTGGCCCCATTATTTTACCACCTGTTAAATTCGGTGCAGCCATTGCCAATTCATTGCAAAAACGTTGCAGGATGGGTTCTCGCTCGCCTTCGACAATTATCGCAATCAACTGTCCATACGGTGGCATTTGTGCCGCACGACGACCTGCCATGTCGGTCGCCATAAATGTATCACGGTCGCCTGCACAGATTGCAGTCAACACTGGATGGTCTGGCTGATAAGATTGTAATAGAACTTGGCCTGGGTGTTCGCCACGACCAGCACGACCTGCCACCTGGAACAGTTGTTGGAATGTATGTTCCGCAGCACGAAAATCAGTACCAAACAAGCCCATATCACTGTCAACAACACCAACCAAGGTCAGGTTTGGAAAATGATGCCCCTTGGCCAAGATTTGTGTGCCGATTACAATATCTATTTCGCCTGATTCCATTTTATTTACCAGACGCTCTAACGACTGGCGTGAGGTGATGATATCACTGGAAACCAATGCAGTGCGTGCAGTTGGAAATCGAATATTTACTTCTTGTTCAATCTTTTCCAAACCAACCCCACGCATTGATACATCTAGCCCACAATCAGGACATGTGGTATTTAACGGAGCCGTGCGACCACACATATGGCACAGTAATTTTCCCAGGCGTTTATGATAAGTCATACCCACACTGCAATCAGGACATGTTGCTGTCCAGCCACATTTTTTACACTGAACAATTGGTGCAAAACCACGACGATTGATAAACAACATTGCCTGATGGCCGGCTTGTAAAGTTTCTGTTAGTGCTTTACACAATGGCTGCGAGATAAAACCTGTTTGCTCGACCCCGTCAACCAAGTATGGAACAGGACGGTGTTCACGTAAATCAATCGTTGTTATTTTAGGTAATTGTGCACCACCAAATCGTGATGTAAGCCGCAATTGTGTATATTTTCCAACAGATACATTTTCTAATGTTTCAGCAGCAGGGGTTGCACTGGCCAAAACAACAGGGAACCCCGCAATTTTTGCACGCAAAATCGCCATATCACGAGCGTGATAGTTGCCCATGTCGTCCTGCTTGTATGAAGAATCGTGTTCTTCGTCAATAACAATCAAGCCAATATCTTGCCATGGTAAAAACAATGCACTGCGTGTGCCAACAACCATTTTTATTTTGCCTTGTAAAACACCACGCCATATTTCACGACGACGAGCAGCCGTTAAATTACTGTGCCAGACAACCGGCGGTGCACCAAAGCGTGATTCAAAACGTGTAATAAACTGTGCCGTCAATGCAATTTCAGGCATCATCAACAATACAGATTTCCCAGCACTGTATGCACGCCAAGCAGAATCAAAATACACCTGGGTTTTACCACTGCCTGTGATTCCGTCCAGCAAATGCACAGAAAAACCACCCTTGGTTATCGCTTTACCAATCGTATCGGCAGCCGCTGACTGTTGCGGATTTAGGGTAATATTACCAATGTCTCTGTATTGATAAACATACTGGTCGGGATTCTTTGGCCGACTGGCCACTGGCAACAAGGACTGGTTCTTTATCATTGTGCGAACAACAGATGACGATACCCCTGATATATTTTGTATATCAGATATTGTCATTGGCTCGTTGTCATTTGATGCAAATGCGTCCATAACAGCCAGACGATTGTCTGTCATACGCACAGACGTTCCCTCATTAAAAGAATACATTTGTTCCATTGCAGGCGGGGAAAAAGCGTCTGGAATATTTACAATTAAACGCAATATCATACCAAGTGGCATCAATGTCCACTGGGACATTCGTTGAATCCATTGCAGGTCTGTGATATTCAGGCGATTTGGATAGACAGCCGATATGTCCTTGATTTTTTCAGGCGGTAATTTACTGTCCCCTAGCCCCCAAATAACCCCAACACATGGGCGGTTCATAACACGGACAGATACAAATGTTCCAATATCCGCAGGCACAGTCAGGCGATAGTCATAGCCACTGTTTGGAATATTTGATACAAGAACCTTTACAATTGTGCCGGAATTAAACATATCTATAAAATACTTGTTTTTTTCTTGTTTTTCAATACCATTTATACTATCTTTTTACCAAGGATTATTCTGAAGATGTGGCGTTTATATTTTGAAATTTTGGATTTTTTAGCAGGCTTTATCCCCAGTCGCAAGTTGCGTGAAAAAATTAGACGGGTTGACCTGTATGATTACAGAAAAAAATATAATGCATTACGGTCTGCCCTGCCCCGTGCGGAATTTAAGCGTGTGCGTGTTATCAAAGGTGGCTGGAATATCGGCTTTATCGTCAATAACAAGTATGTGTGCAAAATACGAAAGTTTTATGACAAGCAAATCCCAATTGAAAAAATTATGCGTGAAAAGCGTATTACTGATGCATTTGGTAAAATCGTTCCGCTGAAAATTCCTCGGATTGATATTATTGAATCACGTGGTTTTACGTTCTATAAGTATAATTTTATTCCAGGGAAAAATTTGAACCGTATGTCATTGAAGGCGATTTCAAAGAATGGTTGGAAGTGGGGACGCCAGTTGGCAGAGTTTATTGCCGCAATGCATAATGCAGATCCAGCAGAGATTGCAGATCTGAAAACAGGTGAAGGGGACGGTTGGAACCACAATGATATCTGCAATAATATTATTGTGGACATGAAGACAATGGATATTGTTGGGCTGATTGATTGGGAATATTCTGGATGGGGAACACTGGAAACAGAATTTCATAATTGCACCGCTTTTTCCAAAAAAATGCGTGAATCAGGAATTGGAACAGCGATTCAAATTGAATACCACATTCTTAAAAATAAGGCACAGGCGTAAAAACCTGTGTTTTTCATTTAATTCGCCTCTTTAACAGTTGACAAATTTATTTTTTGTTCTATATTATTAGTGTAAATACACGAACCAAGGGTTATAAATTATGTCAGCAAAACAAGCTCAAAAAAACAGTGCGTCTGAAAAGTTATTTCATAACTATATTCGTTTTATCCAGGGCGAAGTAATCGGTCACGATAAAATCGGATATTCATATGCAATATCTGAAAACATCAGAAACAAATGGCGTTATGATTTTAGATGGGATAAAGAAATTGAAAATTTCATCATCTTGCAAACAAAAACATATATCAGAACTCTGGATTCCAGAGATGCAAAATCAACAGATCCAAATTTCTTGGGTGCTTTTGTAAAAATGGTTGCGGATTATTTGTCGGCTTACTTTATGCGTGCTCCAAATATGACACGTAATCAGGCAAAAAAATACCTGTATTCTGTTTTATGGGAAGAAAATCATTATATCCAAGGACTGTTGAAATACCAGGCTCACAAACGTTACGACAGAAAATACGATAATAGAAAAAATAATAAAAATCGTAAAAACCTGCTAACACAGGAACAGGCTCGTCGTGATTTTGAAAAGCATGTCCAGATAAGAATGCTGATTATCGAAGAAACTCACATCAGATACAAAAAAAAGTAAAATGAAAATAAACAATATTCATATTCATAACTTTCGTTCTATACAGGACGCAGTTGTATATTTACAGGACTATACAATTATTGTTGGCGAAAACAATGTTGGTAAAAGCAATATAGTCGATGCTATTCGTTGCTTTTACGGCGATATCCGTTTCGAGGCAACTGATTTGCATAATGCTGCACATATCGATGATAAAAATGCCTGGATAGAAGTTGAATATGATTTAACAGACAGCGAATTTTATACCCTGGATAAAAAATACCGGACAGATTATAAGAAACTAAAAATTCGTAAAAGTCTGTCCCCCTCAAAACCTTTTCAGGCATACACAGCCAAGGGACTGGAACGTGGCGGATTTCGTGGCAGACGTGGATCAAAAACTGACTTCTTGGGCAATTTAATTTATGTGCCAGCGGTTGTTGATGTCAAAGAAAACACAAAAATGTCCGGAACTTCTGCATTGAACGGACTGGTCAGCATGATTTGCAGAAACCCAAAATTCCAAAAGGAATTTGAAGAAAAAATTCTGCCTATGATGAACTTTGCAATGCCATATATCGAAAAAGTTGGACATGAAGTCAGCAATGAAATTTTATCGGCAGGTGTGCGTGTAAACCTTAGCCCAAGACGTATTACACCCGAAGAAATGTTAAAATTCATCATATCTATGAATATCGAAGATAGTGCGGGAATGATGAACCTGGAACAAATGGGAACAGGTGTCCAACGCAGAATTATTGCGGCTCTTATTAAATTGAGTGCAAAGTATGCAGCCGAAGCAAATTTCAAACAAAGACAAGATGAAATTTCCACCGCTTCTGTTGACTGGTTATTACAACAGACAAAAAAAGAACCCGATGTGTTCTTGCCACAGATGAATTTATTGTTGTTCGAAGAACCAGAAGTATCACTGCACCCTGCTGCTGTAAATGATTTGGCATACGATATTAAACAATTTTCATCAATTCCAAATCAGCAGGTTATCGTGACAACACACTCGCCACAGTTGGTTTCTCAGGATATTATGGATCTGAAAGGAATTATCAGAACAGAACGTGATGGTGGTCAAACAAAAATTCACCAAAACAAAATTCCTGATTCTGAATTACAGTTGGCAAAAAATATGGTGTATTTTGACAGACCTCGCAGTGATATTTTCTTTGCTAAAAAGGTCATTTTAGTCGAAGGACCAACTGAATATATGCTGTATAACTATCTGTGTCGTCGGGGAGATTTGCCAAACAGCCTGACTCAAAATATTACACTGGTTGAAACTGTCGGAAAATGGTCTATGCCATATTTCTTGAAGGTGTTAAACAACTATAATATCCGTCATGCCGTATTGTTTGACCAAGACGGCGATCCAAACAGACAAGATAACAAAGATGTCCAAAATGAATTCTCAAATTTGACAGAATGGTCTTACTGTTGGCCAAAAGATATTGAAACTTTCTGTGGCATCAAAAAAGCGGGAAATCCTGCAATCAATATCATAAATAAATTCGAAGACGGAACCGTCCCAAAACAAAAACAGGACGAAGTAATTCAAGTCTTTCGTGATTTAATCACAAACCACAGATAAAAATTCGCCCAGACGGGCGTTTTTTTATTCCCTACCCTGTCCCAACCACAAAAAATTATACACTGCTTTTACACCGGTCCACATCTGTCCGTTGTGCGGTTTATATTCATAATATATAAACCAACCAAAGGAGTATAAAATGTCAAGAACAGTAAGATTTGATGGATATAAATATGACTATGCCAGCAACCGAGAACTGGCACGTATCAGACATACAGAAACACACTATGATAAGTTTGATGTCTTTTTCAACAATCTGCCCAGACACAGAAAAAAAATAAACACTGTCAGTGGCAAATGGAAAAATAACATTATAGAATATGATGAATTTCATACAGAATGTCGGGATATTATAAACGGGGTGAATTTATACAAAAAGAAAAATCAAAAACGATTTATCCGTGAAAGACAGGACGAACTGGAAAATGAAATGCCTTTTGCTTCTGATTTTTATCTGAAACAAATTGCAAAAAACGAAGTTTGGAAAATGATGAAAAAACAAAATAAACGCAATGAAGAAAGGAATCGCAAATGCAATGGCTAAAAAACAACTGTAAATATATCTTGATTGGGCTGTCTGTTCTGGTTGCTGGATTGCTGGGGCTGGCACATGGGGTGCAAATCCGGGTCAGACAGGCCGCAGAAATTGCCTGTGCGGTGCAATATGACGATATGATGTCAGATATGTCCACAAATGATGAAATCATCAATTTCTTGGCCAGCAAACAAGATGCTTTCTGTGCGTGCTGGGTCAAGGTGGCTGTTCAAAACTGGGAATCATATGCAATGATGTCGAAAAAAAATATCGCTGTCGAATTGACCAAAAATGCACCCTCAGAAACAGAAAATTGTATCGATGTGTTCTTGGACGGTCCAGAAACGTCCGGTGAATAAACTATAATAATATATATAAACAAAACACAGGAATACGTATGAATAAAAAAGATGTTGTAAAATATTATCTGAATAACTTGATTAAATGCAAGTTGCCCAGCAAGACCACTGAAAGTCTGTTGGAATATTTCGAAGATGTTTCCAAGGATATTCTGGGGTTTGACATTTGCGACAAATGGGGCAGAACAGGCAGAATGCGTCTGCGTCACAGGGTGCCAGATGAAAATGACGATGACATACAGCCAGAATACCAGCGAAATGTTCAAACGTTACGTTATGTTCTGGGAAATCAAAAGATTGTAGATATATCTGTGCCAGGTAGCGACAAATGCACTGATTGTTTGGCTGAACTGTTTGACATCTCAAAAACCGAGCGTCAGATTTTGCAGTTGTTCGTGAATCTGACCCGATTTCGGACTATGCGGACGCTGGTCAATGAAATCATTGATTCGCACCGATTTAACAGCGGTTTTAACTTGAATAACATTGGCTTGATTGCGGCATTTTGTGATTTGTCTGAAAGCAAAATTCGTAAAGCCTTGGACGACGATGGAACACTGGTAAATGCAGGTCTGTTGATTATCGATGAAGACGGCGATTTGGCAATGAACAGATTTATTCAACGCAGTATTGCCAACGGCCCGCAAAGTGTGGAAAAACTGAAAAAGATTTTGTTGGGTGATGTGCACCATGGAAACAAAGGTCTGGATTTTTCACACGTCCAAAACGAATATGACTATATCAAGTCGCTGGTCGATAATGCCGTTAAACATAAATCAACCGGAATAAATATCCTAATCTATGGACAGACAGGAACCGGCAAAACAGAAATGACAAAACAGATTGTCAGTGAACTGGGGTATGATTTGTATGGATTGCACACATCAAATAAAACCAGACAAGAAAAAAATGTAAATCTGTCTTATCTGATGCACGCACAAAGAATCCTGGGCAAGGATACAAGTTCTGTGGTATTGCTGGACGAAGCCGAAGATCTTTTTACATATAATAAATTCAATCCAAATGCTGTTTCAAAATTGTCTTTGAATCAACTTTTGGAACGAAACAAGCGACCCGTAATATGGACAACTAATGACATAAATTCAATGGATCGTGCATATCTGCGTAGATTTACGTATTGCCTGGAATTGAAAAAACCAGAAGAAAACCAGAAAATTCAAATCTGGCAAAATATCTGCAAACAGCATAAATACAAAATGTCTGCCACAGATATAAAAAAATACGCAAAAAAATACGATGTTGCACCTGGTCTGATTGATACTGCGGTAAAATCTGCCAAGCTGACAAAAAATCAGGATGCCATTGAAAAAACTATCGATTCACTGTGTGTGGCAATCACAGGAAAAAAACAAATCGAAGCACAAAAAGCAGACGTGGAATTTGATGCCGAATTGCTGAACACAGATGTCGATATGATGAAACTTACCCAGCAGATTCTGGGGGGCAAGTGTAAAAACTTTTCACTGTGCCTGTATGGTGCAAGTGGAACAGGTAAATCTGCGTATGCACGATATCTGGCAGAAAAAATGGGTATGAAAGTGATATTCAAACGAGCCAGCGACCTGAAAAGTATGTGGGTCGGTGAAACAGAAAAAAATATCGCTGCCGCATTCGCCCAGGCCGCCAGCGAAAAAGCAATGCTGATATTTGACGAGGCAGATTCATTCCTGCGTGATAGATCCAAAGCAAATGCCAGTTGGGAAATATCAGGCGTAAATGAAATGCTGACCCAGATGGAAAGTGCAACAGTGCCTTTTGTTTGCACAACAAATCTGATGAACGATATGGACAGTGCATCATTGCGACGCTTCTTGTTCAAGATTAAATATGACTATATGACACCAAACCAAGTGCAACGGGCATTCAGACACTTTTTCGGACTTTGCCCTGATGATTCTGATATACGGAATTTATCGCATCTGACACCAGGGGATTTTGTCGTTGCTAAACGCAAGGCAGAAATCTTGGGGATAAGTGAACTGGCACCAATTGTGGATTTACTGCGTGCAGAAATGAACGTAAAAAAAGACGCAAAAAAAACAAACAAAATTGGATTCTGATAATATCCGGACAAAATAATAAACGGTGCGTTTTTGCACCGTTTGTTTTTATGATTTTTTTGCACCAGCCGCAATCAATATCTGTTGAATCTTTTTTGTTCTGGCCAAATCCAGCGGACGTTTGCCAGCCTTGTTTCTAAGGTTCAATTTTGCACCACGTGAAATCAAGAAATTTATAACATCGATATATTTGCCCTTTACCGCATAGTGCAACGCTGTATCGCCATCGTGGTTGCGATGATTTATGTTTGCACCATTATCCAACAGCACCCCAAGAACATCAGGGCGAACGCTGGTAAACAATGGCGTATGACCACATACATCACGGGCGTTGACATCAGCACCAGATGTAATCAAAACGCTGGCGATTTCAGGACGACGTGCCATATGCAGTGGGGTCTGGCGGAACATATCACGAACAGCAACGTTGGCACCGTTTTCAATCAAAATACGGGCAACATCCGCAGTCCACGCCCAATGAAGTGGTGCCCAACTAACATCATCATGTGCATTGACATTCGCACCAGAATCAATCAGCATTTTAATCAATGTTGTATCGGCGTTTGGACGCTTTACCTGATCCAACAATGCTGTATCGATATTGCTGTCTGGGGGTGGTATTGCGTCCAAAACTTTTTTTTCAATTTTATTCATTATCGTCCGATTTTAGTCCTTTTAATTTGTCTGGTATCGCCGGGGTTCTACCACCTGTGTCACGGGCGTTGA
This sequence comes from Candidatus Enterousia sp., assembly GCA_045613785.1. Lineage (GTDB taxonomy): Bacteria > Pseudomonadota > Alphaproteobacteria > Rs-D84 > Rs-D84 > Enterousia. The sequence goes on along the minus strand of JAZLBQ010000007.1, from coordinate 27,476 downwards.
CGTCGGCACCATGGGCGATTAGAACCTTGGCAACCTCTGCATTTTTTGCCAGACCCAGTGGGGTTGCACCAAAAACATTACGGGCGTTGACGTCGGCACCAGCGGTGATTAGAACATTGGCAATTTCGGCATTTTTTGCCCAATGCAGTGGGGTGTAACCACCTGTCTTACGGGCATTGACGTCGGCACCAGCAGAGATTAGAACCTTGGCAATTTCAGCATCTGTTGCCAAATGCAACGGAGTGTTTTCGTATTCATCACGGGCATTGACGTCGGCACCTGCGGTGATTAGAACCTTGGCAATTTCAGCATCTTTTGCCAAATGCAACGGGGTGGAACCATCTTCATCACGGGCGTTGACGTCGGCACCAGCAGTGATTAGAACCTTGGCAAATTCAGCATCTTTTGCCTGATGCAACGGGGTGTAATTAAAAACATTACGGACGTTGACGTCGGCACCATGGGCGATTAGAACCTTGGCAACCTCTGCATTTTTTGCCAGAACCAGTGGATCCAGTGGGGTTTCATCAAAAACATTACGGGCGTTGACGTCGGCACCGTGGGTGATTAGAACCTTGGCAATTTCGGCATTTTCTGCCCAATGCAACGGGGTTCTACCAGCTGTGTCACGGGCGTTAACATCGGCACCTGCGGTGATTAGCAATTTGGCAATTTCAGCATCTTTTGCCCGATACAACGGGGTCTTTTCGTCTTCATCACGGGCGTTGACGTCAGCACCCTCAGCAATAAGTTGATGCAATGCATCCATATCGCCCTTCGCTACAGCATCAAATAACAATTTGTTTTTATCCTGCATTCTTAAATCCTTTTGATTAAAAAAAATTTATGTCCTTGTTTATATAAGGGATTTCTAAATCGATTTCAATATGTAAACAAAAAATCCCTGTTGAAAAACAGAGATCGTTTATTCACGCCAAATAACAGATGTAAACATTGCGTCGATTTTAGAACGCAATGTGACGTCTTCAAAAAACTGATTCCGAGATACAGCATCCGTTTTGTGGGCGTCATCTTCGAAATGCGGAATATATTTTTGTATCGCAATGTTTTTTACCTGACGCTGTGCCAAAATCTGTGCAATTTCAAGCAAATCAGATTTCGATATAAAGCGTGGGTCGCATGTAATACGCACTTCAAAGTCTTTGCCCGTCTTTTGCCATACGTCCAGACTGCGTAGCATATGCTGATAGGCGATATTTTGCCCCGTCAGATCCGGATATCTGGCAGACGTTGCCTTGAAATCCAGCCCTATCCAGTCGATAACGTCCGCAGCACGTGCCAATGTTTCAGGATAGAAGCCATTTGTATGCAGACCAATCTTGAACCCCAGATTGCGAATACGGTGCATATACTCAATCGCTGGGTCGCCCTGCATCAATGCTTCGCCACCAGAAAAGACAACCGCCTCTAATTTGCCAACACGCTGGGTCAGCCATTCGAACACTCGTTCTGGGTCGTATTCGCCGTCCCCTGGACATAATAAATGGGGGTTGGAACAATATGCACACCGCAACGGACAACCAACCAAGAACAGCACACATGCTAATTTCCCAGGATAGTCGATTGTGGTGAATGAAACCAAGCCCCCTATTTGAACTTCACGCATAACGTTATGCCGCACGTTTTAACAATTCAGAATGACGGGCACCAGCTGACAAACTGTTTTCTTCGGTAAATGTTTTGCGTTCACAGAATTCAGAATACTTACCAATGTTGAAATTCTTGACAGGACGAATGAAGCCCATTGAACGTGAAAAGATTTCGCATGGTGTTCTGTTGCAGTTTGTGGTCATAATTATATCCTCCCTTTCTGATGTTTGTTATGACATTTATTTGATTATTGTTTGTTTGCGTCCTGATTTGCGGCATTTTCTGCATCGCATTTTGGACAAAACTCGTGCTTGCCAGGCAGATAACCGTGCTTTGGACAAATCGAGAATGTTGGTGTCAAGGTCATATATGGAACCTTGTAATTTTCGAATATTGTCCGCACAATTTTCTGGGCTGCATCACCACTGGATACCGGCTCACCCATATACAAGTGCAACATTGTGCCACCCGTATATTTACGCTGTAATTCTTCTTGGTGTTCCAGAGCGACAAATGGGTCGTCCGTGAAGTTTACAGGCAACTGGGTCGAATTTGTGTAGTATGGAGCGTCTTTGGTTCCCGCAGTGATAATGTCTGGGAAATTCTTGACGTCTGTTTTAGCAAACCGATATGAACAGCCTTCGGCTGGGGTCGCTTCTAAATTATACAAATTGCCAGTCTGTTCCTGGAATGTTGCCAGGTTTTCACGAATGAAATCCATAACGTCCAAGACTAATTTCTTGCCCATTGGAGTGGCAATACTCTCGCGGTCGCCTGTGAAGTTGCGAACCATTTCGTTTGCTCCATTTACACCAATGGTCGAAAAGTGATGATTCCAATCGCCTAAATAACGCTTGGTAAATGGATACAAACCACGTTCCATATTCTTGGAAATAATGTCACGCTTGATTTCTAGGGCATCACGTCCCAAGTCCAGCAGGCGTTTCAATTCTGTGAACAGGCCTTCACGGTTGCCACGGTGGATATATCCCAGACGTGCCAGATTGATTGTGATAACACCGATTGAACCTGTCTTTTCCGCTGAACCAAACAGACCGCCACCACGCTTTAATAATTCACGAACATCCAAACGCAAGCGACAGCACATAGAACGAACGTCTGTTGGATTCAGGTCAGAATTTAAGAAGTTCTGGAAATTTGGAATCCCATATTTTGCCGCTAAATCAAACAGTGGTTTCACATTTGGATGTTCCCATGGAAAATCTGGTGTGATGTTGTATGTAGGAATTGGGAATGTAAATGGACGACCCAATGCATCGCCTTCGGTCATGACTTCCAAGAAGGCACGATTTATCAAGTCCATTTCTGCCTGAAGATCGCCGTATGTGAAATCAACCTGTTGACGGCCAATAAATGGACGCTGTTTTTTCAAATCTTCTGGACATGTCCAGTCAAATGTAAAATTGATAAATGGTGTTTGTGTTCCCCAACGACATGGCACAGCACAATTAAATATCAATGTTTGCATCGCATTTTTAACATCTGCATAAGTCAAGTTGTCAATGCGAACATATGGTGCCAAGTATGTGTCAACTGATGAAAACGCCTGAGCACCAGCAAATTCATTCTGTAATGTGCCAAGGAAATTTACCATGTGTGAAATCGCAGTTGCCATATGACGTGCAGGTTCACATTGCAGATAGCCTTCGACACCATTGAAACCTTCGTATAACAATTCACGCAATGACCAGCCAGCACAATAGCCTGTCAACCAACCCAAATCATGAACGTGGATTGCCGCTGTCTTGTGTGCCTCAGCGACTGCACGCGGATACAGGTTTAACCAATATTCCGCAGTGACACGTTCGCTGGTTCGCAAAATTAGGCCACCGATGGAATAGCCAACATTTGCATTCTCTTTGATACGCCAGTTGGAACCACCAACATAGCCCTCGATAATATCAACCGCATCAACCATTGATTCACGAATTTCTGTGCGTTTCTGACGATAGATTATGTATGCTTCGGCTGTCTTATACGCACGATTGTCCATCAAGGTTTGAATTACTACATCTTGAATCGCTTCGACAGTTGGCGTTCTGTCCGCAAACTTGTCGTCCAGGCGTTTCAAAACGTCTTGAGTCGTCTTTACAACTTCTACATCAGATAATTCAGTTGTGACAGCAACAGCCTTTTTAATCGCTTCATATATCTTTTTCGAATCAAATGGAACGGTTTCACCGCTGCGTTTTTGAACAGCGACCAAACGTGTTGTCAACGTTGGTGTTATTTGAATTTTAATTTCATTTTGTGTTTCTGACATCTTAAAAACTCCAATCCTTGTAAAAACACAACATATAGTGGTTATTTGTTTTGTTCGATAACAATATATAGTTTTATATATAGACTCGCAACCAATAAAAAGCACAAAAAAATTTATTTTTTACTGGACTTTTGAAAATGCGGATTTTCTGCATATTACAGAACGAAAACAGAATCGGATTTTTATGACCTTTTGCCTTTTGGTGTGGTTTTTTTATGTTTTTTTACTGGGAACTGATTCGGTTTTTTTCGTTTTTCACAAAATATAGTATTAAAAAACCGAATCTTTATCTATATATTGTGCCAACCCAGAATCGATACCTTATCCCATTGCTGACAATATATAGGTTGTTTTTCCTGTTTAAAATGGCTATATTCAGTATAACGGTATTATGGTGATATCGGTAATATGTTAAATAACAAGAGTATTTATTATGATGAAAAACATCTATGAAATGCTGCAAGATGTCTGTTTGCGAAATAAAGACAGTATCTTTTTAGTTCGTCAAAGTGAGACCTATGCAGATTTGTTGAGAAAAGTAAAACAACGTGCTGTTTTGTTGGCAAAACGCTTTGGTATTAAAAAAGGTGATACTGTTGCGATTCTGTCAGGAAATACACCTGATTTCTTGCGGACATACTTTGCAATCACGTCACAGGGTGCACGGGCATTGATGTTGGATACAGGATTGAATACAACTGAACACATCAATATGATGAAACGAACAGACTGCAAATTAGTAATGGCACAGAAATCTTTGTTCTTTGAAAACGCACCTTGCGAAATGTTCGATATCGAAAATATCGACGATACAGATGAAAACGATTTCGTAATGGCAGAAACAGAACGGGCAGATATTGCACAATTGTCTTTTACGTCAGGTTCAACAGGAAACCCAAAGGTCGTAGGACTGACACATGAAAACCTGTTATCACTGGCCGATGGGGCACAGTTCTATAAAGATGTGATTTTACCTGGTTATACTTTTTATGGATTTTTACCGTTGTATCATATTTATGGAGTGGTAATAAATATTATCGTTCCTGTGGCTTTACAAGGTAAATTGCTGCTGCAGCCCGTTTTAAAACCACAAGAATTCATCAAAGACTTTAAACAATACAAACCAGAAGTTATCCCAGCAGTGCCAAGAATCTGGGAAGTCTTTTATAAGAAAATCGTCGATTCTGCCAAGGATAAACACGCCTGGACATTGATGCGAGTCGTTATATCACTGCGTAAAGTTTTGCGTGCAATCGGTTTGGGCAAACTGGTGGACAAGGTTACCAAGCCTGTGCATGATGCTTTCGGTGGAAATACCAAGGTTCTGGTATCTGCAGGGGCTACACTGAAACCATCTATTCGTAAATTCTATGAAAGTATGGGATTTGTAGTTGGCGACTGTTATGGACTGACTGAAACAACAGGACCCGCAAACTTTAACTTTGCATTCCGCCGTTCAAACGGTTCTATGTATTATGCCGGGCCACTGTTGGGCAACGAAATTCAAATTCACAACCCTGATAAAAATGGTGTAGGTGAAATTTGGGTTCGTGGAAATATGGTTATGCCAGGATATCTGGAAAATGATTCCGCAAATGCAGAGGCTTTTGAACAAGGCTGGTTCAAGACAGGCGATATTGGATGCCTGGATAAATTCGGTCGCCTGACTGTCAAAGGTCGCCAGAAACAGGTCATCGTTCTGGACAGCGGAAAAAACGTTTACCCTGATGAACTGGAAGATTTATACCTGCAAAACGATGAAATACTGAATGCCGCCGTATTCGAGTATATAATCAAAGATAAAACTGTTCCTTTTGCAGTATTCCAAGTAAAGCCAGGAACAACTGTTGAACGAGTTGCGTTCTTGCTGAAGAAATCAAATATGCAAATCGCCCAGTATAAATGGGTAAAGCATTTTGCAATTACCGAAGAAGAATTGCCATCGACATCTGCAAAAAAAGTAAAGCATTTCGCTGTTCGTGATATGCTGGACAAAGGGGCTTTTACCCGGGCAGAATAAAGGCAAAAAAATAATAAAAACCAACCCTCAGATTTTTCTGGGGGTTTAATATTGACAAACTGCGATTTCTGTCCTATATATTAGATAACAAATAAAAAGGCAAGTTTATGTCAATCCAAAAGAAAAAAGCATCAAAGGCACTGTTTGATGTCTTGAAATCGGTTGTTGATTACAAGGCAAAAAAGATAAAAGAAACAATATCTGCTGGCGAACGTGCAAAAGAAGAAGAGATTTTAATCTGTTCGCAAATTGCGTCATTGCGTCAATTTATTTCGAATAATCGATACGATCCTACAGAAGTAAGAGAAGCAGAAGCAGATTTAGTTGACTATGAACAGCAAGCGACCGCAATTCGTGGGAAGATTGTGCGTGCAAAAGCAATAAAACAGCAAAATGATTTGCAATGGGTTGACAAGTTTAATTCAACTTATAGGGTTGTTTTGAACCACCCAAAAATTCATGAACTGAATCAGCAACTGGCTGACATCGAATGGAATATCGGAAAAATAGAACACGGAATTGATATTTGCGAACTAAATATGGCTGTTGGCGTTTATTCAGATGAGGTTGCACAGCAAGCACAAGTTGATATGGAAAAATATCAACGTGATTATGCGGTAGAGGTAGAAAAATGGCGTGACGTTATGCGTCAAATCAAAGAATTGGAAAAATAAAAAATCCCCCAGTTGGGGGATTTTTTAATGCTGCCCTGCCCGCACCAAAATCAATCGGACATAGTTTATTGGAATAATCAAAAGTGATAATCCAAAGACAACCAGCCACTGGGTCATGTTCAATGGTGTCAACTGTAAAACTGCACCACCAAACGACACACACAAGACTGTCGCTGCAATAACACCAAATGCAACCGCAATAAACATTGGATTGCGACTAATGCGACGGAATATGTTAAATCCGTCCGTGCGAACACAGAAGCCGTTTACAATCGCCATTATCACCAACAGTGCAAAGCGTGCAGATGCATAGGCAATGTCGCTGGGGAACAATCTGTGAATAGATGGCATCGCTAAAACACCGAATACACATACAAATCCAACAGTTGTAAATGCAACCTGTGCCAGAACACGTCTGGACAACAATGGTGCATTTTTGCCCTGGGCAGGTTCAGTCATATATTCACTGCGTGCAGGTTCGCCACCAAACGCAATGGAATTCAAACTGTCCATAACAATGTTTATTATTAAAATCTGAACTGCGGTAAAGGCATCAAATCCAAACATTATCGGAAACAGAATACTTAGCACCACCAGCGAAAAGTTTATCGGTAACTGGAATTTCAAAAAGTTTATCACATTATGAACAAATGTTCGTCCCAACAATATACAGTTCGCAATCGAGATGAAATTGTTGTCTGTGATGATTATGTCGCTGGATTCCTTGCAGACATCAGTGCCATCACCCATCGCAAAACCAACGTCTGCACGTTTCAAGGCTGGTGCGTCATTTGTTCCATCACCACACATACCAATACAAAGGTCTTGAGCCTGAGCCAGTTTTACAATGCGTAATTTTGTGTCTGGAGTGGCACGGGCAATAACCTTTATCTGGCGTAATTTTTCCGTGGCAACAGTATCAGACATATTGTCTAGTTCTGATGCGGTTATCGCAATGTCATCAGGCGATGACATAATCCCACAATCTATCGCAATGGCACGGGCAGTGTCCAAGATATCACCCGTTATCATCATTACCTGAATACCCGATTTTCGCATCGATGCAACCACAGATGGAACACCAGAACGAACCTGATCTCGCATTGCAACCAATGAAACAAAGACTAAATCATCGGGCATCTGTTCATCGTTCGCAAAAGTTGGCGAATACGCCATTGCAACCAGACGCATCGCACGGGCAGCGTTTTGTTTTATCAAATCTTTGATTTTATTTGCATCGATTGGCAAGACACCCCCATCAGATGAAAGATAATATTTAGCGTGGGACAAAATAACCTCTGGTGCCCCCATGTAATATGTATTGCCACCTGATACCTGAGTTGCCGCAAATTTATTCGCACTGTTAAATAAAATAGTGTTGACAATATCGTTTTCAGATTGAATCTGGGTTATTTGTTCAGACAAATCCTTGGTTGCCAAAAATAACGCACGGCTGGTCAAATTCCCACCAATGATTTCTCCATCTGCCCCATATGTTGTGCCAGTAGCAAGGGCAACAATTTTCAAAAATTTATCTTTGGCCTTGTCGCCTAAGGTGGCATCAAAACCAATATCTTGGCCATCACCTGTAAAATTATGCACAGGTTCCAAGAAACCACGTGTCAAAGTTCCTGTTTTGTCTGTGCATAAAATCTGAATATTGCCAGATTCCGGAATCTTGTTTGGATTTTTTGCCAAAATATTACTTTTTATCATTGTCGCAACGTTTTGACTGGTAATAATGCCAATGATAAACGGCAATCCTTCGGGGACAGCAGCAACAAAGATTGTCAGTGCAACAGTCAAGGCACTGAACACAATGTAAAGCATTGACGCATCAGCAGATAGACCACTGGTGTTCAGATTTACAAACAACAAGACAATAAAAATAACTGTGGCACAAATTGAACCAACCTTGCTGATAAAAGCCGCCAGGTTATCTAGCTGAATTTGAAGTGTAGTTTTTACTTCTTGAATCGAATTCAGCGTTGACATTATGTGTGCATTCTGGGTATCAGAACCAACACGAGCAACGCACATTTTTGCCTGACCAGCCAGGACAGTTGTGCCACCAAACACACTGTGTGCATCCGTATAATCATCAGCTGTAATCGGTGCTGAACGATTGTATTTATAATCTGAGGCGACAGGTGTTTTTTCAGACGGATCACTTTCTCCGTTCAAGATTGCATTATTTACCGACACAGAACCATCGATAATATAGCCATCTGCACAAACCGTTTCGCCTGCGTGTAGTATAACAATATCACCTACGACAACCTCTGTGCTGTTTATGTGCTGAATAGTGCCTTCACGAATAACATCAGCGTATGACAGCGATGATTTTATACGCAGTTCTTCGGCACTGCGTTGACCTTTTAACTTGGTGGCAACAGTTGTCGCAGCAACAACGAATAAAACGACACCTATACCGATTGCTTCATAAATACTGCCATATCCAAATGCGGACAAAGCGATAAACATACACATCATAACCAACAGAATGATGTTTAATTTATCTTGGAATACTTCCAGAAAGAATTGCCAAGCAGTTTTTAAGCGTGGTCGTGGCATTTCATTTGTGCCATATTTCTCACGACTGGCGATTACCTGGGCGGCGGTTAAACCATTACAATTCATATAAATCCCCTTTCTTTGTAAAAAGCAAGGAGATTATAAAAAGGATAAAAACTGTTCTCAATAAAAAAATCCCCCGTTTGGGGGACTTTTTATTTTATTGCGTGGTATGTCGTTGAACCAACCTGGACATTTAATGCACCTGTTGATTTTCCGGTTGCCAGACTGCCATAACAGGTCGAGTTGCTGCCAACCTTGACATTTAATGCAGGTGTGGTGCGTGCAGATGTGTATAATGGCACAGATACCCCACTTCCTGTTTTAAGATGTGTTATACCCGATGTGCAGAACTGCCCACACTGGTTATCATCTGTCTGGTTATAGCCACTGCTGCACTTCCATGAACAAGAGTTCGACGATGCAGAATTCGTGTATTCAGAATTCGCAGGTCCATTTGTGCAGGCGGTGCAAGTCGCTGTGCCGCCGGCACTGTATTGCCCTGTTGAACAGGCCGTGCAGGCAGGATTCGCTGTCTTGTTCCCAGACGCACCATGCTTTGCATTACAGTTTACATTGAATGTGCAGGCTGGATATGCACTGCCATTATAATATTCTTTGGCATTTACAACAGTTGTTGTTCCGTTGTTGATAGTCTTGGCACTGCATGATACATAACAGTCCTTGTTGGTATCACGACCACTGTCAGAACCACTGTATCCTGATGGACATGTGTTGCGACTGCCCACACTGCCCTGACTTACTGTTTCATTGCCACTGCGATAATGTCCACTGCCAACGTCGCTGCATGTTGCATTTGCTTCGGCCACATATGTCCCACCAGAACACGTGATTTTGCAATCTGTTGCGGCATCGTGGTCAGTCTGGGTCGTTGTATTAGCTGTTGCATAGCCAGATACACAACTCTTTTTGTTTGAACCAGATGTTGAACCTTGGCTAACTGTATGTTTTGAACTATACCAACTGCCACTTGGGGTTGAACACGCAGAACCCGCAGATGCCACAACCTGACCTGCTGAACATGATGTAGAACAATCTGTTGAGTTATCATGATCTGTCTGGGTCGTTGTATCAGGTGTTGCATAGCCACTGTTACAACTTTTCTTGTTTGAACCAGATGTCGAACCTGCAGATACTGTGTGTGATGAACTATACCAACTGCCACTTGGGGTTGAGCATGTAGCATCATTGCTGGCAACCACCTTACCTGCTGCACAAGTTATTGTGCAATCTGCCTTGGCATCGTGGTTTGAGGCGGTTGTTGTATCAGGTGTTGCATAACTTGATGGACATGCACTTACCTTGCTTAGCCCCTTGGATGTGCTGCCATAGGTCACATAGTGTTCAGCGGTATACCAACTTGCACCATACGTAGTGTTCGATGGCGTAGAACATGCTACATTTGCACTGGCGACCTGAGTTCCAGCAGAACATTTCGCCTGACAACCACCCTGTGCACTGGCTGCCGCACCCGACTGATAATTATTTGGGCATGTGCTGCAAGTCGCTGTGCCGCCGGCACTGTATTGCCCTGTTGAACAGGCCGTGCAGGCAGGATTCGCTGTCTTGTTCCCAGACGCACCATGCTTTGCATTACAGTTTACATTGAATGTGCATGCAGGATATGCACTGCCATTATAATATTCCTTGGCATTTACAACAGTCGTTGTTCCGTTGCTGATTGTCTTGGCACTGCACGAGATATAGCAGTTTGATGCACTGGTGCGGGCACCATCAGATCCCGATGCCGTCGCAGGACAGGTCGAACACGCATTTGCTGCGGTTCCTGTTGCCGCCGGGTGATATGTCCCAGAACCACATTTCGACCAAATCGCATATAAATTCACCGTCCCACCCTGAGTTGTGGTCATATTTGAACCACTGGTTGCCGCCGTGCCAGTCGCCGTCGTTGCCCAACCCGTCAATTTATAACCACCGGCATATAATGACGTGGATGTTATCGAACTAAACGAACAGGTCGAACCATACGTGCAATTCGTATTGCCTGGCGCACTGGAACACGTCGCACCACTGGGGCAATTCATATTATACGCCAGTTTATATGTGCTTCGTGTGCAAGCCCCTGTAATAACATTACCCGAGCCCTCCCATGTGGAATTACAATCATACCACGCATACGCAGCAGTAGGTGTGTTCAGACCAATATTTGCAAACACAGAATTTGTGCTAATTTTACCATTTGCGTCAATCAACTGATAATCATCCCAACCTGGTTCATTCCCAAAGACAAAAGAACAACCGCCAGTTAACATACAATCAGGATATATATATGCCCCCAAATATGTCGCATTAGTCTTTGTTGGCTTTGTCACACTGGTTATCACCGTCGAACAAGTATCATCGCTATAAAACGTTGTAGAATCCGGGAATTTAAATATCGCCTGTGTTCCACCAGTACCACCATGTATCTCATCTAAACTTATCTGGATACACGCTGGATAACATACAGTTGCAACGGTTGCAACACCTGCCGAACCTGTTATATTATGACCATTAGTATAACCTTCGTTTGGTTTTCTGGTTGCCCCCTCTGTATCATCATAGCCATTCAAACAATTATACTCACACGTCACCTTATTACTGATAACCGAGGCAGTCGCCGTCGACACCCCTGTGCCCTTGGTGCAGGTTGCAGTGCCCCAGTTCGCTGTAATTGTTTTTGCAGCATTACACGTCACCGGCGATGTGGTATTCCAACCGGTAAATACCGCACCAGACTTGGTCATATTGTTGGCACTGCTGCTGCCACTGGCCCAGGCCGGCAATGTAAATGTCGAACCATGATTACACGTAAATGTAACATTCGTTGTCCCTGTCTGGGTCGTGCCATTTACTGTCAAGGTCCCCGAACCACCATTCTTGCTGATGGTAATGGAATACGAACGAACCTTACATGCCGTTGATACCGTCGCTGTGCCAGCAGAACCAGACACATTAAATGTCGATGTTGTATCAGAGCCACCACTTTTACTATAGCCTGTTGAACAGGTAACCGCACAGGTCACGGCATTACCGCTGACCGATGCTGTCGCAGTGCTAACACCCGTGCCCTTACTACATGTTGCCTGGGACCACTGGGCATACAATGTTGTGTTTGCCGTAAAGGTTGTGTTCGCAGGCAAGGCACCAGCAGCTGTGATATGACGTGTACCACCACTGGTTGCAGTATAATAACCATTAAATACATAGCCACTGCGTGTTGGAACTGTCACAGACGTAATTGTTGTCCCACTACTGTTGGTCCATTTTGTATTATAAACTTCCTTGACAGTGCCAGAACCACCCGAACCATTATTGTCATTCAGTGTAATTGTATATGTATTTGCCGAATATGAACATGTATCGGTTATCCCCTTGTAATCACGTCCACTGTTTAGTGTGTACCCTGTCTTGGCAGGACACGTGGTGTAGCAGTTATTTTCACTGGTCGTTCCTGCATCAGAATTTGGATACGCAGATGGACAAGTTCCGCTACATGCAGACGTCGTCAGATTCGCAGACGAACCGAATGTCTTGGCAGGACATGCTGCCTTGTGGGTTCCACCTGTGCAATAATTACCAGCACCACAGTTTGAACATGATGTATTACCGTTTGCGGACGAACCGACATACCCGGCATTACAAGTCCATGGACATGATGACGACGTATTTGTTGTTGCACTGGTATAGTCAGAGTTATCTGGTTTATTTGAACACGCAGTTCTGGATGTTGAACCTTCGCCAGAATAATAGCCTTTGCCAACAGCCGTGCAATCTGTATTAGATGTCGATTCCAAATAATATCCTGCTTTACATGATGTTATTTTTTTTGTATCACAGCCTGCATTGCTGTTACCTGAATAAACGGCACTACTTCCAGAACCACTGGTGTAATAACAATTCTGGGTTCCAGAACCATAGGTTGCAGTATAGGTCACGTTTTTATAACACTCATACACCGAATCGTGCAATGTGTCACCGTCCCAAGAATAATAACCCGTTGCACTGTTTGGACACGATGTGCAAGACGCCTGACCAGAACCGGAATACGCAGTCCCCGAACACAAACTGCGTCCCTGAACAGATCCATTATATGTCCACGTGCCACCCGGGCAAGCATATCCTGCCTCGCAAGTAGAACAAGTGGCTCCATTTAGATACTTACCTGCTGCACATGTATATGAATTTACCGTCCACTTTGCACGTGCATTCCAGTATTCGGAAGTATTACCAAGATACGTAATATTACCTGAATACGAACCATTGCTATCGATTATAGTTCTCCAATCATGAACACCATCCGGTGCTGATGGACAATATGTATCAAATTCACACCAATCATATTCATATCCGGCAAATGTGTATCCTGTGCGTGTTGGTATTGCAACCTTGGATATTTCATTCTTGCTAGAGTTTGTCAGCGTCATAGATGTTCCACCGGATACATATTTCAGATAGACTGTTCCACTGCCCCCTGAACCACCGTTATCATTCAGGATAATTCGTGTGTATTCACGTAACCACATAGCACTCATCGTGATTGTTCCACTGGTCACGATATTTTTAATATTATGACCAATGCTATAATGAGGACTATCATAATTGTTATGATAGACCCACTCTTTCAGAACAAAACCAGATTTTGTCAGTCCACTTTGCCCTGGCAGGATACAATCCTGGTCATAAGTGCATGTTTTATCTGCAATGGAACCAGAGCCACCATTAGCATCAAATTTAATTGTAAATGTGTTCGCAGTCCATTTCGCATACAGGGTCACCGTCCCATTATTTGTGGTTGTCAATTTTGAAACGCTTTGACCATTTGAATACACAACACTGCCCGATGCAGATGTTGCCCAACCTGCAAACGTATAACCTGTTCTGCTAAATCCATTTGTTGTCAATGCCTTGGCTGTTGCATATTTATGAGAACTGGACGCTGTTGTTCCTGTTCCACCATTTGCATTATAGACAACGGTATAATCATTTTCAACACAGGCACCATTGGATAAATGATAGCCAGGATTACAAGTTATACTAATCGTTCCACCAGAACACGTTCCCCACGACGAACAACCAGAACAAGTTACCCCAGCAGACGAACAACCCGTTGATGTGTATTTACCATTACATGTCTGGGTCGAACCGCTGTATGAACATGTCCCGTTCGCAATGGAACAAGCTCGGGAACAAGACTGGGTGCTTGATGTATTTGAAACAGATGAACATGGTGTTATACAGGCTGATGTATACTGACATGTGTTATTATAATATGCGGTTGCAGCCTTTGGCGTATAGCGATACCCACCCGAATCGTATTGCGAACAAGATTTATAACATGCACTTGCCCCACTAGAGTTACCCGCTGCTGAGTTTGTATATGTCCCATCGCCAAGGCCGCTACAGGACGAACATGCATTACCGTTTTTATAATAACCAGACTTACAGCTGTTTACTGTTATCGAACACGTTGATGCAGACGCATTACACGAACCACCATAATACTGGGTTCCAGATGTCGAACTGCTACCATGCGTCACAGAATACGCCCCAGTTGGCGTTGACTGTTGTGTGCAGGCCTTGGTACAGGATTTATAACAACTTGATGCCGCTGTACTTTTTGCAGCCGAGTTTTTATACGTTCCATCCCCCACCGTTGTACATGAAATATTACCCATATCATTGCCATACGTATGTGATGTATCTGAACACAACGGCATTGACGTATAACCTGGACAGTAACTACCCGCAGGACAAGCAACTGCCTTCTTATAATACTTTGGATTTGTTGTTGTATTACAGTATGTTGAACTGTATGCCTCGGTTAAATAATATCCCGCACTCAATTTAGAGATATACAAATCACCCTTTACTGTGCCGCTTACAACCGTTGCATATCGACCCAACGATTCATTATACGGAACGCTATCCTTGTGCAACTCTGTGCCACCATTATTCCACTTAAGGGTATAATTCGCCAAACAGTTTGCCTTACTTGTGATACCCGTTTTCCAACTGGATAACGATGCAGTAATCGTTGTATTTGAAGATGTTGCATCAGGAAACGCTGCCGCTGGCCATGTTGACATCTGGCTAAACGTATCAACATTTGCCCCCGATGCCGCAGGACAGTCCAAAATCGCCCCAGAAACCTGCGAACTGATCTTGCCATAATAAACCTTGTGCGATGGGCAGTATTTGGTTGCAGGACAGTTTGTTTGTGTCGCGCTATTCGCCGTTTCAACAACCTTACCAGCAGTTGTCTGGAAATAACACGCATTTTCCTGACCAACGGTCGAACCACCTTCCGATGTATAACCACTTGGACATGCAGCACACGAATTACCATTACTGGTGCTGGTCAAATAATACCCAGCGTTACACGATGTATATCTCTTATTAGGCGTTGGACACGAATAACCCGCAGCGAACGAGCTGGACGCACCAAGCACAAAAACCATGGCAAACGAAACAAACAGGAAAGCAATTTTCTTAATCAGCTTTTTATATGCAAATGACAGTGTATCACGTGACATACACCCACCCCCCTAGTGTGATTTTAATATGACGTCGGTGTATTATACCATAAATTAGGCCTATTTAAAAACTAAAAACGAATCTTTTTTTTATACGCCAGCACATAAGGAACAAATTTTTCACTATGTTCTGCACCCAGCCATGTGCGTGGCATCAAAATAGAATTTCCCATGCCAGCCGCCATTTTTTCGACAACTTCACCGTTTTTTGCATTTCTTAGCTCTGACAATCTTACCGTTACAGAATCCATTGTGCCAGGCAAAATAAATGTTATCTCGTCACCAATTCGTGTTTCATTACGCAACTCAAATGTGATATTCGATTCGTCCACAACTGTAATCACACCAGCAGCATGCCAATCTGATGTCGAGCGAGTCGATTCATAGTTGTGTGCAGATGGCCCCAGTGGCCCATCAAAAAATGCAGTTGTATAACCACGGCTTTCCAAGCGATTCAAATCTTCCATAAAAGGCGACGGGTCGAATTTTTCAGGATCAGCAGCATACGCATCCAATGCACAGCGATACGCATGAACAACAGAACCTACATAGTATTCACTGCGATTACGCCCTTCGATTTTTAACGAATCCGGATTGGCGGATACAACATCTGCCAATCGTGGCATCAAACACAAATCTTTGGAATTCATAATATAAGCACCACGCTCATCTTCGGTAATTGGCATTTCAATACCTGTTTCAGACTCACGCAAAATAACATCATATTTCCAACGACACAGTTGGGCACACGCCCCACGATTTGCAGGACGACCAGTAATAAAATTAGACAACAGACAACGCCCAGAATACGACATACACATCGCACCGTGAACAAAAATCTCTAACCCAATATCAGGACATGCGGTGCGAATATTTTTAAACTCGGCATGCGAAACCTCACGTGCAAGGACACAAAGTTTTGCACCGGCGTTCTGCCAGAACTTTACAGTTTTTGCAGAACAAATATTTGCCTGGGTCGAAATATGAATTGGCATTTCTGAAAAGTTCTCACGCACCCACATCATAATCCCAGGATCCGACACAATCAATGCGTCTGGCTGCAGATAATTTATAACATCTGCAACACGATGTAAATTATCGTATTCAAAGTCGTGTGCAAATAGATTGAAAGCCAAATAAACTTTCTTGCCAGCAGCATGTGCCAGTTCTATCCCCTGCTTTACACCTTCGACATCAATCTTGGCACGAGCACGCATCGAAAAGCCTGGCAACCCTGCATAAATAGCATCAGCACCATACAATATGGCGGTTTTAAAGGCATCCAACGTTCCTGCTGGTGCCAATAATTCTGGTAATTTTATCTTTGTCATGGACATATTTTGCCCCAAATAAATATAAAGGCAAGTATTTTATGATTTTTTTGCTTGCGTTTGTTTTACAGATATGTATAATTGGTTGGCATTGCCGGTTTAGCTCAGCTGGTAGAGCGGCTGATTTGTAATCAGTAGGTCGTTGGTTCAAGTCCGACAACCGGCACCAGAACAACCCCTTGATTCAAGGGGATTTTTTATTGTTTTAACCGCCCTTGAAAACTTGACGAATATTTTTTTGCTACGTATCTGCTACCGTGAAAAATTGACTCTAAAACTAAGACGTTTTTATTCGTGTCCCACAAGAAAAAAATTCATCAACGCATATTTTTTTCATTTTTGATATTTTCTTGTTTTTTATTCACCCCTAGCGGACATTCATAATATAGATAAACATCCGTATTTTTCAATAGATAACATTCAATCATTCCGCACATAAAATCATTGCATTTACGCCTGTCATAAAGTACATATTTACATATAAGAAAAGGTATCACGATGACACAGGATTTTTATGATTTATTGCCGTTTATTTTACCCACCAAGAAAGCACCAACCGCTGACCAGTATACTCTTCTCGCCCGAAAAGAGTTTTTGCCTCTGTACGGCCATGAAATCATGAAACTGTTACATATGACCAATATTGTTGCACCAGAAAAGACATATCTGCCATCAGCGGACATTTCTAAGGCCATTGACACAATAAAAGAATACATGGACCTGGCTTGGTCCAGCTGGATTTTTTACCTAGACAATAAAATACAGGTTTGTTCCGGAACAAAAACCAAGCCAGGCTTCATAGAAAATCTGCGTAAGCAACAACAACAAGGAAAAATCATCCCCACAGAACTATGGTATACGAAGAAACAAAGACCCGGATTTGATAATGATTGTATCATTGGTTTAATCTTTTGGCAGTTTCTAATTGTATTCAGAAGAGTTGCGATTATCGCACGTTTGTTTCCAGATGACAGAAGTTTGGAATATAGCCTCGCGAACGTATCTCGCCTAATACAGGAAACCAGCGAACTTAGTAACTTTTTAAGTGCATTTTCCGTACGTCAAAGCCGCGTGGAAGGCGCAAAAAAATCTGCCCACAAAAGAAGTGTTCCAAGGGAACGTTACGCAAAACTCATCTATGATATGGGTATTCAACAGAAAGACACCCTGTCTAAACACATTTCGGAAACGCGCAAAAGAGTCCGCCAAGAATATTGCAAACAATACAATTGCAAGAATTCACCCCTGGCCGATAAAACCCTTGACTACATACTGATTTCTGCACCTAAGCGCGACATTCTAGCTAGCTAGAAAGCCAAGTTCTGTAAAAATCCCCACACTTTATTTATCATAATTGCATATTAATCAACCATAACAAATGGAGGTAATGTGCAATACCAATTTCCAAAACAATCACATTTATTGAATCAACGCGAAGCGGCCAAATATCTGGGCACAACCATTGGTACTTTAAACTCTTGGCGTTATCAGGGCAAATTGACCATTCCATTTCTGCAATGGGGCAACCGCATCAGATATCGCCAAGAGGATTTGGACACATGGATTGTTGAACATTTAAAAAACATGCGCCCAATCGCATAAAAATTGGATTACAAGTTGTCCCTGCGACAAACAACGCATATCGGAGCGATATACAGTTAGGTAACCAGGGTGGCGGTTCTATTTTTTGCCACTATCAATTCCCTATGCGTGCTACTGGTTGACCTGAGCGATGTTGTGAGGCCTACGCCTGGTATTTGTGCGCCGCCAAAAAGCAACGCGCAGTTAAAATGACTTTCAAGATTTAGTTTTAACTGCGTCCGACTGACCAAAAATGGTGAAAAAGAGTATAATTGTTGGGACGCAAGCCCGCAACTTCCAAACATAAAAGAACCGCAGTGTTTGGTCTCAAGAATCTTGTGGGGTTAGACGATTCCTAACTGCTCGCCCAAGGGCACACAAAAACAGCTAGACAGGGTCTTTTATCGAACTAAACATCACAACTGTTTTTTAAACGGTTAAAGGGCACTATGTGCTTGGGGAAACTTAAACCTACTACTTCCCAGAGCATTTATCCTTGGTAATGGTGATTAACAGAGATATGGAGGTAAATTAAAAATGGCTAATCGCAATCCAGATACATCAGGTTTGGTATCACTGGCAGACAGAACGAACAACGAAAGAACAAAGATACAATCGTTGGGTGGTCTGGCCAGCGGTGTCGCAAGACGTAAAAAGAACAAGATGCGTCAGATTTTAACAGAAGCATTACTGTTGCCGCACGAAGACCAAGAAACCAGAAAAGAGGCAATTGCCGTGGCTTTGATTAATCGTGCGCTGGGTGGTGATGTTAAAGCGTTCGAAATGATTATGAAATTCATCGGGGAAATGCCAACAGAACTGCAGCAAATGGCCACAGATGATAAATTGAGAAACGGAAATCCTGATTGTCTGAGCTATTTCAATCGTCAAAAGAAATCAAATTTCACAGACTCAGATGATGTTATTACAATTACGCCAAGAAAAGTAAAGGCAGATGCGATAAACAAATGCTTTTTGGACAGGCTTGACACTCCCCAAAAAACATACATAGGAAAAATTGTGGGGGATGTGCCTATAAAAAATTTACCCGTCCCAACATCCATCACCCTAAAACCTGGTGCCTTAGTTGTATTCTGTAAAAATGGTGGCGATGATAAAGCATCTTGGTGCAATGGCTCCATGGGCAAAGTCGTAGAGCTTGAAGATGATTATGCTGTTGTATATCTTTTTTCAAGCAAAACCAATGTGGTCGTACCCAAAGCAAAATGGGAAAATATCACATATAAGAAAAACCCAGAGACAAAGGAAATTGAAGAGTGCCTTCTGGGAACATACGTCCAATTACCACTGACACTGGGATATGCCATAACAATACATAAGGCACAAGGAAAAACATTAGATTCTGTTAGGGTCGACCTAGATAGTGGTGCATGGATTCCCGGTCAAACATACACTGCATTGTCCAGAGCGAGAAGAGTGGAAGACATACAGCTAACAAGAAATATATTTAAAAGCGACATACCTCATCATTATAGAGTCAACAGCTTCTTTAGCGCACAACCGCAATAAGATACAACATAACAGGTTGTTTATTAAACCAAAAAAGCACTCAAAGTTTTTTATAACAATCTCTATTCCCCATCTGGGATTTCGGGGCTGGCTACTTCGGTGATGTCATCAAATGGGATTTTGGTTTTGACTATGGTGATGTATCGGTATTCGGGGTCTATGCGGGTGACCAGGCCCGTTATGGTGTCATAGGCATCAGTCTGGTAAAATCGCACCGTTATCATCATGCCCTTTCTAACCAGTGCAAGTTTCCGTGACAACCGTTCTGCGGCATCGCCAATCAATTCCCGACGTGGCTCAACCACCCGATTTTTCGCCAGCACCATCGCATAGTACCCACGCAGGGCTGCGAACGGCATAAACTGTTTTGCACGTGCGGTATTGTCAGCCATTGTGTCCCCCAACCAAAGTATTACGTTTGCGACCAGTGGACTTCTCGTGATAATTTATGCCACGCAGGACGGCGTTCTTGCCAAACTTTCCCTTGATATCCAGCAGTGCGTGTTGCAGTTTGCTTTCGCGTTCGTCCGCCGTTGTGTCCGCAAATAAATCCAGTTGCAGATGCACCGTATCCGCATCGACCAGATTCCCCAGTCCAACCGTCAATTTATGTATCGGCGTGCGTTTGTCGGTCGTTTCCCGATACAGGTGCACAAATTCCGCCACCAATGATTTATAGGACGATGTGTGCGCTGGCAATTTACGACTGCCCCCAGTTGGGCGACGAACATCACGTGAATACCCCACGGCCAGCGATATCTCATCCGCCACCAGATTCTTTTCCACCAATTCCAAGACCAGGTTATCCACCATTTCCTGCATCACAATCTGTGCGTCTTCAAAGTTATAATCTTCGAACAGAATCTGGCCGTTGGACAGGGAATGTGATTTCGCCTGATAATTGTGAATATCGGCAATCGTGCATGGCTCGATGCCGTTCGCATGGTCAATCAGGTATTCTGCATTTGTGCCGAACTCTTTATACAGGGTTTCGGCCGGCAACTGCGTCACACCATACAGGTCATAAACACCGTACTTTTCCAGTCGCCGTGCAATGCCCGCCCCGATGTTCCAGATGTCTGTTATTGGCCGATGATGCCACAGGTGTTCCCGGAATGATTCCGCATCCAGGTATCCGATATGGTCGGGAACTTTCTTGGCCGTGATGTCCAGTGCAACCTTGGCCAGGAACAGGTTCGTACCAATGCCGGCGGTGGCGCATATGCCCGTCTCGTCCCGCACTGCATCCATCAGCATTATCGCCATTTCTTTAGGCGACCGTTTATACATTTTCAAGTAAGGCGTGATATCGATAAAGCATTCGTCAATGGAATAGACATGGATGTCTTCGGGCGAAATATAGCGCAGGTAAATCCCGTAAATTTGGGCGGATACCTCCATATACTTTTTCATGCGGGGCATGGCGGTGATGTATTCGACCCCACGCGGAATTTCAAAGACCCGGCATCGGTTGCGAATCCCCAACGCCTTCATCGCCGGCGTTATCGCCAGACAGACCGAACCCCGCCCCCGTGACGGGTCTGCCACCACCAGGTTTGTTGTAAATGGGTCCAATCCACGGTCAACCGCTTCGACCGAGGCAAAGAAACTCTTTAAATCAATGCAAAGATAAAACCTTTCCGCCATTCCGTGAATCAGTATAAACCGAATTCACCAGATGTCAAAAAGGATTGTATGGATAAAGGAACCCGCCCACATGGGGGCGGGAATTCTTATTAAAAACGATAGCTCAAATTATTAGATTTGATACCGTCTGGGCGTGTTCTGTAATGCGACTGCACATATGTGCCATTGCTTTTTGTATAACCATTAACATGCACATACCCCGAGCCACCATAATAACTGGCCTGAGCTGGTACATTAAACACACACAGCGACAACACCACAACCAAACAACTTATTATCTTCTTCACTTCACATCCTTTTGGTTCCGTGCAAGCACCATGCTCACACTATATAGATAGTGCAAAAGTATGTAAAATCAATTCGTTTTCTATGTATTAATGCATCTTCTGTTGACACATGCGATACAAAATGAACTAAGCGACATCTTGAAAACATGCCAATTTTAATGTACAATACAAGTAATAAAAACTATGGAGAGAGTCATGTCAGAACGTGCTGTAAAATCACCAGTCTTTGTAGATAAGCATGGTAAGACAACCAGCCCAGAAATTAAACGAATTGAATCAGAAAAATGGTTACAAAAATTTTTGCCAACCTGTCCTGATATACTACCTGTATCTGACATTGACTCAAATTATGCGGATTTAATGTACGTGTGTAGCGAAGCGTCCACGAAAACCAGCAAAAAAGGAACTGGACATGTAGATATAATATTTATCAGCAAATCGGGTCGATTGGTGTTAGTAGAAACAAAACTGCATCGCAATCCTGAGTCTTGTCGTGAGGTTTTGGGACAAATATTAGACTATGCAGCCAATATCCGTGCATCTGGCTGGGATTATTCAACATTAAATGACTTATATGGCAAATCTGATTTATACACAGACATGAAAAAGAAATTCAAAGATTTGCCAGACAAAGAAACCTTCATAGATGCCGTACAACGCCACATTCGTCATGCAGAATTTTTGATGCTGATTGTTGGCGACACTATCCGCCCAACAGTTGAAAACATAGCCACGTTTGTAAACAGCCCCATAGACATGAAGTATAAATTGGCGCTATGCGAAATAAAAACATATGCACTAGGTGACAAATTCTTGGTTATTCCACAGCTTACCATGAACACCAAGCATATTGAACGAGCTGTTATTACTATCAAAAATGACAATATAGTTTGCTCAGCCCCTGGTGCTGATACCGAACCAAGTGCCAAACGTACAAACGATTACATTTCCGAGGAAGAGTTTGTAAATAAATTTGTTGCCAAAAACTCTAATATACCCGAGGCATCTATCTACGATTTCTTTAACGACCTGCGTAATATAGGTATGTCAGTTACGACAGCAACAAAGCATGTTGGCGTTGGCATCCCAAAAGTTATTTCGTTATTTGAAATTTCAGACGACAACATATGGTTCGTCCCATCCGCAATCAGCAAACGACTAAAAGGCACGAACAAATCTGCCAAACTGTCATATTTCTTGGAATCCATGAAACCATTCTTAACTTCAGGCCAAACCCCATATGTCGAAATGAGAAAATTCTATAAATTGAACACCAACATTATGACTACAAATCGCAAATCATTTGTGAATACGATGGTAAAAATAAAAGAAATTATTCAAGACTAAGTTGCATAAGTTCGCTCGACACGATTAAGTCTGCTGGTAATTGTGGATGCGCTGGCAGGTCTGGAATTGACACCCAGTGCATATCGTCATGGACGCGCAGTTGAAATTCGCCGGTGAAGGATTTGATTTCGTACGTGTGCAGTTCGATAACCTTGCCAGAATCTGTTGTGTGTTTTGCGATTGTAATCAGGTCACCAATTTGTGCATCAATGCCAAGTTCTTCAAACAGTTCCCTGCACAGGCATGTTGGGCCGTCTTCGCAATCTTCAAACTTGCCACCGGGGTATTCCCATTCGCCCGCCAACGGCTGGTCAGCCGCGCGTCGCATCAACAAGACTTTGTCGCCATCCCTAAAAATTGCTGCGGTTACTTTCATATCTATATAAGATTAAACCAATCTAGCATATATTTCAATGAAATTGACTTGAATTTTATGGATATCGACCTATATCTATAGCGTCCGTTTACAGTATTATGGTGCCCCCCATAGCAGTTTACCAGAATGTTCTCCATTCAATATTTCATATTTAACCCATAAATATTCTTTATCAATATCCACTTTTTTTATTTGTGTACTACTTTTAACCTTTAAACATTTTCCATTCATAACAGCATTGGGCATACCTTTATCAAAATTCAAATGCGCATAAAAGAAATTGTTAAAATCATTTGAAGTCACACAAAAATAACCAGCAACCTCTGTTGTTTCTGTACTATTTATTTCCTTAACAAAAAAATCTTTAATTCTTTGTTCTTGTTGCAACCTCGCCTCTTCTCCATAGGCATTTTGATTAAATGTATAATCTACTGTAATCTGTGTATTAGTGTATAATTTATTTTCTACACCATTAACAGGAACAAATATTATTTCCTTAATAATAGCATTATCCACCTTATTTACTCTCATTGAATAACGGCTTTCGTAGCTGTTGTTTAGTAGCATACACTGTCCGGATGCCATAAGTTCTGGGACGCTATTATATTCACTATCACCAAGGATGCTGTCCGTATATTTTTTCATTGCCTCACTCGTCTTGCAAGCAATAAAATCAACATACTTATAACCATAGTAGGAATCGGCTTTCACAATGTACAAACCTTCTATATTATTATAATTACGTGACTGGTCATCAATATTATTACCCCTAGCAGTCAACGGCTTTTCTGCATCCATTCTAAATAGCGCAACAACTACTAATAGCAGTCCCATACAAACCCATAAAGGCCTGAACAAATAATTGTCCTTACCATTTTGTTGTTCTACCTTTACGCCAAAACCACATATCATTAACAGACCTACTGCACCACACGCTACATAACCACAAAAACACAACATACAGATTGTGACCATAATACCGCATATAATCGCCGATACTTTATTCAAAAGATCTGACTTGGTTTTGATATCTTCTTCCATTACATTATCCTTACCTTAAGATTTTATAAAACCCTTCATTAAAATCCTAACATAGCCAGCATGTAAAATCAATCTATACTACTAAACATCTTTTTGTATTAAAGCGATTGTTTCGGATACAATTAAATCGGCTGGCAGTTGTGGATGGGATGACAGGTCTGCGACTGGTACCCAATGCATATCGTCGTGGACGCGCAGTTGAATTTCGCCGGTGCAGGATTTGATTTCGTATGTGTGCAGTTCGATAACTTTGCCTGAATCTGTTGCGTGTTTTGCAATTGTAATCAGGTCGCCAACTTGCGCATCTATCCCCAACTCTTCGGCCAGTGCACGTTCAGTAAAATTAAAGCGGTTCGATTTCATTTTTTTCAGATGCCTTTTTCATCCATTTTTTTGCTACGTATTTGCTACCGCAGGTATGAAATTTTAGTTTTTGCTACCGATTTTTATTTAAGTATAATAAATTTAAAATCCGCTGTAAAGCCCAGAATACTAAGCAAAATTCAACGTTGACAAACGTTATTCAACACTCGTTTGGGCGGTTTGTAATCAGTAGGTCGTTGGTTCAAGTCCGACAATGGCTACTCGTTTTAAAACGCACCAAACGGTGCGTTTTTTGTTTGGTTTTCTTTGCTTTTTTGATTTTTGGATTGGGCACATCACCCATGCGGGACGGGCTGTTTTTAGTTTAACCAAAGTCTGCAATTCCAACCCAACTCTGCCCCACGTCCCCAAAACACCAAAAACTGTGATGCAAAGGCTATTAGTTTACTTGGCACTTGATGGTATACTGGAATAATCCGACAAACCTGTGCAGTTATAATACATCTTGGACGTTGGGTAATAACCAGTACCTTTTGTAAAGTAGTTGTAGATATATGTTCCATCTGGCATTCTGGCGGACGGACCAGTCAGACCATTACAATTATAGAACGCGTATCCAAACATATAACTCTTTATATTGTTTTCAAAATCCCCAAAGAACCCCAATGGTATTTCCCCAGTCAACCCGGTGCAATTGTAAAATGTTCCATAGAACATGTACATTGCAGGTGCGCCATGCAGATTGCCGAACAGTTTATTTGGCAGTGATTTTACAGAACTGCAATTATAGAATGTTTGATAGAACATACTACTTCCGGGGGTGCCGTCCAATCCGCCAAACAGGTTTTCGGGTATCTCTGTCAAACTAGACATATTATAGAACGTCTGATAAAACATATAACTGATTGGTTTTCCGGTAATGCCCGAAAATAATTTTTTAGGCAGACGTGTGACATTGCTGGCATAGGAAAAGGTTTGATAGAAACTTGGCTGACTGCCGTCGTCCAGTGTTGGGAATATTTTTCCCAAGCTGCCGATGATTTCACTGATTGAACCTTTGGACGAAAAGCTGATTGTTGCCGGGTCATAAGAGCTGTAGTATTCTGTTGCCTGGCCGGCGAGTCGTATTGTTTGTGACTGGCTGCTGCCATAGTTATGTTGATAGGATTTTGTATAAGCTGATGTTTGATTGAATGTTTCAACCGTGCCGTCGCCCCAGTCAATGGTAAACGAGCCCTTGGCGGCAATATTAATTGTAAAAGAATTTGTTGCACTTGTTTTTATTGCAAACACATATGGTGGCACCAGTATTTCGTCCCCCGGTTCCGGTTCATCTGAATCTGCGGGTGGTGTATCCATAATTTTTATTAATGTATCAATGGCAGTATCCACGGTAATTGTGTTAGCAGCATATTCTGTTGCAAATTCACCGGTCCCATAGTTTGTTTGATTACCCTGCATTTGATTGGCAACATCTATGGTCGTTAACAGATACTTCATATTCGCAATTGAATATATGTCTGCTGCAGAATTGTATGGAACCGTAATATCGTATTTACTGGCAATTGCACTATGTATATATTCCAAGTTTGCCACAGGTGCATATTCGACCGTATCCACACCGACGGCACCAGCAACCATCGTACAAACACATAAAAACAAGGAAACAAGTATTTTTTTCATGTTACTGAGCTTCCGGCAACGGTTGTGTCGGAACCTTTAAACTCCCTGTTACAACATAATCACCAGCCATTTGTTGTTGTGCCCCACTACTAATCTCTAGTTTTGTATCTAACCCTTTTTGAACATAAGAGGTGGACGCCAGGTCAGCGTTGCATACAGATGCCATAAATAAGCAACAAAAAAATACAAATAAGCTTTTGCTACACACACCCCTCTCCGGCGACACACTTTATTAAAACCATTTTAGTTTGAGTCTATTGTAGGAAACTATCTAGAGTTCTGTCAAACAAAAAATATGCAAAAAAAAAAAAAAAAAAACGTATTTACAACAAGTTATGCTTTTTCAGAACATAACAAAAAAATCACTTCTTAATGACTAAGTTCATATAAAAATTGATTCAATAATATCACATAAAAAAACTGTGAGGCGATGTGTGATGCAGGCGGACCAAATCAACTGTCTGAAAGTATTGGAAATCTTGGACTTTGGACTCGCCTTGGCATCCCGACAAAGGCTACCCGTTTAAAAACGCACCAAACGGTGCGTTTTTTTGTTGGATTTCCCTGCTCTTTTGAATTTTGTGCTTGGTGCTAGGTTCATGCGGGGCG
>JAZLBQ010000006.1:0-2578 GCA_045613785.1 Candidatus Enterousia sp. | reverse complement strand
GCCCTTGCGGTATTCAATATTTGTTCCGCCCATACTTTCAAGCAGGCTTTTTGCTTCTTCTTCGCTTTCGCAAACTTTCAAAGCAGTTTTTCTGCCTGTTTTCATAATTGCCCATTTATCAGCGGTTGCCCATCTTTCTTCATTACTGCAAGGTTTAATTTCCCAATCTGCAAGCTTACTTTCTGCTTCCAACTGTTCAACCTTTGAGTAAATGAACTTTTCAATTTCTTCCAGATCTCCCGCAGTTACATCAAAACAATATTTGTATGTCGGTAACTGTGGATAATTAGAATCAATTCTTGCTTTGCTTTTTGAATGGTCTTTAAGAAGGGCGATAAATTCGCAACGCTTTACTTCCGCCCCGCACTTGCCCATCAGCCAGGCATAGATTAACCCCTGTTTTCGCCAATCTTCAAAATCTTCAAACTGAACTTTCCAAACCGAAGCGGTCTTGAAATCGTGAAGTGTTTTTGTTTCTGGGTCGTAAGAATCAACCCTGCCCGTTACTTTTGAATTCAGTACATCAACAGAATAAAATTCTTCCTTGATGGTGTTTGTGTTCTGCTTTTCCATAATGGAATGAACCGCAGTTCCAAAACCCGCCCACACAGAATCGCTTGCGTCAACTTCCAATTCGTCATAATGACGTTCGGTCAAAATTGTTTCGCAAGCCCCGTGCAATAAAGTTGTTGCAGAATAGCAACCTTTCTGATTGTGTCTTTCAACACTTACTGCATCCACAAATGCCTGTGGCAATCCCAGTTTGTTTGTAACCTTCATAGTAAATCCCCCTAGTGATTTAATTTAATATTATCTTAACACTATATTATAATAATGTCAACACTTTTTTATATTGCATTTCCGCTAGACTTTCCGCACCACCCCTGCCCGCTTCCTGTTGCAATCCCTTGCCATTCTATAACCCGTTTCATCCTCTGTCCGCATTCGGGGCATTTCTGCCGATCCTTGTATTTGTCGTAATCCTTAATCGAAATACCAACATCAAAAACTTTATTGCATTGTGTACACTTAAATTTATAAAACATTTTTACCCCCTTTTTAGTGGCACTGCATAAGTCATTTTATTACCTTTCCAATTCTTTTCAAGTTCTGCATTATAACGTTTAGTTATTGCACAACATCTGGCACACGGGCAACTTTCGAATTCTTCCCTTTTGCAGGTCCAATTTGAATTCCCGTAATTTCGGCAATACGTTGATTTATGCTCGCAGTCATAACAAACAACTTCGCCTTTGTCCCCGTGCTGATACGGCTTGTTATATCGCACAACTTTCATTGGCGGTTGGAATTCTGATTTTCTTACCGCCTTTGCACGGCAATCAAGCCCCCTATCATAACAGGCAGGACACATCGGCAAGCCGTAATCATATTCGAATCCGCACTCCATACAAACCGCCCATATATAAACTTTCGGTTGTTTGCCCGTAATTCGTACAAGCAGATTTTTCATTACGGGAATACCTGGAAATCCGTCTTTATGGATTCTGCGAAGTTCCTTCAAAAACTTTGACTGTAAATCTTCTTCCAACTTTTCAAGATTTACTGCAACCCATTGTTTTTCATCTTCTGTGGCCTTGCCATAAAATCCTTCTAATTCGTTTATAACCATATTTCGCCCCCTTATTGATTATCTTCTGCATCTGCCCATTGTCTGACTATCTGCACAAGCTTTTCGCCCTTCGGCATTCCCATTTTGAACCATTCTTCTTTGTGGTTGTAGAATGCAGATAGGCGGAATACAAAACCTGCATCAATCATTTCATTAACCGTATTTTCTGCAATTTCATCAAGCCCCCCTTTCGGAAGATTTACATATTTTGTCATATCGAAATATTCTGGAATGTATTCTGAAATATTTTTGCAGAAAGCATTGAAAGAAAAGCCATTTTTCCATGTGTCGCTATTGGCAACTAACAGATAATTTTCTAATGCTGATTTTATTTCCCCCGCTTCATACTGTTTAAGTAATTGCAGAGTATATACACCTTCTTTCTGCTGAAAATAAAACAGGTCTTTAGAAATCGGGATTTTATGACTTGCGTTTTTGTTATGTTCTGAAATCAGAGAAAACATTGTTTTCGTAAGTTGTTGGAAATCAGATTGAGAAGCCTTAAAAGGTTCTTGAATGTAAACAGGCGCGGACGGAATTTGTGCTTGCTCTTGTTCTTTATCTTTAACTATATCTATATCTAAATCTGAGTTAACATTTTGATTACATTCTGTTAACATTTTGGTATCACTTCCATCTGGTCCAAGTGTATAAGCCTTATTTTCCTTAATTCTTAAAAGTGCTTTTTCATCGGTATATGATGTTTCGTGATAGCGGTCTTTTGCAAGTGTGTTGTGCATCCACCAATGCTTTACTACAACAACAGAATCTTCAAAAATAATCAGAAATCTTTTTGCAAGCAGAATTTTCAAATCGTCTTCACTTGCCCCAATCATCCGCATTATTTTTTTAGGGTTGCCGATAAACCCATCATCATCTGCCCGCATATTCAAATGGAAATACAGGCATTGTGTAGAAAGTGGCATAAAGTCGGATCGTAGCCATGTC
>JAZLBQ010000005.1:0-3171 GCA_045613785.1 Candidatus Enterousia sp. | reverse complement strand
ACTACGACTTCGTCGCCTTTTTTAATTTTCATTTTATGACCTTCCATCTGTTATTTAGATTACTTCTGGTGCCAAAGACACGATTTTCTGAACATCGTATTTACGACGAACTTCACGGGCAATTGGTCCAAAGATACGTGTTCCAATTGGTTCAAAGTTGTTTTTATTGATTAAAACAACTGCATTGTCGTCGAAACGAATAATTGAACCGTCTGGACGTTTTACAGGGAACTTTGTGCGAACGATGATAGCACGCTGCACTGTTCCTTTTTGAACTTTACCACGTGGAATGGCTTCTTTAATAGCGACAACAATCTTGTCGCCAACTGTTGCATAGCGACGATGAGAACCGCCCAAAACCTTGATACACATAGCTTTACGTGCACCACTGTTATCTGCAACTGTCATAACTGTTTCATTTTGAATCATAACTTTAATCCTTTTCCTGCAGGCGGGGCAATCCCCCACCGCTTTGTTATAGGTTCCGACTGTCGCCTTATAAATCCCGAACCGACCTCAAAGAACCTGTTGATTATTTAGTCAACTACTTCTACTGCATCGTCTTTGGAAACACCAACGCGTCCCTTAACAATCCAAGACTTTGTCTTAGAGATTGGACGATGTTCTTCGATAGCAACGATTTCACCAACTTTATATTCGTTGTTTTCATCGTGTGCTTTATACTTTTTGTTCTGCTTCACGAACTTTCCATACAGCGGATGACGGAAACGACGTTCTACTTCTACAACGACTGTTTTGTCGTTTGCTGTACTTGTAACTGTTCCTTGCAGTATACGTCTTGGCATAACTATTATCCCTTATACTGTTTGTTTAACCCACGGATTTTACGTAATATTTCACACAAAATCCCCAGATTAAATTCTGGTTTTCACTTTTCTGACCCTGCTAATAATACCTAAAAATTTAGAAATATCAACAAAAATCAGCAATTTTCATTATTTTTTTGCAGCGTTCAATTTTGTTTTAACACGTGCAATTTCACGACGGGTCTGACGCATAACGTGTGTTTTTGCCATCTGACCTGCTGCATGTTGAAAGCGTTGATTCATTTGTTCTTGTTTCAAATCAACCAATTTGCTTTCCAATGCTTCCATCGTCAATTCTGTTTCAACATTTTTTTCTGCCATTTTTAGCTACCTTTTTTTGCTCTATCTGGGGTGTTTCCACCCCAAACAGCAATCTAATTAGTTAACTTTACGTTCAACAACTTTTGTTTTGACTGGCAATTTTGCAGCCGCCAACGCAAATGCTTCATACGCAACTTCTGGTTTAACACCATCCAGTTCAAACATAATACGACCTGGTTTTACACGGCAAATCCAGTATTCTACTGCACCTTTACCTTTACCCATACGAACTTCGGCTGGTTTTTTGGTAACAGGAACATCTGGGAAGATACGGATCCACAGTTTACCCATACGACGCATATGACGTGTGATTGCACGACGTGCAGCTTCGATTTGACGTGCTGTGATACGTTCTGGTGACATTGCTTTCAGTCCAAAAGAACCGAAGGCCAATTCACTGCCACCTTTCGCAACGCCGTGAATACGGCCTTTGTGCTGCTTGCGAAATTTTGTTTTCTTTGGCATTAACATAATACAAATCCTTCAATTTCTAATAATTGTTCAAATTATTATTTGTGCTTTCTTTCGCTACTGCCGGCATATTCTGCTGGGCGAGCCATTTCAGATGCCAACTTTTCCTTATTTACGACATCACCTGTGTAAATCCAAACTTTCACACCGATAACACCGTATGTTGTTTTCGCCTGGATAGAGGCATAGTCAATATCAGCACGCAAAGTATGCAATGGGATACGACCTTCACGGATTTGTTCGCTACGTGCGATTTCAGCACCATTCAGACGACCAGAACACATAACCTTGATACCCTGGGCACCTGCTTTCTGTGCATTCTGCACAGCTTTTTTCATCGCACGTTTAAAGGAAACACGACCTTCGATTTGTTGTGCGATATTCTGCGCAACCAATTGCGCATTCAGATCAGGACGGCGAACTTCGTAAATATTTACGACAACCTGGTCATTTTTGACCAATTTTTTGATATCATTACGCAATGTTTCGATATCAGCACCGTTCTTACCAATAATCATACCTGGTCTAGAGGTATGAATAGTCACGACAACCTTTTTAGCAAAGCGTTCAATAACGACTTTAGCCAAACCGGCTTTCTTTAATTTCTTTTCGATAAACTTGCGAATTTTATCATCTTCTGCAACCCAAGCAGCATAATCTTTTTTATTCGCAATCCAACGTGAATCAGTAATCTTATTGATAAATTCACGCAATGAAATTGGTGATACTTTCTGTCCCATTTCTATTTTCCTTAAACTTTGTGGGGGCGTTCTTGAAGTGTTTCCACTTTATTCAGGAATTTTCATTCCATACCGCCCCACACGCCTTACTTATTTTGTTACTTCTTTTTTTGCTTTCTTTTTCGAAGGTGCAACACCTGATTCCAAAACGATTGTCAAATTAGAGAAAGGTTTCAGAATTGGACGTGCACTGCCACGTGGTCCTGGCATGATACGCTTCATTGTCAATGCTTTGCCACACCAAATTTCTTTGACGAACAAAGTATCAACTGGCAAATTCTTGTTGTGTTCTGCGTTTGCGACTGCAGACAACAAAGTTTTCAGCACTTCACCTGCTACACGCTTTTTCGAAAATTTCAAGACATCAACGGCACGTTCTACTGGCAAACCACGAACTAAATCGCATACCAGATTCAACTTCTGATGGCTAACGCGAATCATTTTATTGAATGCACGCACCTGATTTTCTTTAATTCCATATCTTGCTGTCATAACTTACCACCCTATATTATTTTTTACCTGCTGCGGCTTTTTTATTAGCGGCATGACCTTTAAATGTGCGTGTTGGTGCGAATTCACCCAACTTATGACCAATCATATCTTCTACGATTGATACAGGGATAAACTTATTACCATTGTGCACTTCAAAAGTCAGTCCAACCATCTGTGGTATAATTGTGCTACCACGGGACCAGGTTTTAATTGGTTTACGGTCATCTGTTTCGATTGCCTTTGCTGTTTTCTTCAAAACAGAAGGATGAACATAAGGACCTTTCCATACTGAACGAGACATCATTTACTCCGTTTATTTT
>JAZLBQ010000004.1:0-138038 GCA_045613785.1 Candidatus Enterousia sp. | reverse complement strand
TGGATAAATTTTCCCTGAATGCTTTATCAATTTTTACAGTATGCGGCACACGCACAACATAGCGACCAGCATCGTATGTAGTCGCCTCGGTTCCCCGACCAATGGGATGTTTTGATAAGGCACTTAAAATTTCAGATTTATCTAATCGTTTCATTTGAGTAATTTAAATGTTTTTTCTATTTTATCACATTTTTTGTTAAAAAGCTATGTGAGGCTAAGTGTGATGCAGGCGGACCAAATCGACTGTCTGAAACTATTGGAAATCTTGGACTTTGGACTCGCCTTGGCATCCCGACAATGGCTACCCGTTTTAAAACGCACCAAACGGTGCGTTTATTTTAACGATTTCGGCCAGATTTTCCTAAATTGTATTCAACAACACGGGCAATATCAATGACTGTGCATTCGCCGCCTTCAAAATACGAAAAACGTTCATTATAACCCGACACAACAACTGGTTTACCAGCGGCATCCGGAACAAACACTTCATTTGTTCCATCAACAAAACCAATACCAACAAACATCTTGGTATGACCTGGGAAACGCACAACCGCACCAGGATTGATAGTTTTAAACGTTTCTGCAGTTGGATTCTTAATCACAGTGCCTGGAATGCTGTCCGCTGCAAAATAATGAATTAAATGATCACCATTATACAATGCCTCATTACGACCCGCTTTCTTAGCAAACGGACGCCCACCAAAACAATTATTGCGAAACTTCATACGTTTTGTCGCATCAACAATCGCATTTGTAACACTCTTATTACAATAATTGTAATCTAAACCAAACAATTTACCAGGTGTCGCTAAACGACGATTGATAGAGTCTATATCCATCGCTAATTCTTTGGCAGCTGTTTCACCTAATAAATTACCAATTTCAGCGTTAGACATATTTGCCCAATCCACAGCCTTGAACGTTGAAGGATCAAAATATCTGCGATTCAAAATACGCTTCCCACTTTCAGCATCAATTGTATAAATACTGGCTTCCTGCTGATCTGCAAATTGTTCCTTTGAATCACGACCACTCAATGCCAATGTCAGCAAAAATGTTATAACCGCTGTGGCAGGCAATGTAAATTTTTTTGAATTCAAAACTTTCTTAATATCCATTTCCATATCCTTTTGTATTAGCGAACATGTCTTTGAACATCGTGCTGCAATTTGTATTCGATGATTTTTGGCACATCAATAACGGTGCATCTGAACCAATCGAAATATTCAAACAACTGTTTTTTATCGCTGGACGCAACCACAGGACGACCACGAGAATTCGCAACGAAAGTGCGACCTTCTTTATCAATATACCCCAATCCCATATACATATAACAATGATGCCCCTTGCGAATTATAGAACCTGCACTGATTGTCGCCATTTGTTCTGCAGATGGATGTTCCACAATAGAGTTTGGCACACTGTCCGCTTCAAAATATTTTACTAAATATTTTGCATTACTCATCGCATCGTGAAATTCTTTTGATTCAGCACAACGTTCCACAGGAAATGGAACTGCTTTTAGATTAGCACGACGAACACCCAGTCTGGATTGAGCATCACGATACGCTTGGACAACCGCCTCAGCACAAAAATCCTTTTCATCACCGAACTTTTGTTCAGATGCAATCGCCCCGGATTTCAAAGAATCTATATCCATCACATATTCTTTGGCCGCTGTTTTACCAAAGATTTCACCAACACGCTGATTTGTCTGGTATCGCCACTCAATATTTTCGAACGTTTGCGGATTAAAAATAGCACGATTTAATTCAGCATCACGACTGTGATCATCTGTGGCATATACCGCAGCGTCTTGAAGCCGTTCGAATTTGTTTTCGCTGTGAATATTATTCGCCAGCAATGCCAGTAAATATCCTGCCAAGACCGCTGGAATATGAAGTAAAATATCCTTTCTCAATTTCTTTTGCATTATTAGAACCTTTTTGTTCTTATTTCCACCAAACCACATACAATATATAATACAAATACTTATATTGTCAAGTTTTAAATAACAAGAAAATATTGACTTTTGAAACGGGTGTTCTAAAGTGATGAAAAAGGAGATTCCCATGCTGTTTGGTGCGATTATTGGCGATATTGTCGGGTCTGTTTATGAATTTGCAAACATACGATCTAAGAACTTTCCTTTTATGTCCGACCGTTGCTATATCACAGATGATTCTTGTATGACGATTGCTGTTGCCAGTGCAATTAAACAATGGCAGGAGCAAGGTGGTGACTTATCTCAAATTACTGCAGAATCCATGCGTTTGGTCGGCAATCGCTATCCTGACAAAGGCTATGGTGGTATGTTTTGGGAATGGCTGAATAATCCAGAAATGGGTCCATATAACAGTTGGGGCAATGGGGCAGCGATGCGTATATCAGGGGCCGGATGGCTGGGCGAAAACTTGGCCGAGGTTAAACGTCTGTCATACTTGGTGACATCTCCAACCCACGACCATATAGAAGGTATCAAAGGTGCGGAGGCAGTTGCCGTCGCAATCTTTATGGCACGCACCGGCCACAGCAAAGACGATATAGCCGAATACATCCGCAACAACTATTACCCGACCTGCGATTGTCTGGCGGATTTGCAGGAATACTATGATTGGGATTCTTCGTGTCAGGGAACAGTGCCGCCTGCCCTGCAATGCTTCTTTGAATCAACAGACTTTGAAGACGCAATCCGCAATGCAATCTCTATCGGTGGCGACAGCGATACAATTGCTGCTATCACAGGCTCGGTCGCTGAGGCTTATTATGGTATTCCATCAGAACTTATCGAAAAGGCAAAAACATACATCCCAAATGATTTGCTGGAAATCGTGATGAAATTGGAGAATCTGTAAGTTTCCTATTCCCTTTCCGGAATTTCGTGTGTGTTTATATTTCAATGAAATCGACTTGATTTCTATGGATTTTGACCTATATCTGTATTGTCCGGTGGGACAGAATTTTAATTTCCATACTTTTTTTTGAATAACAGCCAAAGGAGGCAAGCATGACACAAGTGTCAAGTGCGGTTGATGTGCTGTGGAATTTGTATTTAAAGCACCCAGAAAAACTGACCAAAGTTGACTGGGAATACCTGATACAACACAAGACAGACGCATTAGCCCGTGATATCTTGATAGAAAATATGCACAAGCATATAAAGCAGGCACAGAACAAATATGAACAACAATGGCGGACAGCCAATCACGCCACTTTACAGCGCATCGGACAATGTGTTGCAGATGGCGGAGCAGTGTCTTATACGAACCTGATTGCTGCAATTGATGCAGGGGTGGATATAAACATTCTGAAATACTTGATATCAAAGTGCGACAACATAAATGGATGTGATACAAATGGCCAGACAGCCTTGCATCACTGTGTGTTAAACTATGTCAGTTTGGATTTACTGAACGAACTGTTTGTCGCCGGAATAGATAGTGCAATATGTGACCGTCACGGTTATGACGCACGTGATTACCTGGACAAAGATATCTGGGGCGATGATTATGGGACGGCACGGCAGATGTTGCGTCCTTGTTGGACATATTTCTATGACGAATAAAGGGAAACAAAATGACAACAAATGCACAAGAATACTTATCAGTAGCACGCCTGTTGGCAATCACTGGTTTAACCGAGGCTGAACGCACAAAAATTCACGAAAAACTAGGAACTATCAAGCAATCGTTTGATGTAGCAGATTGGGACGCTTTGATTTCGTGGTCAAACAGCCCAACAATACGTGCCGAATTATACAAACAGAAAATAAAAAATTTATCTGTGCGATAAGGTTTGCAACACAATAAAATCTGTTGATAATTGTGGGTGTGCAGTTAGACTTTACCAAAGTATGATTTGTTTTCATATATGGAAGATTCTATTACCTTGCCAGAACAGTTTGCGTTTGTAATCAAGTTGTCTATGACATCATACGACTAAAAGCCGAACAATTCTGAATTTACTGGCACTGGCACTTCCCAAGATAACTGCCCATGGACATGCAACGAAGGCTTTTCATTGACCGAAGCACTTACCTGCACAAAGGGGTGCAAAGCAGGTATATCGTATATAAAAACAAGCAGCGGTTTAGAAATCCCACTGTATGATGACAAACCTACCACACCAGCAATCAACGTAAAACTTGGCAACAATTTGATATGCTATGCCGCCCTGACCGCAATTCCAAAGCCAGATTGCCAATATAAAAACGCACTGCATGTTATACATAACAGTAAAGAGGGACACAAAAAGACCTGAGTATGCAAAACTATTGCAGCGAATAAACAAAAAAACAACCACCTAGATGAAGGTGGTTGTTTGTTCCGTTTTTCAAAATTAAAATTCATATCTGAAATTCATACGACCTGTTTGAGAGGTATAGTTTGAACGTGCCTGAATGTCATAATTTAATGACATTTCCAGACCATTATAGTTCATTCCTATGCCAAGACCAACCTCGTTCGCAATGCGTGATAAACGCCGACCGTCCAAGACATATGAATTTACACCTGGCATGCTAACCAACATGGTGTTTTCATCAGATATCAAATCATACTTGATTGCATAATGTAACTGAGGACGAACTATCCAACCATTGTTCATATAGATATCAAATTCATATTTGGTAGATAACGATGCAGTCAAATAATCCGCACCGTCCATATGATTTTTTATCCCCAATGAATTAGTATAGTCCGATGAATTTATGTGCATATATTGCATCGATACTTCCGGTGTTATACCACCAATAAAGTTATAACCACTGGCAAGACGTGCACCAAAGGTATCTATATCATAATCCGATGTGACACCAACATTAAATGCCCTGCCCCGTTCGTTATAGTCAGACATTGTATAGTTTACAATCGCACTGGCATACCATTGACTTGGCTTATACTGTCCATAGATGAATACAGTCGATGAATCAACGTCTGTATCACGACTGGTGGCACTGATGTCAGAGTGTGCAAACATATACCCCATACCCAATGTCCAGACTTCATTTATTGTCCCATCAACACCCAGTGCAACACCACGTGTATAACCGTTAAAGTTATCATTTAATTTTGACTTGTTATATAAGCCTTGGGCCCATACGCCACCAAAGTCAAGGTTCGCATCACCGCCACTGCGTCCAAGTCCTGACATAGCCAGACGATTTGAAAGCAAGGTCGAAATCGTATGCTGTGATGATGTGGCAACAGACTGAGGAACGGCTGCACGTTCTGGATTTATTGCCAAACCTGCCTGTTCAACTTCTGCAAGATCAGACGCTGTGCCAGATGACAACTTTTCCTGGAACGCAACAGACAAATCATTCAGTCGGACAGAAGATGATTCTGATACGCTGGAAATTACACGGGCTGTGTCTTGGGTTATATTATTTTCCTGGGCGAGATCAGATACAGACTTGGTCGTTGCTGTGACAGCACCGTTGTCCCAAGATAAATCATAAACCGAACTGCTGATGTCAACGTTATCAAAAGTCTGATTACCAAAAACCTGGTATGTGCCAGCATGATCAAATGACAATTTTAATTTGCCGGTGCCTGTAAAGCCACCTTCATTATTGACCGTAATTTGACTTGTTTCACCACTGCGTAATGTGGCTAACATCGTGCCGTCCAAGGCAATCGCACCCTGGGTTATGTCAGATGTGCCAATGTTTAATGTTGTGCCAGACGCAACATTCAAAGTTCCTGTCCCTGTTATACCACCATTTATTGTTGTATCGCCATTGAAATTGACAGTGCCATCGTTGTGAATATCGTTGGCCTTGCCAGCTGCGGTATTTCCAGAAAACACGGTTGTGCCATTAAATGTAATCGTGTCGTTATTATACACTGCACCGCCTATGCCACCGGCTGAATTATTGCGAAATGTTGTATCGCCATTAAATACAATTGTTGATGTGCCTGTTGTTCCGTTGTCGGCAGAAACTGCGTTCCATATTGCACCGCCGTCCAATGCAGACGTATTGCTAGAAAACGTTGTCTTGCCGTTGATTACAACATCTGAATTTGCGGTATCGCCGTCAAATGCACGAGCAACAATCGCACCGCCGTATGCGTTGGACTTGTTTGATGCAAATGTATTTATACTGTCGCTGGTGCCGATAACTAAACTGGCTGTATTTGTGTTGCCACGATTGTGAATTGCACCACCACCACTTTTGGTTGTGCCACTGTCATTTGCAATATTATTCGAAAATGTATTTTTAGCGGATAATATCGTTAAATCGCCTGCATTAAAGATTGCACCAGCATAACCCGAGTCTGATTTGTTCCCCGTGAACGATATCTGGGACGCATTAAATGTTATGTCGCCACCATTATCCAATGCACCAGCCGTGCTGGTCGTGCTGTTGGAACTAAACAATATTTTGCCAGTTGTATTCGTTGTTACGGTGCCTGTATTTTTCAGACCTCCTCCATTGCTGCCAGTGTTATTGCTAAACGTCATATCACCACCTGTCAACGAAACATTGCCTACGTTTATCAATGCTCCGTTATAGGAGTTTGTGTTTTTGTTAAATTCTGCACCATCTACAAAGATAACCGATGCATTTGCTGAATTATTAAACAATGTTCCAACACCTGAATTTTCTGAAAAGATTGCAGCACCTTTGAATTCAAGAGTTTCCGCATCTTCGGACAAATATATTGCAGATGCACCGCCCGCTGAATTCTTTGTAAATGTCGCTGCTGTATCAAATGTTGTTGTGCCACCCATTATCGCCAATGCACCACCATTTGTTGTTGCGGTATTATTTGCAAATGATGTTGGGCCGTTAAATATTATATCACCAGCTGTTAAAATTGCACCGCCTTGAGATGCAGATTCATTGCCTGAAAAATTTGCCCCCTCGTTAAAGACAATCATACCATTGCGATGATTGATTGCACCACCACCTGCATAAACACTATTCATTGGCTGAGTGGCCAGGTTGTTTGCAAATTCTGCATCTTGTAAAAATATTATATCTGGGTTGGTGGCATTGCCCAGACCGTAATTAAATATAGCACCACCGCCATTTGCATTATTAGTGCTGTTGCCTGCAAAGGTTGTTGAACCAGCAAATAAAATCTTGCCTCCTTGGGTGTAGCCAGAGCCTGATGTTGAAGACAACCAGCCATTTCCAATAACACCACCCATACCACCATCATTTAATGAATTTCCAGTAAACAATGTTTCGCCTTGGAATTCCAAAACTACTTCTGGAACGTCTTGCATATAGAATACACCACCGTTGTTCGCAGTCGTAGATGCAATATTTTCTGCAACAGCGTCTGTATATGTCGTGTCAGTTGATATTACCTGACGTTGGGTAATCGTTTCTGCCATTGCCGGCATTATGAATAACGCAGGCAAAACAGAAAC
Source organism: Candidatus Enterousia sp. (assembly GCA_045613785.1). Classification (GTDB taxonomy): domain Bacteria; phylum Pseudomonadota; class Alphaproteobacteria; order Rs-D84; family Rs-D84; genus Enterousia. The sequence goes on along the minus strand of JAZLBQ010000004.1, from coordinate 130,655 downwards.
ACCAATCAAAGTATTGTAAAAGTGATTTTTCATACGTTTTCCTTTTTGTAGTGTTAACGTATGTTTAGATATACACTTTGTTAGAAAAAAAATAACTAGGTTCGTTTTCATATACAAACCTAGTTGAATACAATATTTGTTATCAAATTAAAAAAACCGCCCGGATGGGCGGTTATGTTTTATCGAGCCTTTTCAACCATTGCGGTCAAGGTATCCAACATACCATCAATCGCATCTGTTGTTGCCTTTATCCCCTGTTGAACACTTTCATTCATGTTCCCTGTCATCAACTGCAAATTACGCATCTGTTCAAGACGTGTTCGTGGTGCATCAAAAACCAGTGTATCGCACAATTTAGATTGACCTTCTATCATATCACGAGTGTGTTCAACACCTTCATTAAAACCAGGAATATTTTTCCCCTTGGCACGATTGACCAACAATGTTAGCCTGGCGGCACGTTTCTGTAATTCTGCCTGGGCGGCATCAACACGTTGATTTATAATGTCTGTTTTTTGCTCTGCCATTTTAAACTCCATAAATTTGTTTCTTGTATTCTATCATATTTTTTAAGAAAAAACAAAATAAAAATCCCCCGCAGACAAAAGACCTTTGCCACAGGGGACCAACGATTAAAGGAAAGTTATAAAAGAATGAAACAGTTTATCGTGTAAAACTTAAACGACCGCTGTCATCATAAACATAAATTATACTTCCTTTGCGAATGCTGACAGACGAACCTGTAAAACCGTGCAACTCACCGTTTTGTGTGAACTTCAGTCTGCCACTTTCATCGTAAACGTAAACTACGCTGCCACGCTGCGTGGCCGTGCCGATTGCCATTTTTGACTCCTTTGGTTGGCGTTTGATTCTATAATAAAACATTCGTCGGACAAAATTGGTCAAGTCATATATAAATTTAAAAATTCTGCCTTTTGTGCTATAATTGCTTGGAAGTAAGGATTTTTGTATGGCTCCAAAAAGTATGTATGAGATTATCAAAAAACAAAACGGCGAACGATTTGCTAAGGCAATTCGAAACTATGATAACGGTATTTTTGATATCTCAAATATTGATAAAATTGTAAAATATGCAGGACGTGAAGCCGAACCTATTATGAACTATCTGGTGTCGCTAAAACAGGTGCGTATCGAAGAAATGGCTGTGCATATGGATCCTATTATGCTGCTGAAAAAAGCAGGCTATGACGCATACGTTGCTGATACACTGCAAAAACAAAATGAAATAAAAAAATACTTTGTTAGAGGCGAAGAACTGTGCACTTTTAATGACCCTTATCGATATGAAAATTACTACATAATCAATGCAGTTCATGAAAATGCCAAAAATTTAAATCGTGCGGACTTTGACGACCCAAAACGTGAAGACGAATATGGAACTTCGGTTATTTCAATCCAGGTCTTGAAAGATGGCGGATTCATCAGTATAAAAAATCGATACAATCACACAGTTGAAAACCCAGATAATACCTTTAATTCAAATCCTGACAATATTATCCCAGGGCTGTCCGATGCAATAAAACACTATTTCGATGTCGATTTTTCAGCAGGAAATGTCGCTTTGCCACGTGGCTTTGTAATGATAAACAATCAAATCTGCCGTTATAATTCTGAAATAAATAATATTTACTTCGGCAGTGATTTCTTTGCCAAGGATGGCGTTATTACACGACTTAACACCCAATACGAAATGATGTTGGGACGTGGAATAATACTGAATCTGCAAACTAAGCAAGCCCAAAATATTGCAGCAGATGAACCTGATGGACGCTTTGTCGAAGATGCTATACGTGGTAAAAAAATCCAGATTGCAAACAACCTGGACGGCAGTAAAAGCCTGGTCGCAGATGGAAAAACTGTAATCGAAGTCAAAAATGGGGAAATCGTCTATGTAAATACACCAGATGCCGAAGAAATAAATCTGGACGGTTTCAAAAAACTGCGTGGTCCATTGGATTTCAGTCGGGTAAAAAGATTAAAAATTACGGAGGCCAATTTCGCAAAAGCCGGTCACGATATAATATTTAACCCAAATGCCGAGGAAATTCAGGTATCAGGGTTTATGAATATGAACAGGCGACGGACATTTAATTTCGGAAACGTCAAAAGGTTGATTACCACAAATATGACCGCTGAAAAAATGATTCTGAACCCAAATGCCTATGAAATATCACTGCAAGACGTGCAATTAAACGAAAGGCAATCATTCGATTTTAGTGGGGTAAAAAAACTGAATTTGTCTGCGGGATACAACATAAACGTTCCAGAAGTAATACTTGAAAATACAAAATTTAACCCAAGACCATACGAAATATCACTGGCATCTGTTCTGTTAAAAAGCGACATTTTATTGCAACACATCGAAAAACTGACGTTGCGTGAACTTACAGTGGCACCAGAAGCACGCATAGAAATAAAACAGGCAGAACACGTTCACTTTGAAACCGTCAAAGGTATGCAGGGACAATTGGACTTTAGTGGGGTCGAAAATCTTGTTTTTGATGATGTAAACCTGAAAAAAGTGACGGAACTGAAACTAAATCCAAAAGCATACAAAATTCATCTGCAATTCAGAAGAGGACATAATAAGACAACTTTCTTTGCGGACAAGGTTCTGGATCTGAGTGGAGTAAGAGATATATTTCTGAACAATATTATCGGAATAAAGCAATTAAAACTGAACCCAAATGCAAAATCGGTTATTATACTTGACGTTATCAATATTCATGGTGTAATCGATGCAAGCAATGTTGATTTATTGCGAATGTGTGACGTTAAATTGTCGGGCGATGCAAGCATCAAAACAAACCCTAATGCATCACAAGTTGAATTGAAAAATGTAACGGGACTGCGTGGCGTTTTGGACTTTTCTAATGTCCCAGCGATTGATTTAACCGGGACGGATTTAAGTGAAGTCACAGAGATAAAAACGCACCCCAATGCACATATAACCGGGAACATGGATTCACTGTTGAAAAAAATGAATCAAAACGCACTGCTAAATGGCATTAGCGTCATCGAACAACGAAGAATTCAACAAGAAAAAATCAATCAACAGATTGCAAAGGGTGAACTAATTCAAAACCCTAATTTTCTGATTGATACAAGATTTTAAAACAAACAAAAGGATAAAACATGCCAAATCTTAAACTAACACTAACAACAGGTGATGTTGTAATAAAAATGTTGCCAGAAGTCGCACCAAAGCACGTGGCTAGAATTTCAGAACTGGTAAAATCAGGATTCTATAACGGATTAAAATTTCATCGTGTAATCGATGGATTTATGGCACAGACAGGCTGTCCACGTGGGGACGGTATGGGTCGCAGTGGCGTTAGTATCCCCGCTGAATTTTCCGCAGAACCTTTTCTGCGTGGAACAGTCGGTATGGCACGTGCAGCAGACAGAAATTCCGCAGACTCGCAATTCTTTATCTGTTTCCAGAATTCCAGATTCTTGGACGGACAATACACAGTATGGGGAAATGTTATTTCTGGCATGGAAAACGTTGATAAAATCAAACGTGGCGATGATATGGACAATGGTCGGGTCGAAAATCCTGATAAAATTATCAAGGCCGAAATTATCGATTAAAAAATTCCCCCATGCGGGGGATTTTTTATTTCTTGTTCTTGCCTGTCGGTTTTGACCGATTGTTTTTCTTGGCCTGGATACGACGCTTTGGCACAGAAACTTCGTCGCTGTCGTCCATCAAATCTATTTCTATATCTCCATTTGCATACCCAATCACATCATTTACATTGCGACGAATATTTGGATGACGATCAATATACCGCTTGATTCCAATTAAAACCGCCGCCGTTATTATCCTTTCTAAATCTTGAGAATCAAAATGTTCGGATATCTTGCCACGAACGCTGGATACTATCCCAGACACCGTATTTTTTGCACGACGGATAAATTTGCGACGACGATGCAGACGAATAAATTCACTTATCCACATCCATATCAGTATCCCAACCAATGGCACAATTATACAAAACAGAAAATAACGATACCAACTGTCACAAAAAGGTGTCGGAAACATCGCATCACATAAACGCTGAAAATGTAAAACAGACACTGCGATGATTTCATAAATAACAACCGCAGTAAAACAAATTTTTGACTTTAATAACATTTTTTATCCTTTGGTTATAAATACAACCAAAGGATACAATAAATCTACAAACAACACACCAGGTATGAATTCCAAGAAAATAAAAATCGCCCAATTGGGCGACTTTTATTCAGCAACAGAATTTTTAGTTTCATCAGATTCTCGCTGTTCAACAGCACGAGCAACCGTTTCTATTTGCAACAATTGATTTTCCAACGCTGCACGTTCTGATGATTTATAGCCAGTTTCTTCTGAAGATGCATCAGTTGAAACACCTGTATCAGATTCTGTATTTTTCGCATCTTGGCCAGATGATATAGCCGGATTTATCAGATTATTATATATTTCAATCGCCTGATGTGTGCCTGCAATATCACGTGCCAATAATTTGTTTTCAGGACCCGGAAAAAACCAGTCGTCCAGTTTTAATGCTGTGATTTGCATTATTGGGCGTGTGCGTGCCTGGGATAACCATTGTGGTAAAAATGGTGTGTCTGAATAATACCACAACGCACCCCAATAAAATATCCCCATGACAACAATCCCACGGATAATTCCAAAAATCACACCTAATGTTTTGTCCGTAACATTCATAATGCTGTCTTGAATTTTTTCACGCAGTTTTTGATTTAAAAAACCAACCGTTATCAATATTGCAAAAAATACAATAAAGTATGACGCAACCAGTGTGCCAACAGTCGATTCAGATAAATCAAACCATGTTTGCAACAGTCTGTCCAACCATGGTGATGCAAATCTGGCTGTGACCGCCGCAACAACCCAAGATAGCGTTGCAATCGTTTCATACACGCCACCACGAATTGTTGCCCAGACGGTCGATGCCAATATCACAGCAACATAAATATAATCAAGTGTTGTTAAATCAAACATATCTGTTCCGATTATAACCTAGTTATATTTTTATTTACGTTTGTCTTTGCGAACCAAGACATAGCCCAATCCTGCAACCAAGACAATCAACAGACCCCAGAACCAAACTACGCTGCCTTCACTTTTTTTTTCAGTTTCGGCAACTTCTGGTTCTGCAACCGCTTCGGCAGAGGCCGCATATTCTGTAATTGCGTTTACACGGTCGGCATGTTCTGCTTTGAACTTTTCTGCGTCTTCGGACATTGCTTTCTTGTTTTCAGCAGCAGCAGCCTTTTGTTCTTCTGACAAATCTACTTCGATATGCTGACGCAATGTGTCTTGCATAAAGTCTGCATAACCCTGTTCGCATTTGTCGCCAATTACAATTACAGGAACACCACCGTTGTCGAATTTACATTCTGTTAAAGCAGCCTGAAATTTTTCAGAATTTGCTGGTTCCATAACGTTTACTTCTGTAACCTTTAATTCTGGATATTCATAAATCAATGTGCTGGAAATAAATTCACGTGCATGATGACAATGTGGACAGTGTGGAGAATGATAAATTGTGATGTCTGCAGCAGACGCATTGCCAATGAAAGCCAAACCTAAGATAGCTGATAAAAATGTTGTTTTTTTCATTTGTTTACTCCTTTCGATGTTCCGATTATAGAAAATATTTTAATCGTGGTGCAAGTGCTTTTTAATAATTATTTCCTGTTGTTATTTTTAACCAGAATCCACATCATTACATATGTCAAAGGAGGTAATTTATGTTTGATTTAAATCAATTCCCATTGCCATACGAAACAAATGCATTGGCACCTTATATTTCTCAGGAAACTATTCAGACACATCACGGAAAACACGTAAAAACATATATCGATAACTTGAATAAACTTATTGAAAATACGCCTTATGAAAATGTCTCTTTGGTGCAAATTATCCAAGAGTCCGCAAAAAAGCCTGAGCAAGAAAAAATTTTTAATAACGCTGCACAAATATACAACCACCAATTCTTTTTTAGCGGCATGTGCCCAAACTGTGCAACACAAATCCCTGACGAAATAATCCAACAGTTTGGCAGTGCCGAAAGCTTTAAAAAACAATTCAAAGATGCCGCAACCAATCTGTTCGGTAGCGGATATACGTGGCTGGTGCGTGATGGTAAAGAGATAAAAATAATAAACACTAAAAATGCTGAAACACCAATTACAAACAATATGAAACCACTGTTGAACCTGGACGTATGGGAACACGCATATTATCTGGACTATAAAAACAAGCGTGCAGACTTTGTCGATTCGTTCCTGGACAATCTGGTAAATTGGAACTTTGTGTCCGAGAACTTAAATCAATAAAAAAACGGGAATATCCCGTTTTTTTAATCGTATATCACTGGTGTCTTGTTTATCGTATATATACGCCCATCGTTTTCAATATTGTAATATATATACAAGACATTTGATGGCCCATACGTGTTATGCCACGGATTAAAATCGCCTAGAACCTGACGAGTGGTATTATACGGAAATACCGCATTAAACGTATTATCAAAAACCCTGGAATATTTATCGCTAAATTCTGGTGCAACAACAATATTCATTGCAATTATACCATTTGGAGCAACACGTGATTTAATCCGCTGCATAAATTCAACAGTTATTAAATCTTCGGGAACTTGATACGAGTTCGAATATACGTCCAGCAATATAAAATCATATTGTTCTTCTGTATTTTTCAAATACTGACTGGCATCAGCCACAACGAACTTTTTATTGTCTTGTAGGGGATGTCCCAGAAAATGACGTTCTGAAACATCTTTCAATGTATGCTCGATATCAACAAAAGTATAATCATTACGGTCGTCATTTAAACCCAGCGTAAAGCCCCCTGCCCCCAAGACCAATACTTTATGTGTTTTGTTCTTGGGCATTGTGTAAATGAAATTTTGATTCAAATAATCAACGTATTCTGCAACAGAACCATTTGCCGTGTTATACACAGACATCGGCAGACCATTCATATTCAAAATACGGGTAGAGCCTATTTCTGAAACAACAATCGTTGAATTTGCATTATTTACTAAAATCCCCAGTTTTTTTAACTGATATTTATTACTGTTGATAAAGCAAGATGCTGCAAAAATCAACGCACAAACAATCCAAACCCACCAACGACGACGTAATATAAGTGCACCAAATACCGCCATCAGTGTTATTAAAACAACCGTGTAATTTACCCCCATCAAAGGCATTAAAAGCAACGTTGTAGCAATAGAACCAAAAACAGATCCAATCGTGTCCCACGCCATTATGTTGCCTGTGCAGTTCTTGTTATATGCATGCAGTTGCCGTGATAACAGTGTTGTATTAAAACCAAATAAAAACGGACCAGCAGACAAGAACACCAGCGAATATATAAACGTTTGTATCGCACCAGATGTTATACCGCCAACATATAACCAAGTGAAATATTTTGTAATCAATGGGAAACTGGCCGCACATACAGAAAGACCTGCAATGACCAAGAAACTAAAATTCAATATCGAACCGATTTTTTTTTCGTCAATTCGCTGAGACTCTCCGATAAAATAGCCCAATGACATAAAGCCTAAAAATATTGCCATTATGATGCTGGTGATAACTGCACTGCTGCCAACATAGAACGACAACTGACGCAAAACAAGCAATTCCAACGATAAACTGACATAACCGTTCAGAAAAACTAAAAACACTAACGCAGAACGTGATAATTTACGCATAATCCCTTTCCCTTTGATTTCACAATTTGAGATACTAATAAAATTACGCAATCTATGCAATGGCAAATTTAATGCGCATTCATTAAACGGACATCATCAAATTCAGGAAAACGATTAAACATCGCACGTGCAAACGGACATAATGTTATTATATGCCGATGTTGATTTCGTGCCATATTTGCTACATTTCGAACTAGCGTTAAACCAATATTGCGATGACGATAGTTTGGATCAACACTTGTATAATCAATTAGCAATTTATCCGAACCAACACGAACAAAGGTGATTTCGCCGACCTTTTGACCATTATAAATCGCATCAAAACCATCTTTGCTTTCTGACAAAAAATATTGGACTTCATTTGACATATTGCAAACATATCACATCTGATACATTTTGGACATAAGACTGTTTTCAAAAGTTGACAAAACAACAATTATGTGCTATAATCAGCATATGACTTACACAGAAGAATACAAAATCATAGTTTTGAATTGGGCCAAAGAACACGGCACTATTGGTGCTGCACGACATTTCAACCTACAATCTAGCACTATTATCCGCTGGAATAAAAAATATCGAATTTACGAAATACGCCCTATGCGTAAATTTAGCGAAGAACAACGAATTGAAATTCTGAATTTTGCCGAAGAACGAGGTCTGACCAACGCTATGCGTTTCTATAACGTGGACGTAGCGACAATCCAAGAGTGGAATGAAACCAGAAAAATTTATACAGGCAAAAAAACAGAACCTCAAGAAAAGAAAAAACACATAGAAAAGTCAGAAAGCGAAATCTTGGAAATACTGAACTTTGCAAAGACACGTGGCCCGGTTGCAGCAGCTCGCAAATACAACGTCCCAGATTCTACAATACGAAATTGGAACGCAAAATATAAAGTCTATGAAACAAGAAAAAAACGCAATTACAGCGATGAAACAAAAAGTAGAATCGTTTGCTTTGCACTGAAAAAAACTGTGGCAAAAGCAGCTAAAGAATTTAATTTGTCCAATCACCAAATCAGAAAATGGATAAATGCAGCAAAAGAAAAAGGCAGATAAAAATCTGCCTTTTATTTTACACCATATTTACCACGATTTATGGGCCGATAGGACAAAGCCTCGGTCAGGTCGGTCATCTCTATATCCGTTGCACCACGCAAATCCGCTATTGTTCTTGCCAGGCGTTTTATACGATTATACCCACGGGCAGACATTCCCATTTTTTCGGCGGCTGTATTCAAAAATTCTGATAACTGTAATGTCAATTTTGTATACTGTTCCAATTCCGCCCCGTCCAAAGCGGCATTTACACACCCTTGACGTTCTAACTGGCGGGTTCGTGCAGCTACAACACGAGCCCTAATTTCAGCACTGGTTTCACGAACCTCATCATCATTTGTCATTTCCCAAGGCTTTACAGCGTCAACATCAACATGCAAATCAATCCTATCCAACAATGGACCAGAGATTTTGTTCTGGTATGCCTCAGCACAACGAGGAGCACGTGAACACGACAGTGCCGCATTTCCCAAATGTCCACAAGGACACGGATTCATTGCCGCAACCAACTGAAAACGTGCAGGGTATGTCGCATTACGACGAGCACGTGAAATCAATATACGACCAGATTCCATTGGCTGACGCAATATTTCAAGTGTTGCACGATTAAATTCAGGCAATTCGTCCAAAAATAAAACGCCATTATGTGCCAACGATATCTCACCAGGTCGTGCATCCGAACCGCCACCTGCCAGTGCAACAGGACTGGACGTATGATGAACACTGCGAAATGGACGATTCCGCATCAAGCCATTTGATTTTAACTGACCTGCGATTGAATAGATTGTTGAGGTTTCCAAAACCTCGGTCGGGGTCATCTGGGGCATAATTGTCGGCAGACGCGATGCTAGCATTGTCTTGCCCGAACCTGGAGGCCCGACCATCAACATTGCATGTCCACCTGCTGCGGCAATTTCCAATGCACGCTTGGCTGCAGATTGACCGTGAACTTCGGACATATCCAAGGCACAGTTCGTCTCATCTGCAATCGATAACAATTCTGGCACTGGCAACGTTTGTGTCCCCTTGAAATGATTTATCAACTGAAGAACATGAAAAGGTGCTAATATATTTGTGTGGCCAGCCCAGCGTGCCTCTGCCCCCTGATCGCCAGGACAAATTATCCCCAGACCATTCGCATTTGCCCAAACACTGGCAGGCAGGACTGCATCAGTTTTTACAATAGCACCATTTAGTCCGACTTCACCTAAAATAAGGTATTTTTCAAGTTCCGTGTCCGGCAATACACCAATCGCACACAATATCCCACACAATATCGGCAAATCAAAATGAGAACCTGTTTTTTCAACGTCTGCTGGCGACAAATTTACCGTCAACCGTTTTGGCGGTAATGACAAATTTAATGCAGACAAAACATTACGAATACGCTCGGCTGATTCCTTGACCGCCCTGTCCGCCAGACCGATAATGTTAAATTCTGGCTTTGACAGACCAGTTGACAACTGAACTTGAACATCTATAGGCGTGGCATCAATGCCATGAAATATAATTGACTTTAATGATATCATATCGGTATATTATAACTTGAATTAGACTTCCGCAAGTTCTATTATAGTTGCCAAAGAAAAGGATTTGATATATGCCAGCAAAAAACAAAAATACAGCACGTGAATGGTTTAATACTATATTTTATGGGGCGATTATCGCAATCGTTTTTCGTAGCTTCTTGCTGGAACCGTTTAATATTCCGTCTGGGTCTATGATTCCAACACTGCATGTTGGTGACCATATCTTTGTTCAAAAGTGGTCTTATGGTTATTCCAGATACTCGTTCCCATTTGGTTCATGGAAAATGTGGGACGGACGCTTTTGGGCAACAGAACCAGAAGTTGGCGATATCGTGGTTTTCAGAAACCCTATCAATGAATCACAAGACTATGTAAAACGATTGATTGGTAAACCTGGTGATAAAATTCAAATGATAAATGGTCGCTTGCACATAAATGACGTTCAAGTCCCACGCGAAAATGAACGACCATACATTATTGCAACTTTGCCAAAGTCTATGCGTAGCGTCGGATATTACAAAGACAATATGTCTATCAAAGGAAATAAAATTTGGATTGATAACAAGCCTGCAGAATTTAACTATACTATTGAATATAAACCTGATAATTTCTGTGATATGTATAGCGGTATGTGCGGGGTCTTCCATGGCAAGGAATACACAGAAACTTTGCCAAACGGCGTTCAACACAGCATTATCGAAATGACAGACGATGCTTATTTTGACGATACAGAAGTATTTACTGTGCCTGAAAATCATTTCTTCTTTATGGGTGACAATCGTGACAACAGTGGCGATAGTCGTGGCGATGTTGGTTTTGTGCCACGTGATAATGTATTGGGCAACGTTTGGTTTATTTGGTATTCACACAACTATTACGCACCAATGTTGTCTGTTTGGAACTGGGGAAATAAAATGCGGTGGAACCGCTGGGGAATGGGTGTAAAATAATATGGATATTCTAAATTATACTTTCAAAGACAAACAGTTGCTGGATTTGGCATTGACCCAAAGCGGTGTTGATTCAAACCACAATAATGAACGCTTGGAATTTATTGGCGACCGTGTTTTAGGACTGAGTGTGGCGGTGTTGCTGTATAAAATGTATCCAAATGAAACCGAAGGCGAATTGGCACGTCGTCATGCGATGCTGGTTTCAACCGAAACACTGGGGGAAATCGCACAAAAAATCGGTCTGGAAAAGCAAGTTCGACACGGACATATGACCGCAGGTCGAACCAAACATATGCTTGCAAACACGATGGAGGCTATCCTGGGGGCAATTTACCTGGACGCTGGCATTGACGTTGCCAGTAATATTATCGTTGATATTTGGCGTGATTTGGCGGCAAATGATGTAGTTGCACCAAAAGACCCAAAAACAACGTTGCAAGAACTGGTTCAACAGATGGATTCTGGCAAGTTGCCGGTCTATGAATATTTGGAATCTGTCGGGGCATCGCACAACCCTGTATTTAATGTGCGGGTTAGTGCAATGGGAAAATCTGCAACGGGAAAAGGCACTTCAAAAAAAGGGGCTAGCGTTGCCGCAGCAGAAGCATTGCTGAAAATCCTTGCAATTTCAGATTCTGCGAATTAAAATCGGTGCGTATTTAACACAAGGAATAAGATATGTTTTCAATTTTACTAGTTTTGTTGGTCATTGTTGCCGTTATGATGATTGGTTTAATTTTATTACAAAAATCTGAAGGCTCTGGTATGTCAGGTTCTAGTGCAGCATCTATGTTTGGTGGTGCGTTGACTGGGGCGGCAGCAGGAAACTTTTTAACACGTGCAACCGCTTGGCTGGCGACAATATTCTTTATTTTGTGTGCAGCGTTGGCTTTGGTTTCTGCAAAATCTGGTATGTCCGTTCAGGAAAGCCACCTGCGTCAAGAAATTGTTCAGCAGGAAGCAGCCGCAGCAGCAACAGAACAACAAGCCCCTGCGGAAGCACCAAGTGCAAATTAAAAAAAATCCCCAAATTGGGGATTTTTTTATTTTGGTATTGAATCATAGTTTTTTCTGATTATCTTTCCACTGCGACGCAATGCAGACGCTTCTTCGGAATCTAATTTCGGCATTAGCGTTGCAATAACACCACTACAACCAACAATACGTGGCAATGACATTGATAACGCACGTGTGCCAATACCATCAACAATCGATACAGTCACGATTCTGTGTTCATCACGAACAATACAACGAACCAGGTCTGCAACCGCACCGGCAATGCCGTCCCAGGTTGCACCACGACCTTGGATTATTTCATAGGCAGCATTATGAACACGATGCTCTATGGTGCGACGAGTTGTCATGGGCAGACTAATTTTTGTCTGGCGACAGAATGTATTCAAATCTACACCGCCAATACACGCCGAAGACCAGGCAACAATGCTGCTGTCGCCGTGTTCGCCCAGAACATAGGCATTTATTGACTGGGTTGAAACAGATAACTGGCGTGACAATATCGTGCGAAGGCGTGCAGAGTCCAACATTGTGCCCGTGCCGATAACACGCCCCGCTGGCAATTTAGACAGACGCTGGGCCAGCATAACCATAACATCTAGTGGATTTGTGACGATTATCAACTTTACAGTCTTGGGGTCAACATTAGCCATAACACGTGGAACAACATCTGAAATCACGGCTGCATTTGCTGCCAACAAATCCGTGCGAGTTTGACCAGGACGTTGATTTGCACCAGCAGCAATAATTACAATTTCAGAACCACGAATTGAACGATAATTGTTTACTGCGGTGATTTTTACATCATACGAAAAAGCCGCAGCATGCCCTAAATCTTCGGCAGCAGCACGTGCACGAACACCATCACGATCAAACAACACTATTTCATTTGCTAGCCCTGTATTTGCAACCGCTGTGGCAACCGCAGAGCCAACCGACCCCAGACCAATAATTGAAATTTTCATATTCTCTCTCGCTTGTTTATTACAGGGGATATTATATCACAAAAAACGGGGCAATGCCCCGTTTTTATTTACCTAGTAATTTTAATATCGCATCAACCGTTTCTGACATATATGTATCCAAGCCAAATGTCGTTTTCATCCCAGATGTATTAACATCGTTCACACGATACTTAACCTCTATTGCATTATTCTCCAAATTCTTGGCAGATATTATCAGACGAATTGGCGCAGAAACTAAATCGGCATCTGCAAATTTTTCGCCAGCACGGGCATCACGATTATCAAGCAAGACTTCTATGCCTGCTGATTTAATATTTTGATAAACCTGTTCTGCCAGTGGCAATGTCTTGCCGTCCTTGTCTGGCAAGCCAATAACTTCGACCATAAATGGCGCAGTTGCTGCATTCCATATTGGTCCCTTGTCATCGGCACTTTCTTCGATAATTGCCGCCATTGTGCGACCAACACCAATACCATAACACCCCATTATGGGATGCTTGGATTCCCCGTCCGGGGCGGTATAAGTCAGGTTCATAGATTCAGAATACTTGGTCCCAAGTTGGAAAATATTTCCAATTTCAATTCCACGAACTTTGTTCAATTTTGCACCACATTTTGGACAAATTTCTGTGTCTTCATCGACCAATTCCTTGTTAGTGCTATACCCACAATCGCACAAGAATATTGTGTCTTCGCCCATTTCATTTACCAGTTGGAATTCGTGCGCAACACTGCCGCCCATATCGCCAGTTGATGACAAAACGCTGACAACATTTTTCAGGCCACAACGGGCAAATATGCGTTCGTATGCACCGTGACAACGATTATAATAATTTTCTAGGTCTGATTGCGTTTCGTGAAATGAATATGCATCCTTCATTATAAATTCACGTGTGCGGATTAAGCCTGCACGAACACGCAATTCATCACGGAATTTTGTTTGAATCTGATATACCATAAATGGCATTTGACGATATGTTTCCAAAACTGACTTTACATAGTCAACGACAACCTCTTCATGGGTTGGATTCAAGACATAATCCGCACCAGAACGCCCCTTGAACTTTGCCAGAACATCGACCGTATCATAACGACCACTTTCACGCCAAATATCCGCCCCTGCAACAACAGGCATCAAGATTTCTTGGCCGTCAATACCGTCCATTTCACTGCGAATAATATTTTCAATATTACGAACAACACGCCAGCCCAATGGTGACAAGGTGTATCCACCCTGAAACGTTTGGTAAATATAACCGCCTTTGACCGCCATCTTGTGACCATGGGTCGTGGCACCTGCAACGTCGCCAATCAGACGACGAACACATAAATTTTCAATTCTCATTTTATAAATCTCTTTATTGCTTAATTATTTTTTATCTTTTAATTCCATATATTTTTCTGAAACGATTGTGTGCAGTGTTTCAGCAATCTGCTTTCTGTTTAACCCCGCCAGGGGCGGTGGTGGCAGCAATGTAATTTCAACCGTAAAGCCACCCAGCATCATTATGTGAAACACTTGGCCAAAGGCACTGCGTTCACGCTTGCATTTGGGGCCGGTTTCCATTTTCGAATTATCAAAATACGCAAAGTGGTCGGCCAATGTCTGTTCGTCAATGACAGAACCGTCCCGATAGCGATAGTGCATTGCCATTGGCTGAACCGTCACATTTGAATTTTCAACAAAGTTAAACAGCGTGCTTTTAAATGGCTTTACATATGCACCGTTGGTCGTTGTTCCTTCGGGAAACAGTATCATTGGATATTTAACCGTTTGAACCGCTTTTTGCACAACAGCCAGTGCATCGTGGGCGTGCGATGGACGACGGTCAACGAATATAACGCCAAACTTCTTGGCAACCCAACCAACCAAAGGCCAATTTTCCATTTCTTTTTTGGCAATAAAACTGCCACGAAATGCAAAAGGAAAGGTCGCAATTTCAAACACAGATATATGATTTGACACAACCATCAATGGACGCTTGTCCGATAATTTTCCGTGAACTACGATTTTTACCCCAGACAGCCGAACCAAACCCCACATAAATATCGGCATATAGCGAACCGCCAAACTGTGTGGCATAAATACTATTATTGGTAACTGGACAACAACCAGCACCCAGAACAGCAAGAATTTAATTGCCGCAGTCGTTGTGTTAAAAATATTCTGTTTACGCAATTTTGCCATTTTTACTGTTCTTCGGTTTTTTCACTGTCTTCGATGTATTCAACGTCAGCAGCATCTTCACGCAACAAGAAGTCAACAAATGCACGCACAACCTTGAACGGTCCAACAACAGGGAACGTCATTATTTTTCCAACAGTCTTGATAATGTTCTCTTTGTCTTCATTAGGGTCGCCCAACGCATTTTCACGCCCCAAGAAATGCTTTTGATACGCAGCGTCCATTTTACGTGTTTCAATCATTACAAATACATCATACGAATTGAACGGTGCATCAACAAACACACCACGACCAAATGTTGCGCCCAGACGCAAATAACCCTTTATCAATGGGGTCATTTCTGATTTAGCGTCAGCTGCATCAACAAATTCACGTGGCAAAATGTTCATACGTGCCAATTTTGGATTTACACCTTCATCAAACTTTTCAGACAACACTGTTGCACGCAAACGCAGCGGTGTTAAATGATTGTAATACAGATATGATATTGCCTGGGCAGAACGTGCCGGTTTAGTCCCAACAAATGACGCAACTCCAAATAAAACACCAATCTTGCGACGGACAATCAATTCGCCCAACCCTGCCCACAACATACGCATAACAAGTGCGTTTTCACGGTAAGCAGCGTCAACGCATGCACGGGACATTTCCGCAATATTGCCATGGTATTTTTTTATCTTGGATATATTAAACTCATTTTCAGTATAGAAACCACCCATCTTTTCCGCAGCACGGCGATCAATTATACGGTATGTCCCAACAACACGTCCCTGATGAAAAACCGCCATATATTCCGCAAAGCGGTCGTATGAATCATATTCTTCGCCCAAGGCACGTTGTTCCTCGGTAGCGGATGCCCCCTCTTCCAGGCAAAACACCTGATAGCGTAATTGACGAACCTGCTTTCTTTCTTCTTTGTTTCGCGTAAGTCTTACCTCGAAATCACGAATTTTAATTGCCATAAATATATCCTTGTATAAAACCTATGGGAAAAGAATATCAAACAAATGCCTAATATTCAACGATTTTATTTATATTGACCAATAACAAAAAAAGCCCCACTTTTAGTGGGGACCTTCTTAGTGCAATTCGTCAGCAAGATTCGCAATCGCAATCGCATACCAATTTGAATTATTCCATTTCTTGATTCTATAAAAATTTGGATAGGTCAAATATGCCGTTATAACAGGCATCGGTGCAATATCCGCATCTAATCCTGCCGTTGTTGAGGCTGCAGCTGAACGAGCCACATCAATCGCTGCAACATCTGCAACAAGACCCGCCGTTAAATCATTTTGTGGAATCGGACTACCATCTGGATTTACCACACCCATTGATGACCACTGGGGTAATGTCAACTTTGTCTTGCCGTCCAGCAACGACAAATCAAAATCAGCAGGCAAAATAACACGACGAACTATTCGCTCGTTTTTATTCCAGCCCAATTTGCTCAGATAATTGCCGGCACTGAACATCGCATCGGCAATATTATTTATTATATCAACACGACCGTCAGAATTGCCATCAACACCATATTGTGCCAATGTTGTTGGAATAAACTGAAAATGCCCCATCGCACCAGCCCAAGACCCAGAAATCCCATTGATATCCAGACTGTTTTTATCTGCAATCTTCATCAGTGCAATCAACTGGTTTGTAAAAAATGTTTCACGACGACCATCATACATCAATGTAAAAAAAGCATCTGTCAATTTATGGCGTGCCTTGACTGCACCATAGTTTGATTCCATACCCCAAAATGCCAATATAATGTGCGGAGGAACACCAAATTTGTTTTCAACACGTGATAACATCGTTGGATATGTTGCACGCATACGACGACCTGTTGCAATACGTGTTTGATTGACCGTGCGTTCAAGATAACCGTCCAATGTCAATTTGAATTCAGATTGATTCTTGTCACTGCGAACAATCGATGGAATAAAGGCAGGACTGCGTAAGGTCGAAGATATCATTTCTTCTGATATGTTTTCAGATGCCGCACGAGAACGCACAGAATCCTGCAAGGCATACCAACGCTCTACATCAAACGAACCACGTTCTGCATGTGCAACAAACGGCACACAAAATGTCGCTGCAATCAGCCACTTTGATACTTTATGCATAACAGCCCCCATTATTTTTAAAATGAATATTTAAAGCCCAAATGCAAACCAAACGACTGCCAGGTTGCATGCTTTAATGACTCTGACACTTTTTCTGTGTGGGCTGGAACTGTTTCCAACAATGGAACGTAATATACATTGCCATAGTCATCAAAGACTTCTTCCATAACATACTGACCGTTTTCA
Source organism: Candidatus Enterousia sp. (assembly GCA_045613785.1). Taxonomy (GTDB): domain Bacteria; phylum Pseudomonadota; class Alphaproteobacteria; order Rs-D84; family Rs-D84; genus Enterousia. The sequence continues at coordinate 112,860 of JAZLBQ010000004.1, read as the reverse complement.
TCAATTACATACTGGCTGTATTCAGCAATGTATAATTCCCCAGGAATCTGGCCAACATGGAACAGGTTTGTGTCAACCTTTAATGCAAACTGCAGGCGGTCAGATAAACGATAATTATATTCCATTTCCGCAATGTATGAATATGCACCATTGCTGCCTTCGTCCAAGAAACTTGGGTTCTGTTGCCAATCTGTGCGATTTGGCCAGATACCTTCAGACGAATACTTTGGCAATCCAAACTGAACATAAAAACGCAACTTGTCTTTTAGGGTCATTTGCTTTTCCGCTTCTAGACCAACATAAAATCCAGACCAAGTCGTGTTGTATTCGTGAGTTGTTCCTTCGACAACGATTGGACCATCACCACCAATAATTACACATTCGCCTGCGTTTACACCCCATGGAATATCACCCATTGCAATTTCATAATCGCCGGTCACCAATGAATTGCCCAAGTAAGGAAATCCTTCGACAGTTGCACCAGACGATGCATTTGTTACAACTTTGATATCTTCTGGCGACATGCACACTTGATACCAATCTTCGGGAGGTGTCGCACCAATTGGAACAGAAAAATATTCACCCAATTCATTTCCATACACATAATATCCCTGATCCGTCATCAAAGGCAGATAAATTCCAGGGTTTGGATAATAATGATTGGACATTTCCAGGTTATGCTTAAATATCTCATAACCAAATGTTGGCGACAATTTCCAACCACCTACATCCCAGATGTGGTGGGCAGACACGCCAAAACGAAAATAATTACTGCGACCAGATTGATCACCCATAGAAATTGTAAAAATTCCATAGCCTGGATCAGACATATCAAACGGCTTAAGGTCATAGTCCATTGACAGACCACCGTGCGACATTTGACCATAGACATATTCGCCATAGAAAGACAAATCAAAATTACGCAGTGTAAAATTATGATGGGCACCAACATGGATTTCATTCCAAACCATGTCGTCCCATTCAAGTATAGAATTTACACCTGTTTCAAATTCAAAATCAGAAAAACGACGAGAATACCCAAGATACATTGCGGTTTTTGGTTCCATTTCCGCAGGCATCGCAATGCCGTTCGCCGTCATTGTGCCGACAAATGTTGGCTCTTGAACTTGCGGACGTGGAACCTGATATGAATAAGAACGTGAGCCAACAACCTGTTTATTCCCAGATTTACCAACGTATCTTGTATATCCTTGATCCGCATATTGGCCATAAGCAACCTGATTTGCTGTCGGGGCAGACGATGTTTGATAATACGCAGGCACACCTTCGTTCGCAGCAAACGCCGCAAACGGTGCAAAAATCCCCGATAAAAATAGAATTGACCTTGCCTTCATCGTATAACGTTGTTCGTATTATAACATAATTTTGAAACTGTGAAAAGTATTTTAATTTATCCCTTGCACCGATTATTTTGTGTTGTAAACTGTCCGATGAAATGAAAAATATGCCACACAATATTTATATTCATGTGCCTTTTTGCAAATCAAAGTGCAATTATTGTGCTTTTATGTCGTGGGCATGTGCAAACCCAGACTGGACAGAATACTCAGATGGTATTTGCAAGGAAATCTTGCAGTGGGCTGAAAAAATGCCTGACATAATCGTGCCAACTGTATTCTTTGGTGGTGGCACACCTTCGCTGATGCCAGTTGATTGCTTTGAAAAAATTATCCAGATATTAAAACAAAACTTTATTTTACCCAAAGACGCAGAAATCACCATAGAGGCTAACCCTGGAACGATTGACGAAGACAAATTAAAAGACTTTGTCCAAGCTGGAATCAACCGTATTTCAATCGGCGTTCAAAGTTTAAGTGATGAAAAACTAAAATTTTTGGGACGCAGACACAGTGCAAACGATACAATCAAATTGATTCAATCTGCAAAAAAGTTAAATTTGCGAACATCGGCTGACTTTATTTATGGACTGCCAAACGAAACAGTAAATGATGTTATTTTAACGTGCGAACAAATAAACCAAATCGGAATTGAACACTGTTCTTTATACGAACTGACAATAGAGCCGAACACACCTTTTGGAAAAATGAATTTAAATATGCCAGACAATGAAATAATGGCAGATATGTATATGGCGATAGAAAAAACACTGACCCTGCCCCGATATGAGGTTTCAAACTATGCAACCCCAGGGAACGAATGCCAGCATAATTTAAACATATGGGACGGCGGTGCATACATCGGCATCGGACGTGGTGCAGCAGGCAGAGTTTGTATTGATGGCATTTGGTATGAACAAATGGGTGCAAATCAAAAATTTGTCGCAATCGATAATGAAACACGAGCAATTGAAAAAGTCTTGATGGGAATGCGGACTGTGTGCGGTTGCCAATTGACAGACGATGTAAAAAAGGTTATTGATATAGACTGGGTCAAAAACAACCCTGAACTGGTTCAGATTCAAGACGGTCGCATTCGTGCAACCCCAAATGGATTATTGATTCTGGACGATGTAACAGTAAATTTGGTGAAATGAAATGGAAAGTAAATTTTGGAACTTTATAGGCGTGGTTGCGGTGTTGACTGCAATCGTTTGGGCACACAATGCAACAAAGGAGAAAGTGGTGAGTGCAGGTATCAAAATCGAAAATATGGATATGTCAGTCAAACCAGGCGACGATTTCTATGCATACGCAAACGCAGGTTGGCAGAAACACAATCCAATCCCAGACGACTATTCAAGATACGGTGCTTTTGAAGTATTACGCAACACCAATCTGGAACGCACACGTGAAATCGCAGAAAACGATAATGGCAAAATTGGCCAGTTGTATAGCATTGCAATGAACGAAAAGAAATTAAATCAAGACGGCATTCAACCTGTGTCGCCACTGTTTGCCCAAATCGACAAACTGGAACGCAAAGACCTAGAAAAATACCTGGGGCAAATGCACAAGTTTACGTCTGCTTTTTGGGGCGACGGTGTTGCACTGGACGAAATGGACAGCGAACACTATCTGTATAATATTGGTCAGGGCGGTCTGGGGTTGTCCCGTGATTATTATTTTGACACAGACGCTAAAACAGTTGAAGTTCGCAAAAAATACCGTGAATTTATCGAAAAGCAGATGAAGAACTTTGGCATAGAAGTTGATGTCGATAAGTTGTATGCAATGGAAGAAAGAATGGCAAAATCGTTCTATCCCAAAGAAAAATTACGTGATCCTCATGCAAACTATCACAAGATGAGCATTGAACAAATAAAAGAAAAATTTCCGGGATTTGATTGGGACACTTTCTTGGACACACGTGGTGCAAAGGCAGCGAAATTTATCAACATCGCACAACCTGAAGCGATTGCAGAATCAATCGCAATTATGAACGACACCGATTTCGAATTGGTTAAAACGTATTTAAAATACAGAATTGTCAGTGCAGCAGACACTGTCTTGGACGACAAGACATATGACATATCTTTTGATTTCTATAACCGAACAATGGCTGGACAAAAAGAACAAAAGCCACGTTGGAAACGTGCAGTCGCAATGTTGGACGGTTCGCTGGGCGAAGAAATTGGCCGCCTGTATGTTGAAAAATACTTTTCTTCAGACGCCAAAGAACGCATGCAGACATTGGTAAAAAACCTGCAACGTGCATACGCAATGCGTATCGAAAAACTGGAATGGATGTCGGATAAAACTAAAGTAAAAGCACTGGAAAAACTGGCAGGATTTACAGCAAAAATTGGATATCCAGATAAATGGCGTGATTATTCAAAACTGGAAATCAAAAATGATTCGTTGTGGGAAAATATGATGCGTGTTTCAGAATTTGAAGACGCATTCTGGATTGAAAAAATAGGCCAGGAAAAAGACCCTACAATCTGGTATATGAATGCACACGAAGTCAACGCATACTACGACCCTTCAACAAACGAAATCTGTTTCCCTGCAGGAATCTTGCAATATCCGTTCTTTGATATGGAGGCAGATGACGCATTTAACTATGGTGCTATCGGTGCTGTTATTGGTCATGAAATGACCCATGGATTCGATGATTCTGGTCGCCACTTTGACAAAGATGGCAATATGAAAGACTGGTGGACCAGCGAAGATGCAGAAAAATTCAATGAACGTGCCAGCACAATGAAGGAATATTTCGATAAAATCAAAATAAACGACGAAGTCTTTGCAAATGGCGAATTTACACTGGGCGAAAATCTGGCAGACTATGGTGGCGTAACAATTGCATTTGACGCATATAAAAACTTTGGCACACCATCTGGTGATGCAGAAAGCATCAGTGCAGACAGACGCTTCTTTATCGCATACGCAGGGGCGTGGGCACAGAACATTCGCCCAGACGAAGAATTACGCCTGACCAAGGTTGACGAGCATTCTTTGGGCAAAAATCGTGTAAACGGAATACTGCCACACATCAACGCATGGTATAGTGTATTTGACATAAAATCAGGCGATGGGTTGTATGTATTACCTGGAGAACGTGTAAAACTGTGGTAAACACAAAACGCCCATTTGGGCGTTTTTTTGTTATCCTATTGCTGGATTTAGCAAGAACAAAACAGAATAATTTACCGTTTCTGATTTTACAAATGACATACCAAATTAAATCCCCTGCGATTGCAGGGGATTTAATTTAGCCTTTAAACGACTTTATTTAGCTTGCTGCTTTTACGCACCCATTGACTACATCATAAGAAGCACCGGATGGGCAATCACACGTGTTATCAGTTGCATCCCAGCTGCCACCAACACAGGACACACATTTCTTATTACTTGAATCCCATTCAAAGCCTTCCTTGGTGCAACCAACCATTCCCGCAACCCAATTCTTCATTTCTTCCGGATTTGGAGTAGCCGCTGCATTACCATTTACAGACATACACGTGACAATTTCAGAACGACACGCATTGATTGCAATGTTTGCTTTGGTCGTGTTTTCTGCAACATAGTTATTTGATGACAAACACGATGACACGTCAGACAAACAATTTGATGCATATTCTGCCAATATTTCGTCCTGAGCCGCCTTAATTTGGGTCAGTGTCCGGGTCAAATATTCCTTAACTACATTATTATTAGGCTTATACTTTCCCTTTTCATAGGAAAGGTCTTGACATTTGTTCAGAACAGACATACACATACCGTGATTTTTTGTTCCGTCGTTATATCCAATTTTATATTGCAGATATTCAGCATATACAGACGTTGGCTTTTCTACAGCTGATGTTTTGGTATAGTTTTCAATATACCCCATCAAATCACCATTAGCACTTGTATCAGCCCAAGCATATTTTTCGCCATAATACCAGCCAGCCAACAGGGTATTTTTACCCTTAGCGTCCTTATCAGATTCATCTGGGAATACTGCAGAAGATCCCTCGTCCTTTTTGACCATAAAGCCAGGCGTTGACCCAACAACAACTTCGCCGTTTACGATATACTTGCCGGTTGGATCCAGACAGTATTCATAATCTGTTCCGCAGACAAAATCGTCCTGCATACATGAATCCAGTGCATTTACACAGCCACGCAAGTCATACGAATTCTTGTTCTGGGCAACCATCAAACGTGCACGCTGCAAAACCCCCTTAGCATTGCGGACAGTTTGCGACATTTCTTCGTTAGTATCTGTCAACTGACGTTCATATGCCACACACTGCTTGTCGATTTCCAGGTCATATGCGTTTGAGATAATTGAAATATCAACGCCTTGGTTCTGACAATTTTCCAAAACTGCCTTTTTGCAACGTGAGGCTGCTGTTTTATACAACTGTTCACCACGTTGGTTACTGATACTGGATGTATTTGTTGTTGTGCCACCAAATAATGATGTCAAATCAAAGCCCGTGCTGTTCACACTGAAGTCCAATAGACCAGACAAATCAAAACTCATATCCACTTCGGACGAAGATGCAGCCGAACCTTTTACATCAACCAACAGCTTTTTAATTTTATCCAAATCGTTTTTCAGACGTGAACTGTCTGTTGTTTGTTGCATTTCAAGTTCAGCTTCTGTCTGAGTAAACAATGTTTCAATTTCATCACTGGTCAGACCAATATACTGAATTTGTTGCGCGACGTCTTTTAATGCTTCGGTCGCTTCTTTTAACGCAGTTTCTGTCTTTTCATAATTTTTGATATTCTTTGAACAAGAACAACGCCCCTGGTTATCGTCCAGAACATTACAGAAGTTATCCATACAATCTGTGTATTGTGCCTTGCAGAAATCAGTCAACTGTGCCAATTCGTCCATTTCAGCCGCAGCTGTAGCTGCATCAACCGTGCCGCCAGTTGTTGTTGAAACGTTACCAGAAACAGATGTAATTGTTGGGATACGTGCACGAACAGCACTGGCACGTGAACTGACCCGACCGGTATATAATGGGGTGCGAACCGTATCAGTTTGAACAATCGCTGCACGTGCAGTTGTTCCATTATTCTGCATTGCCTGACGTGTTGTGGCAATCTGTGTCGCACCAGAACGTGCCATTGAACGAGACGCAACACGTGATGCACCAGAACGTGCCATTGCCGTATTTGTAGCAGTGCGTGCCACATTTGAATTCGAAACATTACGAGAAGTCGTTGCACGGGTCGCTGCAGAACGAGAATTTACCGCCCTGGCACCTGTTGGCATTGCACGTGACGACGCCGCATTTGATGCACGCAACGCACGAGCAGTTGTCTGAGAAACCGGCACAGCAACAGCAGCGACATCAATTTCATCAACATCCTGTTCACTGTCACCAGCGACATCGACCGATTCATAATCACTGTCTATTTCATAATAAACAGGTGCAATTTCGGCATATGCAGGCAATACAAGTAACCCACTTAAGACAGCTAAAAATCTTTTCACGGCTTAATCCTTCCCTCTAATTATGTTTCATTTTATCACATTACGCAATGCAACGCAATTGAAAAAATTGAGTTTTAGGACAAATGATGATAAGAGGTTTATTTATCAGGTTGATAACTACCACCAGATGTAAACAGGTGATAACCATATATTTCACCCGTGCAATAATCAGCTTCTTCACGGGTATCACCTGTGCATGAGCACCCACCGCCCACCGTATACTCTGTTATCGCCCCATTATAATATGTGGTACATTTACATCCTTTTTGCACGTCGTCCCATGTTCCATTCTTGCACGAAACACAGGTCGAACCATTATAATAAAAATATTCTTGAGAGCAACCAACAGGAACAGGAGAACTCGTTGTGCCAGAATCGCCTGATGAAACTGAATTGATTGCATCAACCCATTGTTTCATACTACTTGGGGTTGGGGTCTTGGTCGTATCACCATTTACAGACATACACGTTACAATTTCCGCACGACATGCATTGATTGCGATATTGCTTTTAGTTGTATTGCCGGCTTCGTAATTATTTGACGACAAACAAGTTGAAACATCAGCTATGCAGCTTGATGCATAATCACGCAAAACTGCATCTTGACTGGCCTTTATCTGAACCAATGTGCGACGCAGGTATTCACGAACAACTTGGTTATCTGGTTGATATTTACCATTACTGTATGTGATATCTTGACACTTGTTCAAGACAGACATACACATTCCATAATTCTTGCCGCCATCATTATACCCAATTTTATATTGCAGATATTTCGCCATATTTGCATCAGTCTTGGTCACAGCCGAAGAAGTGTTGTTTTTATCTATATAGTCTGATATATTACCAGACATCCCCCAGGCATAGACATTTTCATCATAATACCATGTGCCATACAGAGTTTCCTTAGGATAATCAGTCGATGGTGCCGGCGTTTGGTTAGCATCGATAACATAACCTGGCATCGACCCAACAACAATTTCACCGTTCACAATATACTTACCCGTCGGATCCAGGCAATACTCATAATCAGAACCACAAACAAAGTCATCCTGCATACAAGAATCAAGTGCGTTTACACAACCACGTAAATCATATGTATTTTTATTCTGAGCAACCATCAAACGAGCACGTTGCAACACATTTTTCGCATTACGAACTGTCTGAACCATTTCTTCGTTCGTGTCAGTCAATCGACGCTCATACGCAACACACTGCTTATCAATTTCCATGTCATAGGCATTAGATATAACAGATACATCAACACCCATAGTATCACATTCTTCTAAAACCGCCTTTTTACAACGAGCCGCAGCAGTCTTATACAACTGTTCACCACGCTGATTGCTGATACTGGACGTATTCGCAGACGTGCTACCAAACAACGACGCCAAATCAAACCCACTGCTATCCACACTAAAATCTAGCAAACCAGACAAGTCAAAACTTATATTCACCTCAGACGATGAGGCTGTTGACCCCTTGACTTCAACCAACAGTTTTTTAATTTTATCCAAGTCGTTTTTCAGACGAGAACTGTCATTTGTTTGCTGCATTTGTGCTTCAGCCTCGGTCTGGGAAAACAAAATCTCAATCTCTTCACCTGTCAGACCAATATACTGAATCTGCTGTGCAATATCCTTTAATGCCTCGGTCGCTTCTTTTAAGGCATTTTCTGTTTTCTCGTAGTTCTTGATATTTTTTGAGCAAGAGCAACGCCCCTGGTTATCATCCAGAACATTGCAGAAATTATCCATACATTCTGTATATTGTGTCTTGCATGTTGCAGTCAAGTTCGCAACTTCGTCCATTTTTGACACAACATCCGCAACAGCTACAGGCTCTGATTTAGTGGTTGCAGAAGAAGTCCCGACCGTTGTGGCAATCGTCGGAACACGTGCACTGACCGAACGTGCAGTATTCGTAGCAGAATTTACAGATACACCTGAACGACGCTCTGTAACAGACTGAGCAACAGGGACTGTTGAATTGCGTGCCACCCGTGATGCATTACGCCCCGCAGTAGAAACAACAGAACGACCAGTCGAACGAGCAATCGAATTCGCAGCCGCACTGCGTGCAATCGTAGAACTTGAAACATTTCTGGAACCAATTGTCGCACGTGTCGAAGCAGAACGTGTATTAGGCGTCGTCCCCGCCCCAGCAGGAACAGCACGTGATGCAGACGCAGCACTTGCACGTGGATTACGAGAAGACGCCTGTGCCACAGGAACTACAAATGCAGCAGCATCAATATCATCAACCTCTACTTCGTTTTTACCAGGCAAATCACCAACCAACGTATCGACATCAGCCTCGCTATAAACAGGCACAGCCTGGGCATATGCTGGCAAAAATAAAAGACCACTAAGAACTGCAACAAATCTTTTCATAAAAAACAACCCTTCCTATTTTATTATTTTACCATAACAGAAAATAAAAATTAACACAAAAATCACAAATACTAAGAACACGTTCCTAAATCATTAAAAAATATAATGAATTTACTTGCAGGAACGTTTTTATTTAACTATAATCGCAACTGTATTATTTTTAGGCAAAGGAAACTAGCGTTGAACATTCTTAAAAAAGTTTCGATGTGGATTTTAGCTCTACCCTTGATGGGATGCACAACCGTCCCAACAACAACAAATGACGCAAGACTGGATAACTATCAGGCAAAAATTACGTCATCTGACTTTGACTATGACCCATACAAAACTCCAATCGCAATGTGCTATGACGATGAACTTAGCCAAAGCCCCGACATATCTGGTGCAACACTTATCGAAGACGGATTGTCTGCATTTGTAATACGTTCAGCGTTTGCCAGAATGGCGACTAAGACAATTGATTTACAGACATACATTTACAGTAACGACTTTTCTTCAAAAGTTCTGATTGGCGAACTAAAAAACGCCGCAGACCGTGGCGTCAAGGTTCGAATACTGGTTGATGACTATGGAACAAAGTCAGACATCGTCGATGTTATGCTGCTAAACCAACACCCTAATATAGAAGTTAAAGTTTTTAATACTGTTCGAAACCGTTCTAGATTATTATATTACCCTCAATTCTTAACAGACTTTAATCGATTAAACTCACGCATGCACAACAAACTGTTCATCGTTGACAATATCGCATATATCACAGGTGGACGAAACGTTGGCAGCAACTATTTCTATCCAGAAACAGCATCAAACTTTTCTGATACCGACGTGCTGTTTATCGGAGACATGACACACTATGCCACCGACAGTTTTAACGAATACTGGAATCATCACCTGTCAATACCCGCCGCCGTTTTCCCAAAGGCAAAATCTAAAAAGGCAATGCGTAAACTGGAACGAACATTCGAAGATATCGAAAAACGAAGTGCCGAAGATGTTCGCAGATACAATACTATTATTTCACTAGCACAACGTGATTTTAAGCAAAAAAGACTTGATTTTAGTTGGGGACATGGAAAATTCTTGGCTGACCCACCACAAAAAGTCGAAATGTCTATGGAAGAAAAAGAACAATATCGTGGCGAAATTGTTCGTGCATTACAACACCTGTGGGACAGAACAAACAAATCAGTCTATATGTCCGCTGCTTATTTTGTTCCAGGACAAGGTGGATTGGAACATATGTTAAACGAAGAAAAATCAGGCGTTCATTTGACCATTGTGACAAACTCATTGGCTTCAACCAATGCACCAACCGTATATGCAAAGTGGGAAAAATACAGAAAACACTTGATTGAATCAGGTGCAGACGTTTATGAATTTATGGTTTCTGCTGAAAATCTGCGTGGCAAAGAACATGACCGTGAGCGTAAACAATCCAGTTTTTCTGTCCTGCACAGCAAAACTATGGTGTTCGACGACGACATTTCTTGGATTGGCAGTTTCAACCTGGACCCAAGAAGCGCGTATTACAATACCGAAAACGTAGCAATCTTTGAAAGTCGTGATTTTGCAAACAAACTGCGTGAAATGATCATCAAAGACACACAAACATCTTGGCAGGTCAGCCTAAACGCAAACAACGACCCAGTATGGACAGGCAAACGACCAGGCGACGAAAAACCACGCGTTTACAAACACGCACCAGACACTGGGATATTACGCAGAATCTGGAAAAACATTTGCAATCTGGTTCCTGAAAAATTCGTTTAATAATAAAAAAAAATGCCCGTTTGGGCATTTTTTTAATCCAGACTTGGAATCATAACCACATCATTGTAATACGACAAGAAACGTTTACCTGTTGCACAATAAAACTTTTGCGAACTATCCTTATACTCACGCACAGCAGATACCCAACGTTCATCAATATCACTTTGTGCACCCTGATATCCAGTAAATGCCCCCATAGCACCACCAACACCGGCACCAGTCAATGTGCTTTTCAGGCGTGCCTTGTTATTCAAATCAATAACACCACCATCATCAGAATCCTGATATACAGGACGGAAATTTACAGCCGACAATTTTATCTCGGTATCATCAGTCGCATCCGATATTACATCCCGTGGATTCAAATTCGTTGCAATACCATTACCAGAACGACCAACAATCAAATTACCATTATGACTAGCCTTAAAGTCCGACCATTCATCTTTATGCCAACCAAAGGCCTTGTCCCGGACATCAACAACCATTGCCGCCGTGCGATTTGCCACACGCTGAGCAGAATCCAGTTTTATCCACGGACCATCTGTGCAACTAGCCCCCTGAACCATACCGTAGGCAGCATCATAACAATACATACTTTGAACCAACGACCAATTTTCAGTCTGCATATCGGACAATTCCATTTTTTTGCCGTCAGATGCACGCTTTTTGCCGTTATATTCCGCAACCACAGCAGACGTCAAATCCGCACGTCCACATGTAGTGCCTGAGCAAACACGAAAGTCATTGATATCATTCGCAGAAACATACGCAGTGCCGTCTATGGACGAAACTTCTTCGATAACACCCCAAAGGCACTTTGTATCCCAGCCCGCAACCTGACATGGTTCAATACGCAAAACAGAATCACCACTGGCAACAATATTCCCAACTAATCCGCCAGCCGCAGCATTTACACCAGTTGACAGTATCATATCGCCAGCAACCTTGCCCGAATAAGCATTACCTGCCATCAATGCCGCACCACCCAATGCACCAATAATCGTCCCCTGGGTTTTAGAGCGACCACCGCCCAATAATCCATCCTTGCCAGGCTCGTTTTCACCAGCAATGTTTCCTGCTAAACCAAACAACACAGTTCCTGCAGCAATTTTAATTCCTGCATTTTGACGCTGCTCTTGATTCAGAACAGACACAACATCATCAACCGTTGGCTCACGATCTGCCGGAAATTCAATCGTGCCAGCAGCAGGCAACAATGACACCTCGTTAAATTCAGAAATATTGCAATTAAAACTATCTCCTGCTGCCAGGTTTGCACGTGCCAAGATTGCATCATTACCATTTTCACCAGCCCCAATCGCACGCAATTCAACAACAGCCGTGCAAGTTGACGCACCGCCAGAACCAGCCCCAAGCGTAGGCTTACCCCAGGCAAATTCACCTTCGGGATAAATCATCGAACAACGCTGTGCCTTGGATGCAACAGTCGTGTCATCTGTCGCAGACTTTGCAACAGTTGTTGGCAAATCAGCAGGAATTGCAGCAACCGCTGCCTGGGTCGCAAGTTCCGAGTTATAACGTGCCTCGTTTACCTGTTGATAGCCCTGGGCATTATTGCGAGACAAATTCCCAACACGAATTCCAGCACCAGCAACAGACGGCACTAATGCCGCCAATAAAGAATAGTAAAAGATTGAATTTTTGCGTCTCATCACTATATTGCCCCCTGCCGCAACAAATCAACACAACCGGGCATCAGCCCGGTGCGATTATTTCTTTTAGAACTGCAATCTTAAACGAACACCAACATCAACCAACCCAAGGCGGCCGCTTTCATACCAATTCGTATAATGAAATACACTGTCATACGGTGCTTCGTATTCACCACCTGCACCATCACCCAGCCATTCAATTTGACTTAGAACAATACTGCCTGATGTTTTTACAGTTCCAAGATTTGCATAACGGGCAAAAAAGTCCATTTTTATACCACCTTCTAGTTCTGTTGTAATACCAGCCTCTAACATAAAGGCCAACTGTTCATTTGTGCCACCGTTGTGATATGCATAAATATCAGAAATACCCGTCAACTGACCTGCATTTGCATAGGCTGGATCCATAACAGAATAAAAGGTTTTGTCATAAACAACATAGTCCGCAATCGTATTTAATGAAATACCAACACCGGCACCAATATATGGCCGCAATGAACCACCAGCCAAAAAGCCTGTATACGAGTCAATATTATAATAAACGTTCAACATTGTTGCGTTAGCTGTTATCGCACCACCATCAACCTGTGCCTCAACATAACCACCGGCACCATCGTCCGTCTGAACAGTGTTTGGATAAGACAAACCAGAATAACGCAAATAAGAAAAGTCAACACGAACATCATTATTTAATGCCGCACCAACAGAAACCTGAAGCGGAATCATTGTATCTGATTGAAAATCTGCTGCCTTGAACGCACCAGGAACAGTATAAGCATCTTCTTCGCCAGTGTAATCAGACGAAATCGACCCCATTACTGATGCAGTATAACCAACAGACAAACCAACATACAAACCACTGTCTGCCAACCTATCATAATCTGCAGGCTGATAATATTGACGACCAGCCGAAGTTTGTGATGTCCCAACACGAGGTAATGCACCAGTTACACGTGTAGGCTGAGCCGCAGCAACAGAATTATACCCAGGCATAGCTGCCGCAGTCGACACAACACGACTGTTCACAGACGGCAAATACATCATCTGATTATTAGCACCGGCCGCTTGATACGACGGATATGCAGGATAAGCCGCCCCCGCCACCATTGGCAACGAACATAAAACACCAGCAAACACGGCAGAAAAACTAAATTTCTTCATACCTTTCCCATTATTCCTTTTGATTTATTATACCATTTTGCACCCTTGCACGCAAACATAAAAAAGAACCCCCAATGGGATATTTTTATTTCAAGAAAGAAAACAAACCGATTTTTAGTCGCCTATTTTAATATTCGGACGAGTGCGACGCAGATTTTCCAAAGATTTAGTCTGGGCAGCACGAAACGCATCAGGATTCCATATCTGAAAACTGTTACCACGACCAACAAATACCGCAGTATCAGTTATACCAGCATGTGCCAACAAATCCGCTGGAATAACAACACGCCCCGTCACATCAAATGCCAACTGGCGTGCATCAGCAAATAACAACGCAGTCAAATCGTCTAATTCACTGTCAAAAACACCCATTTTATCAGTTGCTGCTGCCATCTGCTCCATACGAGACAGCGTTAAACCTTCGATACAATTATTAGTAAAGGAACGATATAAAACAATGCCTGCAAATTTTTCATCAGAAACCGAAGCCCGAAAGGACGCTGGAACAGAAATCCGCCCCTTGGTATCCAAACGATTTTCATAAGATGAGAGAAACAATGACATTTTATGATCTTCTTTAATTCGGGAGATTGTCCCACCATCCTTTCTTGACTTCATAAGGAATCTAGCACGGCATTTCATGGTTGTCAATGACATTTTATAAATATTTTATGGTATTTTATGCCACAGAAAGCAAAATTAAAAAAATTTTAAATAAAATGAAAATAATTATATTTTGTGCTTGACCTCCGATTCGTTTTTGTTCTAAGATGTTTGTATAGACAAGAGAAGAAGAAATAAAAACCCTGAAAAACCGCTAGAAACCGCAGTATTTTAGGAAAACATAAAAACAAAATTAAAAATTGTCTGACAGTTTTGTAAATACCAACGTATTTACACAAAAAACAAGATAATTTTTACAACATACGCCCAGAAAGGAGGGGAAACGCGCATGACACAGAACATTAAAGAAATTATGATAGCCCTGAACCAAGTCCTGACAACCACAGTTTGGGTCAACGAAGATCGTCAAATTATCTCTTTGGCAGACGAATTAAAAATCGGACACAACAACGCACCTCGTTCTATCGAAGATTTGGCACGTGCTTCATTGGTTGGTGCTTATGTTTCTTTACAGATTCGCACAGACAATTTTGATATCGCTGCAGAAACAATGGATACAAAAACATTAGCACTGCGTGTAAAAGAAATGGTTTTCGCAGAAGCCAAGAAAATCATGGACGCAGCAGACAACAATTCAAAGTCCAACATCGCAATGGCCGCATAATAACAAAACATTGCGCGAAACAGGACAAACAGTTTCCGGACAACCGGAAGGAAGGGAGCAGCCGTCGGCAAGTAATTGCCGACGGTGCATTTTTACCCAGTTTTAAGTTCTTATCATCCAACTATTCACTGCGACGCATCGCCGCCCCTATGAAAGCATTGAACATCGAATGACCAGTGTATGGACTTGATTGAAATTCAGGATGGAATTGTCCTGCAATAAAAAACGGATGATTTTTTAATTCAATTATCTCTGGCAATTTGCCATCTGGACTGCGTCCTGATATTATCAGACCGGCATCTGCAAAACGCTTTTCAAGACTAATATCCATTTCATAGCGATGACGATGACGCTCTGATATACTTGTCGCACCAAACACACGATGTGCTAACGTTCCCGGTGTAATTTCACAAGGATATGCCCCAAGACGCAACGTTCCACCTAGGTCTTCCTTATCATGTGCCGCAATAATATCTATGACCGGAGTGCAATCCTTGGTAAATTCAGTCGAATCCGCATTGCTTATTCCCAAAACATTTCGCGCAAATTCTAAAACCGCAACCTGCATCCCCAAGCATATCCCCATATATGGAACATTATTTTCACGAGCGTATTTTGCAGCCGCTATCTTGCCAGAAACACCACGAACACCAAAACCACCAGGAACTAAAATACCGTCAACATCACGACAGTCTTCGGGCGAAAAAGTTTCGGCATCTATCTTTTTTAATTTTACATGAACATTATTTTGTATCCCCGCATGAAACAATGCTTCGTTTAGCGATTTATAAGCATCGGGAACATTAAAATACTTACCAACAACCCCAATAGTTATCGTTGGCAAATCCGCCGACAAATACCGTTCTATGCGTTCAAAGCGCGCGTTGTCGCCACGGGCATTTGGTAATCCAAAGTGGTCTGCAATAATATCAAAAACATGCTGAGATTCATACGCCAATGGAATCTTGTATATGTTATCAACATCTATGCCACTGATTACATTTTTTGATGGCAAATTACAAAACATACCTATCTTATCTCGTTCAGAAGGCGTTAGCATACGTGGTGTTCGAACGACTAACATATCCGCCTGAATCCCATGCTCTAACAACTGACGAACAGACATCTGAGTAGGCTTTGTCTTTAATTCCCCCGACTTTTCCAAATAAGGTGCAAGCGTCAAATGAACAAACATTACATTGCGTCGCCCAACATCGTTCGCAAACTGACGAATAGATTCTAGGAATATTTTACCTTCGATATCGCCAACAGTGCCACCAATTTCACAAACTACAAAATCAGTGTCAGTTGGTGCAGATATATATTCTTTGATTTTATTTGACACATGCGGAATCATTTGAACCGTAGATCCTAAATATGTGCCATGACGTTCTGCATTCAAAACATCCCAGTAAATTCGACCCCCAGATACAGAATCACAACGTGATAACTTTACCCCTAGAAAACGCTCGTAATAACCTAAATCAAGGTCTGTTTCATAACCATCGTTTGTAACATAAACTTCGCCATGCTGAAACGGCGACATAGTCCCCGGATCAACATTCAAATACGGGTCAAATTTTCGTGCATGAACACTGTAACCCCGTGATTGAAGAAGGGCACCGCAACCTGCCGCTGCGACGCCCTTGCCTAAACTTGATACAACCCCACCAGTAATAAATATATATTTTGCCATAAGCTGCCCCCTTATGGACTTTCATCATACGAAAAATTTCATTGATATGCAATCTAATAAATTCCTATACTTTTTCCATGCGAAAATGGTTGAATCTTCAACAACAAAACAGATTTCTGTTCGTGCCATTTCTGATGGCCGCAGGGGCGGCTTTGTATTTTTCACTGACAACAGAACCTGGTTTATTTTGCCCCGGAATTTTATCACTGATTTTAATCACACTTGCGACCGTAAATAAAATTCCAACCCTGGTTCGGGCAATATTTATTTTTGCTTTCGGTTTTTGTTATGCGAATGCTTATACAAATCTTGTCAACACACCTGTTATAAAACGCAACTTACATAATCTGGACATCACTGGAACAGTTCAGAAAATTGATTTTACAGATGATAAAAGCAGAATTTATCTGAGCACCAATGCAGAAGATATCAAAGCTGGAACTGGCGATGCAATCGTGCGAGTTTCTGTTGGTGATAATATTGCCCTGCCCCAGATTGGTGACGTAGTTAGTGCAAATGTTGGATTATTCAAACCATCAGCCGCAACAGCACCTGAAACATTTGACTATGCACGCTGGGCATATTTTAATAATTTAAGTGCGACAGGATACGCAAACAACATTCAGGTAATTGAAAATAACACTAAATACAGTCTGAACAAGTTCAGAAACAATATTCACAACAACACAAATTCTTTTCTGGTTGACAGTTTAGTATTAGGCTATAAAAACGTAATTCCAGAAAACGATGCTGCTATCTGGGTTAGCAGTGGCATTGGCCACGTTTGGTCAATCAGTGGATTTCACATGACATTGGTTGGTGGTTGGTTGTTTTTGATTTTCGTTTCCTTGTTTCGGGCTGTGCCATGGATTGTGCGACGGGTGCCGGCTAAAATTCCAGGAATATTATGTGCGTGGATTGGGCTGGTTGGATATTTATTTTTGTCCGGCTGTGATGTCGCAACAATTCGTGCTTTCTTGATGACAACATTGGTATTTATGGCCTTTATATTTGGACGCAGTGCGTTTTCAATGCGAAATATAGCACTGGCATTTTGTGCAACTTTCTTGATAAACCCACACTATGTTATGCAGGCAGGATTTCAACTGTCGTTTGCTGCAGTATTCGGATTGATTTGGCTGTATTATGAAATCAAACCAAAGATGCCAGAAAACAAAATCTTGAAAATAATTTATGCAATGCTTTTGACTTCACTGGTGGCCACACTGTTTACCGCCCCATTTGTGGCGGCACACTTTGGAACATTGCCAACATACAGTTTGATTGGCAACCTGATTTTACTGCCTGTATTTTCGGTTGCAATTATGCCACTGGTTATGATTGGAACAATTACAGGAATGTTTGGAATATTATCCCCAATAAAACTGGCTCATTTGATTTACGATACAACACTGAATATCGCACGCAGCATTTCAGAATTACCATTGACAAACATAGATATGCCACACATTCCAAACAATGCAATGATTTGCTTTATTGTCGGTTTTATGTGTCTGATTTTAATTCGAAATATAAAGATGAAAATAAACTGCGTTTTATTTGCACTGTTTGTTGGAATCGGAATTGTTTTAGTCCAGACAAATCCAAAGCCAATTTTCTGGACGACTGACGATAATGAACTGGTTGCGTTTGTCGATGATAACGGCAAACTAGAATTTAATAAATCCCGTTCATCAAATCACTATTTTGCATTTGAAACCTGGAAGAAATTTAACGGAGAAGCCACAAACACACCAAACAAACGATACAAGCACAACAAAGGCGTCTATCGATATAACGATATCGTATATATTCAAAAGTTTGTTCCACTGATGAACAACATTAAATCGTTATGCAATGACGACAGCGTCAGATATATTGTGTCATACTTTGATATAAAATCAGAAAATTGCGGTCATAAAATTCTGCGAGGCGGATTTGTAATTTATCCTGGCGGACGTGTTAAATACACAACTACAAAACGCCGCTGGAACTAATAATCTGCACGGATAAAATACAAGCCTGATGCGGGGGCGGTTGGACCTGCCGCAGAACGATTTTTTGCAGCCAATATTTCATCAATATCCAAAGACTTGCCCAGTCCTATTTCAATCAACGTGCCAACAATGTTGCGAACCATGTGATGCAAAAATGAACGGGCAGAAAACTCAAATATTATTTCATCGCCGTGTTGCGTGATTTCAATTTTATCTAATGTTTTAACAGGGGATTTTGCCTGACATTCTGATGCACGAAAACTGGTAAAATCATGATTACCAATTAGACGTGCCACCGCACTTCGCATTGCATCAACATTCAATGGTCGTGGCACCCAATACACACGGTTCTTTTGCAATACTGGTGATGCACCACGATTTAGAACAATGTATTTATAATGACGTGCAACACAATCAAAGCGTGCATTAAAATCATCAGGAACAATTTCACAACACAAAACCCGAACAGGACTTTGAACCAGATAAAAATTTAAGGCATGCATAACAGTTTGGGCAGAATGTGTGCCGTCTATGTCAAAATGCGCAGTCATCGCAACAGCGTGAACGCCTGAATCTGTGCGACCAGCACCAACAACATCAGGACGAGCACCACAGAATTTTTCAATCGCATCTTTGACTAATGATTGAACAGAATCCCCTTGGCGATTTTCCTGCCAGCCAATTAAATCTGTGCCATCATATTCTAAAATAACTTTGTATCGTGTCATTTGTGCCTAGCGTGTGTTTTGAGTTGCTTTATAAAGAAAATCCTTGCAGGTGTCTTGCGTGCTGACCCGAAGCGGACCAAAGAAAAACACATTTAATTCACCAGCCTGATAACACAAAAAATGCTTTTCGCCTTTTTTATCTGTGTGTTCACGCATATGTTCGCAATTTCTGCATATTTTTTCTGTGTTCTTTAAATCACTTTCATTTGCCATTTTTTCTATTCCCCTAATTTTGTCGGTGCACCATGCAGACCATTTACAAAACTTTTCCAGTCCATCGGTTTCTTACCAGCAGGTTGCAATTGCACTATTTCCAATGTGCCGCCATTTAACTTGGTCTTTAAGATTTTGACTTCAATACCGTTTATAGTCGTGCGACCACAACCCAGCGCACGAATCTGGTTATGAATTTGACTGGCAGATTTCGACCAATCTATTATTTCATCATCGCCAGTCCACTTGCATGTAAACGTAGGATTACCAACCTGAGGTTCTGCAACATAGGCTGATGGCGACGACAAGTATTCAACCAACATTTGCGAGCCTATTTCGGAAACACGATGTTCTATGTCATCATTAGTGTCATCAATACCGATTTCAAATTCACGGCACGCAAAGACATCGCCTGCATCAAGTTCTGGTGTCATTGTCATCAGGCATACACCCGACTTTTTATCCCCGCTATAAATCGCTGTGCGTATTGGCGACGGTCCACGATACGCTGGCAGTAAGCTAGGGTGCAGATTTACACACGGTGCAGACCCTAGAACATTTTCACGCAAAATAACACCGTATGATATAACAACAACCATATCTGGGGTATAATTATATTCCTTGATACTTGTGTGAACCTGCAAGCCGTTTTCATTTGCCCAGGTGTGAACCGGTGATGGTGTTAAAATCCGCTTGCGTCCTGTTGGTTTTGGAGCACGAGTAAATACAGCCTCTATTTCATGGCCTGCTTTTAATATAGCGTCAAAAATAGGGACGACAAATGCGTTTGTTCCCATTAAAACTAACTTCATTTTATTTCCGTTTTTTTACTTTACGCATAACCATTTCACGACGCAAAGGAGATAAATAATCAACAAACAACTTTCCGTCCAAATGGTCTGTTTCGTGCTGAACAATCCTAGCAGGAACACCAGACATCTGAGCAGTCTTTGTTTCACCTGCTTCATCTGTCCATTCAACGATAACACTGTCAGGACGTGTAACATTTGCATAAACTGGCAAACCGTCCATCCCCAAAACAGACAAGCAACCTTCTTCCATTGTGCAAGTCGAAGAACTGTGTGATAAAATACGTGGATTTATCATGCGATAAACCGTTTCACTGTCCGGATCCATCATTACCAAAAAACGTGAAAGAATACCAACCTGGGGTGCCGCTAAGCCGACCCCGTTCTGTTCACGCATCATTTCAACCATTTCGTCCATTGTCGCCAATAAATCAGGCGTTATGGATTCAACAGGCGAACAAACTGTTCGTAAAACTAAATCACCACAAAGTTTCATTTGCAACATTATTAAAACCTCTTATAATAATCATAGCAAAGGATTAGGAAATGACAACTTATATTTTTGTATTGTTATTCATTATTATTTTATTGTTGCTGGCTATTTTAATGCGACGCCCTGTGTTAGACTTTTCGCCACTGCGTGAAGATAATGCACGCCTGCGTGAAAGATTGGCAGAACGATTGGGGGCTTTGAACCAAAATGCTATTGAACTGAAAAATATAAGTGCCGACATCGCAAACTTTAAAAATATATTGATGGGAAACAAACAAGCACGTGGAACATTTGGCGAACGTCAACTGGAAGATTTGGTGCGGGATATTATGCCACCTGAAACATACGCATTTCAACACGTTTTGCCAGGCGGCGTGCGACCAGACTGTGTTATCAGATTGCCCTATCCACCCGGCGACATGGTAATTGACAGCAAGTTCCCACTTGAAAGTTATAACCGTATGATGGCAGACGGTAATGATGCCTTGGCAAAAAAACAATTCGAACAAGATGTTCGAAGACATATTGATGCAATCGCAGAAAAATATATTATCCCTGGTCAAACTGCAGAATCCGCAATGATGTTTATCGCATCGGAATCTATTTTCGAATTGCTGCACAGAAACTTTCCAGCAACAATTGATTATGCAGCACACCAGAAAGTATTTATTGTATCACCTGCAACACTGTGGGCAACGTTAAACACAATCAGGGCAGTATTGTCTGATATCAAGATAAAACGTGTTGCCGCAAAGATAAAAACAGAACTAGACGCACTGTTGGGCGATTTAACCCGTCTGAACGAGCGGGCAAACGATATTGAAAAACACTTTGCACTGGCTAATGCAGACCTGGATAAAATTCAAATTTCTGTTGGCAAAATCGCCCCACGGGCAGAAAAACTGCGTAATATGGATTTCGGTGAAGAATAATGAAAAACCGGCAAATATGCCGGTTATTTTTTCTTTTTATTTTTTCTGGGTTTAGATTTTTGTTTTTCGTCCTGCGAACCATCTGGCGGATTTGTATGCTTGCCCAAAATTTGCAGTTGCAGTTGCAGAATCAAATTCTCTTTGTCTTGAACCTGATGCAACAAATCTTGGTTTTCAAGCTTTATCTTTTCCAGTGCCTGACGGCTGACAACCAACTGGGTTGCCATCGACTTGTTACGCTTGCGATTTAGAAAAAACGCAAATACAGCACCACAAATCGCACCAAAAGATGCACTAAGTAAATCAAAAAGTGTTTCTACCAAGACCATAGAAACACTTTAACATTGTTTTAGCAATAATGCACCAGGCTTATTTTCTTAGACCTGTTTTCTTGTCAATCCAGACCTGTTCTTGAGCCAATTCCATCATCGGCAAGTCTGATTTACTGTCCGAATAGGCACGAACAACATTTGGAATAATTTTGTTTTCTTTCGCCCATTCATCCATTGCGATAACTTTGTTTTCGCCCCAACACAAGAACTTATAACGCCATGGTTTTTTTGCGTCCATTTTTGAACAAAATACCGCATCAAATTTCATATCACGAACAAGCCCTGGGATTAAATAATCTGTGCTAGCAGATATTAGCAATACTTTGCGACCAGCATCACGTTCGGACTGAACACGTTCTTTGGCCCAACCAAAACGTTCACGTTTGTGCTGCTTTATAAAACCAGGTGCAAAACGACGAACCATTTCAGGTGTCATAAAACGACGGATGTTTTCACGCCACCAAACACCATTTGGACGAACCCAACGGCAAATTCCACTAATCCCCATCAATGGTAAAAAAAGCCAGGGACGAAGGCTGCGACGAAAACAATATTTCGCAAATTCAATATTTGAATCCAGCGCAGAAAGAGTTCCATCAAAATCAAACAAAACAACGTCTGTTTTTTTCAACATATATATTCTTCCTTGTATGTTTATAATTATTCTTCGTTCTTGATTGTAGCACGAACATCAGCCAATGCACGAGCCCGTTCTGCAATCAAACCATTTAAGTTCGCACTTGTTAGTTTGGCTGTGTAATGGATTGAATTTGCAAACGCCAAGGCATCACTGTTACCGTGCGTCTTGACCGCAAACCCACGCAAGCCCAAGAATGTAGCACCAGCATACGAGCGTGGATCAATCTTGTTTTTAAGCCGCTTGAATACGTGAACCAAGAAAAACGCACCGATTATTGCCAGAATTGATTTCTTGAAGTTTTCAACAATAACCCGCTTTATCAATTTTGCAGTCCCTTCGACGGTTTTAAGAACAATATTGCCAGTAAACCCATCTGTTACAACAACCTGAACACGACCTGCACTGATGTCATTCCCTTCGACAAAACCGATGTAGTCGTATGGTAATGTGTCTTTGTTAGCCGTCAGAATTTTGTTCAAGTGAACCAGAGTTTCATTGCCTTTGGTTTCTTCGGAACCGATATTCAATATGCCCAATTTTGGTTTTGGCATTTTTCCTACTACTTCGGCATAGACACTGCCTAATATGGCAAAATCAAACAAAATAGTTTCATCACAATGAACGTTTGCACCTAAATCAAGAACAACTACACGGCTGTCTCCAGCACCAGATGGCAACATCGTTGTAATCGCAGGACGTGAAATTCCATCAATCGTCTTTAATGCCAATTTTGACAAAGACATCAAAATGCCAGTATTGCCGGCACTGATAACGGCAGTAGATTTTCCTTCACGGACATCCTTAATCGCCATATACATCGATGTGTCCTGGGCATGACGCAAAACATCCATAACCTTGTCCGTGCCACGAATAACATTCGGAGCGTGTATAACCTCTACATTTCGGGAAACACGGGGGTATTTTGCCAATAATTTACGCAACTTCTTTTCATCACCAAACAGACGAAATGAAACTTCATTTTCGCCGTGCTGGTATAAATATTGATTCATTCCACCAAGAACAGCATTTGGTCCTTTGTCGCCGCCCATGGCATCAATAGCAATAATTTTTTTTTCGTGTGACATAGTTTAAAAAAGGCAGAACGGGCACATACATGCACCCAGAATCCTGCCTTGTATTTTTGTTGTTAGTTATATTATTTCGCACCGCATGCAGAACAAACGTGATGTGGACGTTTCTTTTCGCCACATGTTTTGCATACACCACAAGGCATTACAGACAATGCATCGTGTGAACGACGCTGGGCACTGCGGGCTTTACTTGTTTTACTTTTTGGCGTTGCCATTTTTTTATCCTTTTTATGTTATAACTGTCCTATTTTATTCAAATCATTACGATTTGCAAGAAAAAGTTTTATCCCCGGGGTTGCCCCCGGGATTTTTTATTAAATGTCCATCAATTGCTGCTGGGCATTGCCTTCACGAGCCAATTTTTCCGCTTTTTCTTCTTCACGGGCAATTTCACGAACACGACGGACATATGCCCCCGTTCCAATCGGTATCAAACGACCAACAATCAAGTTTTCGTTTATACCAACCAATTTGTCTGTTGAACCACTGATTGCAGCGTCAACCAAAACTTTGGTCGTCTGTTGGAACGATGCGTTCGAAATAAATGAACGTGATGTCAATGATGCACGGGTCAAACCAACCAAAACTTCTGAACGTTCTGCCTGGCGACCACCGTCACGTGCAACACGTGCGTTTTCTTCTTCGAAATCAACACGGTCAACAACCTGCCCCATCAAGAAGCTGGTGTCGCCTGGGTTGGTGATTTCAACACGGCGTGTCATTTCACGTATCAAGATTTCAATGTGCTTGTCATTGATGGTCACACCTTGTAAGCGGTAAACCTGTTGAATCTGGTCTGCCATAAAGGTTGCCAATGCTTTCTGGCCAGAGATACGCAAAATATCCTGTGGCACTGGATCACCGTCAACCAATTTGTCAGCCTTTTTAACTTCATCACCTGTTCTGACCAATAAGTTTGCACCCTTTGGAACAATGTATTCAACTGGTTCTGAACCATCAGCAGGATTGATTCGAACAATAATCTTGCTTTTGTTCTTGGCTTCTTCCAAATCAACTGTTCCGTCAACTTCTGCCAAAATAGCAGGATTTGTTGGACGACGAACTTCCAGCAATTCATTAACACGTGGCAAACCACCAGTAATGTCGCCTGTTCGTTTTGTCTGGACAGGAATACGTGCAATAATATCACCAGCCTGAACCTTATCGCCATCTTTGACGTTCAAAACAGAGTATGTTGGCAACAGGTATTCAGCAATCTTTTTGCCACCCAATGAAATGATTTCGCCTTTGTCATCAACCAGTGTGATTGCAGGTTTCAAAGACTTCTTTGTGTTATCATTCCATTTGATAACCTTGCGTGATGTAATACCTGTCATCGCATCAACATTTTCTTGATATGATACATTTTCAATCAAGTCGTTATAGCATACTTTACCGTCTTTTTCAGCGATGATTGTGTTTGAGTATGGATCCCATTCAGCAACCTTGGCCTTCTTTTCGACTATATCACCGTCTTTTGCAATCAAAACAGCTGCGTATGGCAATGATGCACTATACAATTCTTTGCCTTCGTCATCTGTGACCGCCAGTTTCCCATTGCGGTTGACCACAACAATGCGACCCGCACTGTTCTTGATCGTATTCACATCTGACAATTTAATCTTACCAGCAACTGGAACTTCGATATAGTGACTGTCTGCACCACCAGCAGCAATACCACCAATGTGGAAGGTTCGCAGTGTCAACTGTGTTCCAGGTTCACCAATAGACTGACCAGCGATAACAGCAACTGCTTCGCCAACGTGAACCAATGAATTACGTGACAAGTCCATACCATAACATTTTGCACACAGACCGTCTGAACAACATGTCAAAACGCTGCGAACATCAACAGATGGTAAACCAGATTCATTGATTATCTTGGACGCTGCCTTGGTAATCAATTCGCCCTTTGGAACAATCACTTCTTCGGTGTCTGGGTGGATAATATCCTTGGCGGCTGTGCGTCCTAAGACCACATCACCCAATGGAACAGACAATACAGAACCTGTGTAAACTGGTTTTGCTGTAATGTATTCATCTGTGCCACAGTCATGTTCTGTGATGACAGTGTTCTGTGCCAATTCAACCAAACGACGTGTCAAATAACCAGCGTCAGCTGTCTTCAAAGCCGTATCCGACATACCCTTACGTGCACCGTGGGTTGACGTAAAGTATTCAGACATGGTCAAACCTTCTTTAAAGTTCGAAATAATTGGAACTTCGATAATCGAGCCGTCTGGCTTCTGCATCATACCACGCATACCTGCCAACTGCTGAATCTGACGCTTTGAACCACGAGCCCCAGACAACGCCATCATGTGAACAGAATTCCAGTTGTCGCCTTCGCTTTTTGACAATGCATCATATGCTTTGTCAGCCAGTTCATCAGTTGTCTTCTGCCACAAGTCAATCAATTTATTGTGACGTTCGTTGCCTGATAACAAACCGTTCTGATACTGTTCTTCGATTTCCTTGGCTGTCTTTTCGGAACTTTCAATCATGTTCTTCTTTTCTGCAGGAATAACAATGTCGTCATAACCAATTGAAATACCACTGCGTGCAGCCTGTTCAAAACCAGTGTTCTTTAATGCATCAGCCAACAAAATCATCGCCTTGTCGCCACAACGTTCATAAGTCGTTGCCAACAATGCTTCGATTTCTTTTACTGGCATTGTCTTGTTCACCAGGTCAAATGGCATATTTTCTGATTTTGGCAATAATTCACCCAAAATCATACGACCTGCTGTTGTTTCATAACGCTTGCCGTTGATACGTGCAACAATTGGTGTGTGCAGTGTAATTGCCTTTTTATCCAATGCCAACTTCACTTCGTCCATATTGGCAAAACGTGGAGACTTTTCATCGTGTTTGCCGTTTATCAACGAGATGTAGTAAACACCCAAAACCATGTCTTGAGATGGAACAATCATTGGCTTACCATTTGCAGGCGACAATACATTATTCGATGCCAACATCAATGTGCGTGCTTCTAATTGTGCTTCTAGTGAAATTGGAACGTGAACAGACATCTGGTCACCGTCAAAGTCAGCATTAAAGCCCTTACATACCAATGGATGCAGACGGATTGCCTTGCCTTCAATCAAAACTGGTTCAAATGCCAGCAATGACAAACGGTGCAATGTTGGTGCACGGTTCAACAATACAGGATGCTGATAAATAACCTTTTCCAGAATATCCCATACAATATCTTCGCCGTTTTCAACCATCTTACGTGCTGTCTTTAATGTATTAGCATGATCGCCAGACAACAAACGTGAATATACAAATGGTTTGAACAATTCCAATGCCATTGTCTTTGGCAAACCAACCTGGTGCAATTTCAATGTTGGACCAGATACGATAACCGAACGACCAGAATAGTCAACACGTTTACCCAACATGTTCATACGGAAACGACCAGATTTACCACGCAATGAATCAGACAATGATTTCAATGGACGACGGTTCTGAGATACCATTGGACGTGCCTTGTGGCCATTATCAAACAATGAATCAACCGCTTCCTGCAACATACGTTTTTCGTTGCGGATAATAATGTCTGGGGCGTGCATTTCCATAAACTTTTTCAGACGATTGTTACGGATAATAACACGACGATACAAGTCATTTAAGTCAGACGCAGCAACGTGTCCTGCATCCAATGTCACCAATGGACGCATATCAGGTGGGATAACAGGGATAATATCCGGCATCATCCATGCTGGTTCTGTCTTGGAATCCAAGAACGCTTCGACCAATTTTAACTGTTTAATCAGTGCACGACGTTTTGTTTCTGATTTTGTTTCAGCCAATTCTGTACGCAGACGTGTGCGTTCGTCGCCCATATCCAAGCCACTGATGATTTCACGAACACCTTCGGCACCAATGCCAACACGGAATGCGTCAGCACCAAATTCTTCAACTGCTGCCTGGTATTCGTCTTCGCTGGTAACGTCATACAATTTCAGATTTGTTAAACCTGGTTCAATTACGA
The DNA here is from genome assembly GCA_045613785.1 of Candidatus Enterousia sp. Lineage (GTDB taxonomy): Bacteria > Pseudomonadota > Alphaproteobacteria > Rs-D84 > Rs-D84 > Enterousia. The sequence goes on along the minus strand of JAZLBQ010000004.1, from coordinate 84,786 downwards.
TATATGCATCGTATGAAATAACCTGTTCCAGTTTCTTTTGTGGCAGATTGTTCAACAGTGTTGCAATCTTGCCTTCACGCAAGAACCATGTGTGGGCAACTGGCATCGCCAATTTAATATGCCCCATGCGTTCACGACGAACAGATGAAGACCCAACTTCTACACCGCACTTTTCACAAACAACGCCACGGAATTTAATTCTTTTATACTTCCCACAGGCACATTCATAGTCTTTGACAGGACCAAAAATCTGCTGACAGAACAGACCTTCGGCTTCTGGTTTCATTGAATGATAGTTAATTGTTTCTGGTTTCTTAACTTCACCATGGGACCAGGACAAAATTTCTTCGGGAGACGCAATTGTAATGCGAAGTGCATCAAACTGTTCCTTGGTTTCAATTTGTCCAAATATCTTTTGCAACATATTGCTCATTATATTTCGCTCCTTTCAGTCGCTTAAAGAGTTTGTTAGTGGTTAGTCATTAGTGTTGTCAGTTTGGTTGCCACAAAATGTGGCAACCAAGCCTAACCACTAATCAATTTTTTTTGGGGTCATCGCTAACCCAAGCCCACGCAGTTCACGCACAAATACGTTGAACGCTTCTGGTGTGCCGGTCTGGATATCATCACTGCCGCTGATGATGGATTCATACATCTTGTTACGGCCGGTGATATCGTCAGATTTTACCGTCAACATTTCACGCAGCAAGTGGGCTGCACCGTGGGCTTCTAGTGCCCACACTTCCATTTCACCCAAACGCTGACCACCCATGTGGGCCTTACCTGACAATGGCTGCTGGGTAACTAATGAATAATTACCGATTGAACGTGCGTGAATCTTTTCATCAACAAAGTGATGCAGTTTCAGCATATACATAATACCAACTGTCACTGGACGGGCAAACTTTTCACCTGTCATACCGTCATACAAATCAAACTGACCTGTTTCTGGCAGACCTGCTAATTTCAACATTCCACGAATGTCTTCGGATGTCGCACCGTCAAATGTTGGTGTCGCCATTGGAACACCGTCACGCAATAATGCAGCCTGGGCACGAACGTCTGTGTCTGTCATTTTTTCCAGTTTTTCAGCAACGTCAGCACCATATACCTTGCCCATTTCTTTGCGTAAATCGTCAGTTACAGCACGCTTGGCCTTGACTTCGTCCAAAACTGCACCAATCTGAGCACCCAATGTGCGGGCAGCCATACCAAGGTGAGTTTCCAAAATCTGACCGATGTTCATACGTGATGGCACACCCAACGGATTCAAAACTAAATCAACAGGTGTTCCGTCCGCCAAGTGTGGCATATCTTCGACAGGGACAACCTTGGATACAATACCCTTGTTTCCGTGACGACCCGCCATTTTATCACCTGGCTGTAATTTCATCTTGTGTGCAATGTAAACTTTCACTTCCTTCAAAACGCCAGCATTCAATGAATTGCTTTCAGTCGCTTTGGCAACTTCCGCATCAGCCTTGTCGTTCAGCATCTTTAATTTCTGAACGTGCTGTTCACGCAGTTCTTCGATTTTTTCCTGGGCTTCTTTGTCCTTGACAACCAATTTCTTGATATCAGATGCACGGACACCTTCAAAGACTTCGCCTGTCAGTTTCTTGCCAACAAATGGTTTCAAACTGCCAGTGCCTGCTTCGATTTCCAGGTTTTCTGCGATTTGGAAAATCTGATCAGCAAAGCCCTTTTCGATAATTGCAATTTCTTCTTCACGGTCTTTGTTGATTTTTTCGATTTTCTGCAATTCAATCATCTGGGTGCGTTCGTCTTTCTTGACACCGTGACGGGTCAAAACGTTTACACCGATAACTGTTCCTTCTTCGTTTGGACCAACACGCAGTGATGTATCCTTTACATTCAGTGCCTTTTCACCAAAGATGTTACGCAATAACGCTTCTTCTGGTGTCAACAGTGTTTCTGATTTTGGTGTCACACGACCAACCAAAATATCACCCTGTTTTACACGGGCACCAACATAGATAATACCTGATTCGTCCAAGTTCTTTAACGCTTCTTCACCGACGTTTGGAATATCACGAGTCAATGCTTCTGGCCCTAACTGGGTGTCACGAACTTTGAATTCCTTTTCAACGATTTTTACAGATGTAAATACGTCGTCACGTGAAATGCGTTCAGAGATAACAATAGAGTCTTCGTAGTTATATCCACGCCATGGCATAAATGCAACCAAGACGTTGCGACCCAATGCCAATTCACCATAGTTCATAGATGAACCGTCAGCAATGATGTCGCCCATTGAAATACGGTCGCCAACCTTGACCAATGGTTTCTGGTGAATGATTGTTTCACTGTTTGAACGTTCGAATTTTTCCAAGTTGTAAATATCAACGCCTGTCACAACATTGCGGCTGTTCATACATTTTACCACAATACGATTTGCGTCAACTGATTCAACAACACCACTGTGTTTTGCAACCTTACCAGTGCGAGAATCACGTGCAACTTCACGTTCAATACCTGTTCCAACCAATGGTGCCTGAACACGCAATAATGGAACAGCCTGACGTTGCATGTTCGATCCCATCAATGCACGGTTAGCGTCGTCATTTTCAACAAATGGAATCAAACCTGTTGCGATAGATACCACCTGACGTGGCTCAACGTCGATAAGGTCAATTTCGTCCTTGGATACCATAGTAAATTCGCCGTCAACACGTGCAGTAACCGTATCTTCGGTAAATGTGCCGTCTTTGGCAGTTGGGGTATTACCCTGAGCGATTTTATGACCCAATTCTTCGTCTGCAGTCAAATATTTCATTTCACTGGTGACTTTGCCATCTTTGACAACATAGTATGGTGTTTCAATGAATCCGTATGGATTTACACGTGCATATGTTGACAAGTGGTTAATCAGACCAATGTTCGCACCTTCTGGGGTGTGAATTGGACACAGACGACCATAGTGTGTTGGGTGAACGTCACGGACATCGATGCCTGCACGGTCACGGTTCAAGCCACCTGGACCCAATGCAGAAATACGGCGTTTGTGTTCCAGTTCTGACAATGGATTATATGCATCCATAAACTGAGACAACTGTGATGTTCCCAAGAATTCAGAAACCAATGACATCAATGGCTTTACATTGATAACATCTTGTGGCTGCATGTTTGCAATATTCTGAGAAGACAATGCTTCACGAACCAAACGTTCAATGCGAACCATACCTGTGCGGAAATTCTGTTCCAGCAATTCGCCAACTGTGCGAACACGACGATTTGACAAGTTATCAATGTCATCAACTGTATCTTTGCGGTCGATGATGTTTGTCAATGTCTTTAACACTGCCAAGAAATCAGATTTAGTCAACAAGCGTTCGTCTTCTGGTTTTTTACCAGAGTCGATTTTCAAACGTTTGTTCATCTTGAAACGACCAACAGCAGACAAATCATAATATGCAGGTTCAAAGCCTTGACGCATAAACAGATTGATTGCAGCTTCCAATGTTGGACGTTCACCCGGACGGATAATGTTATAGATTTCAATCAGGGCTTCTTCACGATTTGTTGTTTTATCTGCTAACAATGTGTTGCGGATATGAGCACTGACTGTTTTGTTATCAATTGCAATCAGACTGATTTCTTTGATAGCTAATTCGTCCAGTGTCTTTAATACTTCTTCGGTGATTTCTGTGCCTGCTGGGAAGATAACTTCATCGCCAGAGATAACTGGGTCAAACAGATATTCGCCTTCTAATGCTTCTGATTCGATTTCGAAATTCTGTTCTGCCATCAATTTCTTGGTATTCTTGCCGTTCAGACGATCGCCCTTGGCCAAGATTGTCTTGTTGCCTTTGGTTGACAACAAATCAAAGTTCAGGCTAAATTTATCCAAGCCCTGGAAACTGGCTGTTTCGCCAACCCAATTTTTACCATCAAATGCCAATGGAATACGATTATAGAATACACCCAAAATTTCAGTATCTGACATACCCTGAATTGTTGGTTTGCGTGGATCTTCTGCCCATTTCTTTTCGTCTTGGGCACTTGGCAAACAACGCAACAGAACCGTCGCAGGAACTTTGCGGCGGCGGTCAATACGAACATAAATAATACCTTTGGCTTCTTCGAAATCAATCCAAGAACCATGTTCTGGAATAATACGTGCGGTATATGTTGTTGGATTTCCCGCAACCTTTGATTCCTTGGTTGTCGCAAAAACAACACCCTGGGCACGATGCATCTGGGATACAATAACACGTTCAACACCTGATGCGATAAAGCTGCCACGTTCAGTCATCAATGGCACTTCGCCCATAAATATTTCTTGTTCTTTGATGTCACGCAGGCTTTTTGTGCCGTCTTCGGCGACATCCCATAAAGTCAAGCTCAGCTTCAGTTTCAACTTGCTGGAGTATGTCATATTACGCAGCATACATTCTTTTACGTTGTATACTGGTTTATCCAATGTATATTCCACAAACTTCAACTCGGCAATGCCGGCATAGTCTTTGATTGGGAACATTGATTTAAATACATTTTGCAACCCCATGTCTTTGCGAGATTCTGGGGCGACATCTGCCTGCAAGAAGTTTTTATATGAATTATATTGAATTTCAACTAAATCAGGAAGCGGAGTTTGCAAAAAACTTTTTCCAAAAGATTTTCTAAGTTTCTGGATAACTGCCATCGGTTTTAATCCTTTTTTCTGTGCGTTTTGCAAACATAGCAGGGCAAAAAGAAAATTCTTAAACAAATTGTGAACGAATCTTGGTAAAAATCTTGGATAATCAATCAGTTTCTGAATCGATTATCATTACACAATTTATCTAAAAATCTCCTTTTTGCCCTGCTTTTGTCTTATGTTTTTTGACTTTCGTCTTTTACGCCTTTGTGCCCGCATGGGATTTTATCCCACACGGGCGGCGTTTTGTCGTAGTTTTATACGACCAGATTTATTGAACCAATCGGTTCAAAAAAAGTTAAATTATTTCAATTCAACTTTTGCACCTGCGGCTTCCAACGCAGCTTTCAATTTTTCAGCTTCGTCTTTTGCCAAGCCTTCTTTAACGGCCTTTGGTGCAGATTCTACCAAAGCTTTTGCTTCGCCCAAGCCCAAGCCTGTAGCTTCTTTTACAGCTTTGATAACTGCCAATTTGTTTGCACCAATTTCAGCCAAAACAACGTCAAATTCTGACTTTTCTTCGGCTGCAGCAGCAACAGGACCAGCAGCAACTGCAACAGCAGCAGCAGCACTTACGCCCCATGTTTCTTCTAATGCTTTGGACAATTCAACTGCTTCCAAAACACTCAATTTTGACAATTCTTCAACTAATTTCTGAATGTCTGCCATTTTTTTACTCCTAATTTTTGTTTTAGGTCAGAATAATGTATTCTGATTTTATTGTTCTTTTTTTCCATACTCTGCGGATACACGTGCCAAACGTGATGCTGGTTCGACCAAAATGCGTGCGATTGTGCCACGGATTTCCAACAGGGAAGGAAGCTTGGATAATTGCATAACGCCGTCTACGTCCAAAACGTCTGCATCCATTTTACCACCAACGATTGTCAAATTTGGGTGTTCACCAGCAAATTTTGCCAAAACCTTGGTAACCGCCAAACCGTCAGTTGCAACAGCAACAGCAGTTGGACGTTTCAACATTTCGGATACAGGTTCGAAATCAGTGTCTTTTAACGCCAATTTCATCAAACGGTTCTTGACAACCTTGAATACAGAAACCAATGGGCGCAATTCATTACGCAATGTTTCAAATTCGCTTACTGTCAAGCCATGGTTTTCAATAACGAAAACACCGTTCGCTTCTTTCAGGGACGACTGTAACGCTGAAATCAAATCTGATTTTTCTTCGCGTCTCATCTATTTTTCCTTCAAGCTTCTGTTTTGTTAACTTATCCATCCGTTTTTACCAGGGATGGGGCTTTTGTTCCTGCCCCAAAGAATTTTTCTTTGTCTATGATGGAAATTAAGCGTTAGCACCATCAGTCTTGGACAGAAATCTGTTTATGCGACGGTGGTCGCCCACCATCGCATTTAATTATTTTGCATCTACTTTCAGACCTGGGCCCTGGGTTGTTGCAACCGAGATCCCCAAGATATACTGACCCTTAGACGATGCAGGTTTGACCTTTTTCAACTGGTCAATCAAAGCAACTGCATTTTCAACCAATTTTGCGGTTTCAAATGACATTTTACCAATACCGGCGTGGATAATACCTTTCTTTTCTGCACGGTATTCAATCTGACCTGCCTTGGCTGTAGCAACCGCTTCGGCAACGTTATTTGTAACAGTGCCTAATTTTGGGTTCGGCATCAAGCCCTTTGGCCCCAAAACACGTGCGATTTTTGACATCTTTGGCATCATATCTGGTGTTGCAATAACACGGTCAAAATTGATGTTGCCTGCTGCCACAGAATCAATCAATTCTTCGGCACCAACAACGTCTGCACCAGCTTTTTTCGCTTCGTCCTGAGAATTTGCAGTAAATACAGCAACACGGACTGTCTTGCCTGTGCCATTTGGCAAAGACAACATACCACGAATGTTCTGGTCTGCCTTGGTTACATCGATACCCAAACGGATAGCGATTTCCAGTGTTTCATCAAACTTTTTAGATGCATATTCACGCAAAACTTCAATCGCATCAGCCAAAGAATACACTTTGTCTGTGTCCAAGTTTTTCCAAGTCTGCTGTTTCTTTGTCAGTTTCATGATATTATTCCTCCACCTTTACGCCCATAGAACGACACTGACCCGCAACAATGTTCATCGCAGATTCAATGGTAGAGCAATTCAAGTCTGGCAATTTTGCTTCGGCAATTTCTTTGATTTGTGCCTGAGTCAATGTGCCAACAAATTCACGACCTGGTTTGTGTGAACCGATTTTCAGTTTCAACGCTTTCTTAATATAGTATGACACAGGTGGCAATTTCATAATGAATTCGAAACTGCGATCTGTATAAACAGTGATAATACATGGAATTGGCATTCCAGGTTCTTTATCAGATGTTTTGTCGTTAAACTGTTTGCAGAATTCTGCAATGTTTACACCGTTTGCACCCAAAACTGGGCCGATTGGTGGTGCAGGATTCGCCTGTTTTGCAGGGACGACTAATTTAACCAATCCCTTAACTTCTTTCTTTGCCATTTTTCACTCCGTTTTTTTCGTTTGTGTTGTGGTTCGATTTGGCGTATCTACCACATGTTGCTGTGATTTTACTGTATTTTTTTCAGAAAACCACAAAAAACTTTATTTAGACCTTTTCTACCTGGTCAAATTCCAATTCCATGCTGGTTTCACGACCAAACACCAGAACTGTTACTGTCATCTTTTGTTTTACATTATCAACTTCGGACGCAATTCCATTAAAGCCCGCAAACGGACCATCGATAACATGAACTTCCTGTCCAACTTCGTATTCAACGTCTTCGATTGCAACAGCACCTTCTTCGACCTGTTTCATCAGACGGTGGGCTTCGGCCTCGCTAACTGCAATCGGCTTGTTGCGTGCACCCAAAAACATAACAACCTGAGGAATCTGACGAACCAAGGTAAAGGTTTCATTGTTCATAACCATTTGAACAACGATATAACCTGGAAAAAACTTTCTTTCAGCTTTGACACGCTTGCCGGCCTTGATTTCGATAACTTCACGTGTTGGAACCATAATTTCGCCAAACAACGCATTCAAACGACGCTTGTCAATCTGTTCACGTAAACCACGTGCAACCTTATCTTCGCACCCTGTATGAACATTTACAACAAACCACTGCATCTTTTCTTCCATCTTTGCTTCCTTTGCCTGATTTAGAAAATCCAACCAACAATCGCATTCAAGACACTGTCAACAACAAAAAAGAACAAGGCCGCCAGCCCGGAAAATACCAATATCATAATTGTTGCACGCACGACACTGTCACGTGATGGCCATACAATCTTGAACCATTCACTGCGAACTGACTTAAAAAAATCCAGTATTTTTTTCATAAAAAACTGCCTAAATTACGTAATTTAACCCTGACTATTCCTGGCAGGGGCAGAAGGAATCGAACCCTCATCCGCGGTTTTGGAGACCGATATTCTACCGTTGAACTATGCCCCTGTGTGTTCATATCTGATACCTGTCGATGTGCCGCACACCACCATAATAGTCTGCGACAGAATAGCACACTTATATAAAAAATCAAGTGGAAATATTATAATATTTTTCTCTTTACCTTGCAACTATATTTTTAACACCTTTTATAACTTTTCCTGTTTTAGTTTTTTGTTATTGCAAATTTTTTCTTGCACAGACTATTTGTTTTTTTCTACAATCACTTTAATTAAAGAGAGAGGAACATCGTGCAGAACCGCATACAACCACCAATTTTATTATCCAGACTGATGACTTTTGTGCTGGCTGCTGCTTTGGTGACGTTAGGCGTAATGACTGTGACACTGGTAAAAATGTTCCCATTGAATCGTCCACAAGTGTTCTTTTTGGCAACCGCTGTCCGTGACGACCAAGACGTTCGATTGATTCAAATGCAACCAAAAAGCGAAAATCTGGATCGATACAAAAAAGCCTTTGTTCGTGAATATATCCAACACAGAAACGAAGTTTTCACAAATGCCAAGGCAATGCATAAAAAATGGAACAGCAACGACGGTGCAGTTCGCATTATGTCAACAGATGCTGTTTATGGCGAGTTTGCAAACACCGATATGTTCATCGCAATGATGGCAGGAATGCCTGACTTTGAGTTTCAATGCCCTGTTATTTTTGATGGTGCACCGATATATTTGGCAAGCGAAGATCAATATCAGGTAAAATTTAGATATTTCTGCACTGATAATGCTGGACATACAATCACAAAAGATTATACAATAAAGTTGAAATTAGAAGATAATGATAAAACGCAAATCAAATGGGCAGACCGTATCGAAAATCCATTGGGACTGCGTGTATCTGAATACAAGGTTATATCTGACAATGGAGACCCTTTAAATACAGGTTTTCGTGAGACAGAATAAAACAACATAAAAAATGGGAAGGATTGGTATGAGTTTCGTAAAAGCACTAAGATTTAATATGTCTGTTTTTTGCCTGGCAGGTCTGTTGACGTTGCCGGCATATTCTGCAATAACAGAATACGGTGTGCAAGAGGCATGGGATAACCCAATGGCAAATATGGCCAGCGGTAGCACAAAACCAGGATATGCACAGTTGGCTTGGTCTGCAGGCAGTGTTTTACCAATCAAACTGCGTAATGGAATGGTAACTATGGTTACATTGCCAAATGGTGAACAGATTGCAGATGCAATGGTTGGAAACCAAGACTTGTTTGACATTGATGCGACTCAGGGCGGTCAGACAATGTTTATTTCACCAGTCGGTTCTAACCAAGGGTCTGATACTAATATGATTGTAACAGGCAAATCAGGAAATAAATATATCTTCTATTTGCGTAGCGAACCATCTAATTCCAGTGAAATTACATATTCACAAGTCGATGTAGTCCTGGACGGCAATGTTGCACTGCCAACCGCAGGAAACGTTCCTGTTTCTGGTGGGGCAAGTTCTATATTCAAAAAGGCCGCAACTTCAAGCAACGCAACAAATACAGTCGGTGTTGATGGCGAAGACTATGGCTGGATTAAATCAATGAAAATCGATCCTTCGGAATTTCGTTTCGATTTAGACATCTTTGTTCCAAACCCAGACGACTATGTAATCGCACCAGAGCGTGTTTGGCGTGATCGTATCTTCACATACATTGATTTTGGCGACAAGGTTATCGCAATGACGCAACGCCCTGTTGTTTCACTGTTGGTAGAAGGTGGCGAATCTCCTGTTGGATTCCGCACAGATGGTGAAGACGGTCGCTTGTTGATTGTAGAGGCCGTGGGCGATATGGTTCTGCGTAGCGGACAACGTATTGTTTGCATCAAAAAACGTGAAAAACCGTTCTTGATTGCTGATACCGCATCTGTGATGGCACTGGCAGAGGCAAATGTTGCACAGAGTATGCTGTCTGGACAATCACTAAGCAACATCGCATATACTGACAGTATGGCTGCAATGAGTATGGGAACACCATATACCGGGACACCTGTATTCGTTGAAAATAATCAAACTGTCAATCAGACAACTGGTGCAGGATATTATATGCCAGCAGGATTTACTGCACCACAGACAATGCCTCGCTCGTCAGGAAGTGTTGTAAACATGTTGCCAACACAACGAAATACAGCAGGGGCTTATTTACCACAAACCAACATCCCACTGATTTCAAGTAATCAGGTTGGTGTTGCCGTAGAATTAAAATCAGATACTTCTGTCAAGGCCTTGGACGATTATTGGACAATGTTGTTGGCTAAATTCAGCGGTGAAAATGGTCAAGGATTGTTGACACCTTATAAAAATATGGTTTTCTTTGCAGTTGATGAACAAGGTGTCGGAGAATTAGGTGCAGACTCAACAACAGCACGCCAGTATCGCTTGCGTATTGGCCCATTGGCAGATATTGACACAGCACAAACATTATGCGACAAGTTGTTAAAATTTAGCGGAACAAGTTGTAGCGTTGTAAGAATGCAATAAAATTAGTGGATTTGAGGGATGGCTAGTTTCAAAGAACAGTTTTCAGAAATGCGACAAAATACACCAAAACGGGTGCAGTGGTTGTTGATGGCGGCTGCATTTGTTGTGGTGCTGATATTGTTGACCTTGCTGCTGAGTGGAAATAATAAAAAATCAAGCAAATCAGATATTTCTAGCACTGATAGCGGATCAGTAGATATTGTCATTTCCCCTGATATGATAAACTGGGCAGAAACGACAATCGGACAGAAAAAAACTGAAACAATCAAGATTTCTGCAACAGCTCCTGTTAAGGTGATTTCTGTTCGTCGCCACAAGGACATCAAGGGATTTGATGTCAAAGGAACTTGCACTGAAATGGGACAGATAAACGAAAATCTAGCCTGTGGGGTGATTGTTTCATATGCACCAACTGCACCAATGGCAACAGAACAAGTTCCTGTGTTCGTTGACTGGCACAAAGCAGATGAAACTGATGCAATGAAAAAGACTTCGAAAATTGTTCTGACCTTGGGGGCTGTTTCACCAGTCGTTGAAAAAAAACCTGAGCCAATCCCAGAACCTGTCATCGTGCCAGAACCAGAGCCAGAACCAGAGCCTGTGATTGAAGCAAAGCCAGAACCAGAGCCTGTCAAAGAAGAAATTAAAAAGAACGTCGAAACAATTTCTCCGTCAGTAAAGATTGAAAAACCTGTGACAAAGACAGCAAAAACTGAAAAAATTGAAATCCCTGATGGATGCACGGACTTTGCTTTCCCAGGTTATAATAATTTTGGCGTCCAAATCGGTTGGATAAAACCCGATGGTGGAACATATAAATTTCACCCATTTTCAGATAAAAACTGCGAAAAACCAACAGGAACATACAATCCAGACAATGGTATTATCACTGATAACAAAGGTAAAAAGATAGGAACAGATGCAGACCATATCGTTTTTGCTGCAACATGGGATGGCAAAATCCCAGAACTGTCTAATGCACCTGCAATAAAGGTTGTAAATCGTGCACGCCAACTGGACTCGGATGAAGCAAATGCAGTCGTAATGAACAGTCGTGGTGCAGGTCGCCTGACTGCAAACGGTATGGAAGCTTTTGGTGGACTAAAGCTAAAAGAAACTACGGAAGTAATATTTGGCACTTCGGGTGATGGCGTTGTTGCATCACAACCGTATGACCGCAGTTTCATTTTGCGTCAATACAAGCCAATTCCTGCAACTATTGTATCTGAAGTTCGAGCCGATGCAGAAGTTTTCAAAAATGGACGCCCCCTGCCCGTTCGTGCAACTGTTGATAGAAACGTTTATTCAGACGACGGACGTAATATTATTATCCCAACAGGAACTTTGATGCTGGGATATGTGACAGGTGATTTGCCAGGCCCATACAAGGCAATTGGACGTATGCAAATAAACTGGTATCAGTTTATACGACCAGATGGTGTTGAATTTAACTTTAACAATCAAGGAAATCAGCCTTTTGCAGGTGATGCCCAAGGACGTGTTGGCGTGCCAGGACGTGGCAGCACTGATTATATGGAACAATTTATTATGCCAATGTTGACAGCGATTGTGCCAGCAGCGGTGAATTTGATTGCTCCTGTCAGCGATGCGTTTGTAAATCAAATCGATTTGGACAACAACACAGTCGTTCAAAGTGGAACTGTGCGTTCATCAGAACTGGCAAAAAATGAAATCATTACTGCCTGGAATCAGGTTGCACAAAAGCTGTTGGTCGATATGATGGATAACACTGTTCCACCGTTTACAATCGCAGCAGGAACACGTATCACAGTCTATTCCCCAGAGGACTTGATTGTTGTGTGTCCAGACGGTGGCAAAAGCTGTAAGATGGAAAGTTATTACAGTAAATCATTACAACAAAATAGGTTTAATTACAATAGCGTTGCAAACTCTGTGAATATTGACCAGTCAGGGGAAGAATGGGTTGGTCAGGTGCGTTCATTTAATTTGGCACAGTATTGCGATTTAAGCACAGGCAAGGTTACAGCAAGTGCAGAAGAGATATACAACGCAGGCCTAGATTACAGAACAGTGTTGTTCTATTGCCAGTCTAGTCAATATAAGGCAATAAATAATGCAAAGCAGGAAGCTGTATTCCAAAATCAGCAATCAACAAGCAATCAGAACAGTATTGCATATGTTGCAGATCAGGGGCAGCAAGCATATAATGAACAGGTGTTGGGCCTGAAATACGACGAAGAAACAGGTGCAATTGAAAATCCATTTGAGAAACCTGAGAAACCAGCGGTCGAGGAAGTCGTTGAACAAATAATGTGCGAAGGCGATATTGCACCAGATGCAAATGGTTGCTGTCCAGGAGAAATATACACCGATATGGGCGAACAAGGATTTAACTGTTGCCCTGAAACAGGCGGTGATTGCTTCCCACCAATTCTGTAATAAACAAACCCGCCATCGGCGGGTTTTAATTTAACAATATTTACAAAGGAGAAAAATTTCACATAAGACTTTGATTAAGATAAATAGAAAACCGTGTGCCAGTTGGCACACTTTTTTTTATAAAAAATATGAAACAAAGAAAAAATTCGATTCGCAAAGCACAATCCAATTTTCAGAACCGAATCTGTTTTTCGATTCGAACTTCAACCATTGGTTGTAGTGTTTTACAGGAATCTTTTCTTATACTATAGATAGTGCTAGGTGGGAAATATAAAAAAAAGGAGAAAGAAAAATGACCAAAACAATGCCTATGATTCAGACTGAAAAATTTCAAAATGCAGAACAATTATGGTTTTGGTTTTTGTATTCAAAAGCTGTTCAGAACAATACTTTTATGCGGAATCGTTCGTCTCAAACACGCAGACCATGCGAAATTTTAGATGTAGAATCAATGATCACAAAATTATATCTGGCAGGAAAATTGACCGAAGAACAATTAGTAGTAATGAAAAAATTTGGCGACAAAAGACGAGCTCCTCATCAACATATTTGGGCAGAAAATCGTGCAGCAGAACAGTGGCGAAACGCAATGCGTGAACTGGAACAAAATGCTCGTCAGCGTGGCTGGATTGAATAATCAAAATCCCCGATTGGGGATTTGCTTTTACACAAAATAACAGGCAAAAAAAAATGTTTATAATTGCATTTTCAAATAAATCTAATAAATTTTTGGCAAAACTGTTCTGCAAGAATTTTAAGCACGTCGCACCTATTTACGTTCATAAAAACAAAATGATTCTATATCAATTTGTAAAGCACAATAACATTAAAAAAATAGAATTAAAATTGCGTGATTTATTTATCTTGCAAAAGCACGGGTGGCAGTTCTTGGTCTTTGCTGGCCAATTAAACACAGCAGTAAATACTGAATTATGTTTTACCTGTGTGCAGTTGACCAAGACAATGATAAAACTAAAATCCCCATGGATTCAAACGCCAGAGGCGTTGTATAAAAAACTGAACCTAAAATAAAAATCCGCCCTTGTGGCGTATTTTTTTTTACTTGTTTTTTTGTTTTATCATTTCCATTTGGATTATCCCAAATATATTCGATACCGTCCAATACAAAACTAATCCTGCCGGCATCCAAGCAAACATTACCGTAAACAATATTGGCATCCAACGCATCATTCGTTGAGTCTGGGCAGCAACATCATTGCCATTACCAGATGTTTTTGGCGACTGTAAACGTTGCTGAATCCACATGGTTGCACCCATCATTATAGGTAATATAAAGTATGGATCCATCGCAGATAAATCAGATATCCACAAAAAGTGTGCATTACGCATCGCAACAGATACCAACAAGGCCTTATACAATGCGAAGAATATTGGAATCTGAATCAACATTGGCAAGCAGCCTGACATTGGTGATGTCTTGTGCGTTTGATACAGTTTCATCATTTCCATTTGCAGACGCATTTTATCATTTGCATACAATTTCTGGATACGTTGCATTTCTGGTTGCATTTTCTGCATCGCAGCCATTGAAACATATGATTTGCGGGTCAAAGGCCACATCAGCATACGCAGTAAAATTGTCATTATGATAATCGCAATACCATAATTCATCACAATACTGTGAATTGCATTTAATAACCACAACATTGGACGTGCCAAGAACCAGAACCAACCATAATCAATCGTTTCGGCAATTCCTGGAATCTTTGATTCCGCATAATCCAAAACAGTCTGATCACGTGGACCAGTAAACAGATTGGTTGTGAGTGTTGCAGTTGTGCCAGCAGCAACAGGAACAGCAGACGCCGCAATGTCAGATGCATATTTATCGCCTGACTTTTTAATGCGGATTGTTTGATCAGGTGATGAAACAGATGCAACTGTTTCCCAATACTGATCTGTAAATCCTGCAAAGCCAGTTGTTGTTGAATAGGCATATGATTTTTTATCTAGCTTTGACCAGGCTACGTCTTCTACGTCAGAATTCACATACGCAATCGCACCGTTTGACACACCAGCAGCAGAGGCTTTATCATTCTCACGAACAATTCTTGCATAAGGTGCAACAGATATATCTGAACGTGATTTATTATTGATAGTATCTGTAATTGTTATTGTATAACCGTCTGCAACGATGCTGCGAACAAATTCAATACCGTCTGTATTACGCCATGTGTATGTTCCTTCTTGACCAGACCAAGCGGTCGTAGAAACAGGAGCAGTTGTGCCAGTGGCAAGTAAGCCTACTTCGATAAAATTATCATCTTTGCCTAATAAAACAACTGGCTCGGTAGTATCTGGAGAGGCTGCAAAATTTGTCAGTGCAATATCTGATATACGCAAGCCTTGAACCGTTGCCGTTATGTTATCAGACGAAATTGTTGATGTCGGAACACTTGATAAATCTTCGCTGGTCGTTATGACGGCATCTGATTGCACAGTCTGCCGAGGCGATGTAATCGCACCAATTGCCCACCAAGCAGCAATAAACATCAATGTCCACCACAAAAAGCCTGAAAATGGAGATTTGCGTTGGCTTGCATTCTTGTTCGCATTCCACTGATTAAAACCAGAATTTTTATCCATATACTGAACCATTTTTATTTACCATCCTTTATATTTTTTAAACAACGACGACGGGCAAGGAACATATTTAACAAATACAAACCAACACCGACAACAATACAAATGTCTGCAATATTGAACGCAGGCCAATGCCAACCACCAATATGAAAATCTAGAAAATCAACCACTGCACCAAATCTGATGCGGTCAATCAAATTACCAATTGCACCACCAGCAATCAATGACAATGGCACCAATTCATACGACTTGGCACGAGTAAACAAATAATGCAATATCATTCCAATTATTGCACCAGTTGCAAATATCAATATTATCGGAGTCGCTTCGCCCAGGGCACGAAACATTGAAAATGATGCACCAGGATTCCATGTAAAGACAATATTAAAATAATCGCACACAAATGCCATTAAATACGGCACAGAAACAACGTCCCACGCAGCACCAAACAAGGGAACGCCACCCGTGATTAAATACAACAATGCCCCCTTGGACACCAAATCCAAGAACAACACACCAAAAATGACTGATAAAATCAATGTTATTTTTTTCATGTTTGCCTTTCCGTTCTATATAGGTTGAAATATAACAATATGCAAGGTGAAATGCAAATAAAATGTCCCCAAAAAATGGGGACTTTTTTGTAACCAACAATCAATCACGTTTGTCCGAAATCACAGTCGATAAGACTGCATAATTATCCTGACGCATTTCGGTTAGCAGGTTATTTATACTGCGTTCAGATACGCCTAAATCAGACAAGACACCAAAGCCCAATAAAAATGAAGATTCTATGGTTTCTGGCATTACTGTTTCAACGCCTTGGGTCATCAACATCTGTGAATCAGCCAGATTACGAGCACGGGCAAATATTTTTACACGTGGTGCAATCGAACGGACTGTCAATATTGTTCGTTTGGCAGTAGTAGCATTATCCAATGCAACAACAACTGATTTTACACGCCGTGGACGCAGACCAAATTCAGATAACACATCACGACTGGTCGTATTTCCATAGACTACATTAAAGCCCATTTCACGCCCCATCATAACAGCGTTAACATCTAGGTCAATCGCAACATATGGAATCTTTTTTGCGTCCAGCATTTGGCATATAATTTGACCAACACGACCAAAACCACAAACAATCACATCAGGTTGAACTTCTGATTTATTCATTTCTATTTTGCGTGATTGACGCTGAGGAAACAACCGTCCATTTCGCTGCAAATAATCATGCAAGCCTAACAATAGCGGAGTTATCATAATCGATAGGATTATTATCGCCGTCAAGATTTCTTTGTGGCCAGATGGAATTGCAGAAATCCCACTGGTCTTCATTGTTTGCAGCATCAATAATGCAAATTCACCACCCTGAGCTAGAATCAAAGAAATCATCAATGCATCAGGTGCGTTGATACCACGAACACGTGCAACAATGAATATTGCAAAAAACTTTAACGCAATCAACCCTATAACACCAAACAGAACAACATACCAATAATGTCCTAGCAGTTTTAGGTCTAGCCCCATACCCAATGAGATAAAGAAAAACGCCAGAAATAATGTTGCATAAGGCGAAATTTCAGCGGTAATTTGATGACGATAAATTGTTTCTGACATCAACATACCTGCCAAAAACGCACCTAGACCTGCTGGCAAACCAATCAAGTCAACCAAAACAGCCCAAACAACAATATTCAGCATTACTGCAAGCAAAAAGGCTTCTTTGGATTTAAGTTTTGCAACCTGACGGAATAATGGCGTCATTACAAAACGCCCCATCAAGACAACAGATAAAACCAGAACAACAGATATTACACCAACATCTATTGCAGTTGCCCCCAGGTTAAATGTTCGCCCTGCCAGTGCAGGTAGCATTGCCAACAACGGAATCGACAATAGGTCTTGGAACAAAAGAATTGAAAATGTTTGCCGCCCCATTTCTGTATTTAACTGATTACGTTCTGTCAACAACTGCAAATCAACAGAAGTGCTGGACATTGCTAACATTAGCGACACCATTATGCACCCAAGAATAGACCAAGTTGTCAGTCCAAACAACAATGGGAACAACATGACCGCAACCATCATTACCTGGGCAGCACCAAAACCAAATATCGTGCGTTTCATACGCCACAGACGCTTGATATTTATTTCCAGTCCAATACTGAACCACAAAAATAATATTCCCATATCACCCAGAAACGTCCAGGCATCTGATAATTCAAACAGATTAAAAACATACGGCCCAGATAAAACGCCTGCGAATAAAAACGCAACCAAAGAACCGATTTTAGCCATACGTAGCGTATAAACCAATGTAAAAACAATTGCAAAAAATGCGAGTAATGATAACGACATTATCCCCCCCGTTCCCCTGATATAAAAAACTATAACAAATTATTTGCCAAGATTGCAAATGTTTCTGGTGCAAGATTTTCAGCACGCTCTGTTCCGTCAAGACCAAACGCAGACCAATCAACACCAGGCATAATCCCACGTATCATTTTACGACGCTGCCCAAACAGTTTTGCGGTGATTTGTTCAATCTTGGTAATGTCTGAAATTTGCGAAATCTTTTGAGCATCTGGAATTATTTGAACAACAGCACTTTGAACACGTGGACGTGGAACAAAGGCTGTGTTTGGAACATCAAATAAAATCTTGGCGTTGGCAAGTAATGATGTTAAAACAGCCAGACGACCATAATGTTCATCACTAGGACGGGCGGTGATTCGCTGAGCAACCTCTCGCTGGAACATCAAGGTCAGCGATGTTATACGTTCACCAGTCGCAATCTTTTTTAACCAACCTATCAATAACTCTGTACCAACATTATACGGCAAGTTCGCACATACTGCATATTCATCAAAACCCAACCTTGAAAAATCTACACGCAATGCATCATCATAAATTACAGACAAGCGACCTTTTGATGCATCAATAATTTGCGACAATATCGGCTCGGTTGTCTTGTCCTTTTCAATCGCAATCAGTTGCTTGGCACCTGCTAATAAAATCGCACGGGTAAGACCACCTGGCCCAGGTCCAACTTCTACAACATTAGTGTTTTTTATATCAGGAACACTGTTAGCAATACGGCCTGTTAAATTCAAATCAAACAAAAAATTCTGACCAAACTGCTTTTTAGGTTCTAGCCCACATTCAATCATCATTGCAGACACAGGTGGCAAAGATGTAATTAAATCTGTCATAATGATTTACGCCCCCCAAACGCTAATGTCAACGTTCCTTCGTCTAAATAATCTAAATCACCGCCCAATGGCACGCCAGAGGCAAGTTCTGAATACGAAACACCGTCTGTTTCACCAATAACCGATATTATGTAATGCTGGGTCGTTTTACCTTCGACCGTGTTCGGCAGAGCAAATATAACTTCTGTGATTTTTTCATCGCTAATACGCCCCGTCAAAGTGTTGATATTCAAATCTTGGGGCAAAACGCCAGACGCCCCAGACAACAAACCACCAATAATATGATACCGACCGTGAAACACAGATGATTTTTCCAGTGTCCAAACATCAGCCAGGTCACGAACAATACACAACTGACCATTTGCACGAGATGCATCACGACAGTATTCACACACCCCTGCCCCACGATCAGTTAAAACACCACAACGTGGACACGGTGCAATATTTTCAGAAGCATCAATTATTGCTGATGCCAGTGCATTTGCACGACCTGTTTTATCTTGTAATAAACAAAGGGCAATACGCTGACCACCACGTGTGCCAACACGTGGTAATTTTGCGAACAGTTTTATCAACTTTTCAATTTTTGGATTCATAGCGTATATAAAATACTAGTGAAAAACATAACTGTCAATACCGTTTGCAGTTGCAGACGATTTTAAGTTCTGGGCTGCAGATTCAGACAAACCATAGACACGCACACGGTAAAGCCCAGTGCCTGTTGGTTCAACAACTGCGGTTGCACCCAATTTATTTTTGACATTTGCAACCTGAGAACGAGCCGCTGATTCAGATGAAAATGCACCAAACTGAACACCTGTTCCACCCGCCGATGTTGCAGTCTGGGTTATTGCAGCACCTGAATATTTTGGCATTGCGTTTGCAGTTGCAGAATTATACGCACCTGCAAATGTTGTTGGATTTGCCGCTGTTTGATTATACGCCGGCTGATTATATGACGGTTGCGGTGCAGGCTGAGTTTGATGCGACGTCTGCACAGGTGCAACAGGTGTATTCTTGACAATTGGCTGCGAACCATTTCCCAACATTGTAAAACCACGATTTAACATTTGGGCTGCGACATTGGCACGAACGTCTTTGTTTTCTGCCCCCAACACCACAGACATCAAATGCGAACCATTACGATGTGCAGTCGCAACAAGTGAATATTTAGATTTCTTTGTATAACCAGTCTTCATACCATCGCAACCATTAAAAGACGTCAACAGGCGATTTCCATTTGTATATGTTTTACCGTTATATGTCCAAGACTTTATCCCAAAAAAGTGCCAATACTGTGGAAAGTGTTTATATACCGCCATTGACAGCAGCGCAATATCACGTGCCGTTGATAAATGGTCATCATTTGGCAAACCAGATGAATTTTCAAAATTCGTATTCGTCAGTCCTATTTCACGTGCGACACGGGTCATCAAGTCTGCAAAGGATTCTTCTTGACCACCTTTTAGATTTTCTGCCAACACACGTGCAACGTCATTTGCACTGTAAACAGCCAATGCCTTTATCGCATCTTCGACCCGAATTTTAGAGCCAGCTGCAAGCCCTAGTTTTACAGGCTCTGCATTTGCGGCAGACTGTGATACAATCAGATAATCGTCTAATGCCAGACGACCATGTTCCAGCGCATCAAACGTTAAATACAATGTCATTATTTTTGTTAAACTTGCTGGATAATTTAATTCATTTGCGTTTTCTTGGTATAAAACACGACCTGTGTCCATATCTGCAACCAATGCTGCACGATACTGTGCTGCGTTAGCAGTTGCACAAAAAAACAATGCAAAAAAAAGTGGGAACATTCTTCTCATACAATAAATGTTAGTAAAAAAATTGTATGTGGGTCAATAATTAAAAATCCCCCAAAGCGGGGGATTGTTTTTTAGTCCAATGTGCGAAGGCTAATCTTGTCTTCGTCCACAATAACTATCTTGCCATTATTTATGTTAAAGCGACGAGCCGCATTAAACGCATCACGCATCCCAAACAATTCGTTGTCATAAATTGGGAATACACCACGTGCTAAACACAACTGGTTCGCAATTACAGATTCATTGCATACCGCAATAACTGGGATATCTGGTTTACGACAAGAAATTTCAGTCGCTGTAATCGTATCACGAGCAAACACAACAATTGCAGACGCACGGTTCAAATACGCCATTGACGCAACAGAACGTGACCAGTCATTTTCTGGAACATTTTCAACACGTGACCAATCAAATGGATTTGCAATCGCATCACTGTCTGCATTTGCCAAAATATTATACATTGTTTCAATAACATTTACAGGATTCATACCGATTGTTGTTTCTTCGGACGTCATTGTTGAATCCGCACGCAAGTATGCTGTGTTTGCAACGTCTGTGATTTCAGCACGGGTTGGAAATTCACTGTTTACCATTGAACCCAACATTTGTGTCGCAACAATAACAGGCTTGTTCATTTTGCGACATTCACGAATAATATGACGTGAAATCGCAGGAACAGACGCATATGGAACTTCAACTGCCAAGTCGCCTCGTGCAATCATAATACCGTCTGCAATGGCCGCAATATCTGTTATGCGTTCAACTGCATTTGGACGTTCGATTTTAGCAATAATTTTAATTGGGTGCGATGTGCGTTCGGTGATAAAATCACGAACTTCGGCAATGTCTTCTGGACGTTGCACAAATGATATTGCAACCCAATCTGGTTTCTTGGTAATCGCATATTCCAAGTCTTTGCGATCCTTGGCTGTCAAAACAGATGTGTTGATTTCTGTGTCTGGCAAATTAAAACCACGACGTGACCAAATTTCTGTGCCACGAATAACAGTTGCATCAACACGGGTCGCAGATGCAAAATCAACACGCATTTCTATTTTACCGTCATTCAACAGAATTCTATCACCAACCTTTAATGACTCCAAGACATCAGCATCTGGCAACTGAACACGGGTTGAATCGCCAGGTGTCTGATCTGTGTCAAATGTAAACTTCTGACCGATTTCCAGTGGATATTTATCTTCGGTTGCAAAGTTCCCAATGCGATGTTTTGGCCCTTGCAAGTCAATCATTACTGCAACAGGTGTATTTAACTGTGCTGATATTTCACGAATCATATCTATTTTACGTCCCTGGACATCGCCTGTGTCATGACTAAAATTCATACGGCACATATTTACCCCAGCCTGAATCATACGGGTTAGTGTTTCACGGTCTTCGCATTTTGGACCAATTGATGCGGTAATTTTGGTAAACTTGTTCATTTGACATCCCTTGTGTTTTTCGTATTTTTGTTTTTCTTGATTTTTGTGATTTATGATATATCATAACTTTTATAAATAAACAAGGGGAAAACAGAAATGAAACAAGCAAATCACGGTGCTTTTGATAACCAGCAGTTGTTGAGTATTATTGAACGTATTGAAAAGTTAAATGAAGAAACTGCCGCCATTGCAGCAGACATCAAAGAAATTTATTCCGAGGCTAAATCTGCAGGTTATGACCCAAAATATATCCGCCAGATGATTCGTCTGCGTAAACTGGATCCAGATGAAATTGACGAAGCCGACGAACTGACACAAATGTATCGTAATGCATTGGGGATATAATGAAAGGCTTTACAAAAACAGTCGAAGATTTTAACTGCACCCATTGTGGTGCAGTTGTTCGTGGAAACGGATATACAAACCATTGTCCAAATTGTCTGTGGTCAAAACACGTTGACAACAATCCAGGCGATCGGGCGGCAACATGTGGCGGAATGATGAAGCCCGTTTCTGTTAGCCCAGACGGCGACAGATTTATAATAACACACGTTTGTGAGGTTTGTGGAAAAACTAAACGCCAACGAACCGCAGAAAACGACAACATTGATGCAATTATTGAGATTTCACAAAACAAATCTTTTATTTTTGGAAAATAAAAAAATCCCCAAATCGGGGATTTCTTTTTTATCGATTTTATACATTATGGCATTGGAACACCAGCAGTCGCCGCACCCATAACCTGGTCGATTATTGTATCAGCCTTTTCCTTGGCGTCAAGGTAGGCAGCCATAACAGCCTGTTCAACAGCCGCCGCACCACCAGATAAAACGTCTGGACGGATTGTCAATTTTACCATATCGTATTTCCCAGTCATATCGATGATGCATGCACCACCGTCAGCAATACCCTTGACCGTTGTTTTTGCCAGTTGTTCCTGGGCATTGGCAACCTTGGCCTGTAATTCAGCAGCCTGAGCCATTAATGCTTCCATATCCATTTAATCTCTCCCTGTTATTTATTTTTGTTTTTCAATGTGCAACATTTGAATTGCACGGCGTGGAATTTCATTTGTCCACGCAAAAATCGGACTAAATTCCAAGTCTGGAATGATTACTTCGTTTGCGTTTGTGATTGCTTCTGCTTCTGTTGCAAACTCGGTTTTTCCAGTCATCATCGGCAACACACGTTCTGCCCCAGACGGCGCTTTGTCCAATCTGGACAGCTGAAAAGCGTATTTACCTGTTTCCTTGTTTTTTACGATACATGGAAAATAGTTTTCTGTTACAAATTTCTTGATTGCTGGAACTTTGTGGGCTTTGCAATCCAGATGCACCGCCCATTTAAAGTCCGACCAATTCAACTGTTCAGGTTTCATATCAATTACAGTCCTTATTTCTTGATTTCTTCACCAGTTTTCTGGTCGATACCAACCATTGACATACGTGTTTTGCCACGTTTGTCAGCACCCAGATAACGAACGTAAACTGTATCACCTTCTTTGATTTTTGTATCTTCGATTTTTGCAATACGTTCGCCGGTGATTTCAGAAATATGAACCATTGCTTCGAATCCGTTCATAATTTTAACAAACAGACCAAAGTCTTTCATACCAGAAACTGTTCCTTTGTAAATCTGGCCAACTTCTGGTTCTGCAACAATGTCTTTGATGCGACGGATTGCTTCGTCTGCATCTTCTTTGGTTGTTGCCATAATTTTAATTGATCCATCGTCTTCCAAGTCAATAATCGTGTTAGTTTCACGAACCAGAGCCTGAATTACAGAACCGCCCTTGCCGATTACTTCACGAACTTTGTCTGGGTTGATTTTCATTGTATATGCCTGTGGAGCATATTCTGAAACATTGCAGCGTGGCTTTTTGATTGCCTTTTCAATCTTGCCCAAGATGTGCATACGACCATCTTTGGCCTGAGCCAATGCATGTTCCATAATTTCAAATGTGATAGATGTGATTTTAATATCCATCTGCAAGGCTGTGATACCCTGGTCTGTTCCTGTTACCTTGAAGTCCATATCACCCAAGTGATCTTCGTCACCCAAGATGTCAGTCAAGATAGCGTAATCATCACCTTCTTTAATCAAGCCCATTGCAATACCTGCAACCGGACGTTTCATTGGAACACCACCGTCCATCATCGCCAATGTCGCACCACATGTTGTCGCCATTGATGAAGAACCGTTTGATTCCAAAATATCCGATACAATACGGATTACATAATCAAATTCGCTGCGGGTTGGAACCATTGGATGAACTGCACGCCATGCCAAGTTTCCGTGACCAATTTCACGACGACCCGGAGATTTCAAACCTTTGCATTCACCAACAGAATAACCTGGGAAGTTATAGTTCAAGATGAAATCACGTTCTTCGGCACCATCTAATGATTCAATTGGCAATGCGTCTTTGCCACCACCCAATGTCAATGATACCAAAGCCTGGGTTTCACCACGGGTAAACAATGCTGAACCGTGTGCACGTGGCAGAACACCCAATTCAATTTCAATTGGACGAACTGTCTTGTTATCACGGCCGTCAATACGTGGTTTGCCAGCCAAGATGTTGCCACGCATAATACGTGCTGT
Organism: Candidatus Enterousia sp.; assembly: GCA_045613785.1. GTDB lineage: Bacteria > Pseudomonadota > Alphaproteobacteria > Rs-D84 > Rs-D84 > Enterousia. The sequence continues at coordinate 60,083 of JAZLBQ010000004.1, read as the reverse complement.
TAAATTTTCAATAACTTCATCAGCCCATGATTCCAACGTAGATGTGGCACGTTCTGTTTCTGGGAACAATTCTGGAATACGTGCTTTTGCCTGGGCATGAATGTCTGACAATGTTTCCAAACGAACCAATTTTTCTTTGATTTGCAAAGCCGCTTCGATTGCAGGTGCAAACTGTTCAAAATCAGATTCCATCAAAATCTGTTCTGGTGTTTTTTCAGGTGTTGCCCAACGTTCTTTGCCAGCCTTGGCAGCCAATTCGTTGATTGCGTTGATAACGGCCTGTTGTGCATCAAAACCAAATTTAACTGCACCCAGAACTGTCTTTTCGTCCAGTTCGCCAATTTCAGATTCTACCATCAAAACGCCGTTGTTTGTTGCAGCAACAACCAAATCCATTTCTGAATCTTCGACCTGTTTTTTAGAAGGATTCAAAATGTATTCACCGTCTGCATAGCCAACACGAGCAGCACCAATTGGCCCCTGGAAAGGAACGCCACTTAAAGCCAATGCAGCAGATGATGCAATCATTGCCAAAATGTCAGGCTGATTGACTTTGTCATAAGAAAACACCTGGGCAATAATCTGAACTTTGTTCTTGAATGTTTCTGGGAACAAAGGACGGATTGGGCGATCAATCAAACGTGCTGTCAATGTTTCAGCAGTTGATGCTTTGCCTTCACGTCTATCACGTGAACCTGGAATACGACCAGCAGATGCAAATTTTTCTTGGTAGTCAACAGTCAATGGAAAGAAATCTTGCCCTTCGACGGCAGACTTTTCCGCACAAACAGTTGCCAAAACCATTGTTTCACCCATGGTCGCCAAAACTGAACCATTCGCCTGTTTCGCCATACGACCCGTTTCCAGACGCAATGTTGTATTGCCGTATGGAATTTCAACAGCAACTGGGTTGTTTAATTGGACTTTTTCGTCTTTCTTGAATAAACCAAATACCATTTTTTTCTCCATTTTATTTAGTTCTGATTTTGCGAAGAAAAATCATTCTTTTGTGCATTCTGTGATAAACACACAAAGGAACAATTTAGTCTTCGCCATGGCAATTATAAACCATATTTACACCATTGCAAGTTATTAAAAAAAAGCCCCCATAATGGGGGCGGTGCTTATTTTTTCAGCCGTGTTCGCCATGTGCGTAAACGCTCCATAAGCAAGAATAAAGCCGGCGTCAGTGTAAAGGTAAATATCAGACTGGCCAACATACCACCAATCATAACAGCACCCATTGCGACCTTCATACCGTCAATAGACCATAACTGTGGAACCATACCAGCAATAACGGCAATCGATGTCATCAATACCATATTGCGTTTGTCGGTCAATTCTGCCCACAAGGCTGTTTTTGCGTCTTGTCCCTGAGAAATTCGGACAATAGTTGGCTCTAAAACCAAAATATTGTTATTTACCACCAAACCAACCAACATAACAAACGCCAACATCGCACCAACGTTCATTGTCGCCCCGGACAAGAACATCATAACGAATACGCCTGTGAAACTGGTCAAAATCGACGTGGCAATCGTAAACGGATGAACTAATGAATTCAATATCGCAGCCAACAACATAAAGGTCAAGATTGTCGCCAACAAGAAGGCACGACCAATTTCACTGGCAGATTCTGCCTGGGTATCAGACATACCACCAAACTTGGTAAAATAGCCGGCTTGCCAATCAATTTTATTTAATTCAGATTGAATCTTTGCCTGGACTGGCCCCATTGTTGATTTTCCAATATTGATATCAATTTCGGTGTATCTGTTTTTGTCTTCACGGCGGATATCAGGTGTGCCTGGTTCTGTCTTGACCGTTCCTAAGGACGACAGTGGCACCATACCTTTTTGCGAATTTACATAGACCGTATCAAACAAAGATGCATTTTTGAAGGGCTTGGCGAATTCCAAGATGATTGGGTATTCTTCGCCGGATTCTTTGTATTTGAATTCGTCATTACCGTAAAGTGCTGTTCGCAAGGTCGTTCCTGCATAGGAATTTTGAACACCCCAGAAATTCATCTTGTCTTGGTCTGGAATAAACTGTGTTTCCATGGCAGGTGCTTGCTGAGCACGAACAGCAGACTGAACTTCGGGAATACGGTTTACAATTTCAATAATTCTGTCCGCATACGCTTCACGAGTCGCATCATCTTCACCAAACACATTTAAAACCAAATCCGATGAAACACCAGATGACATTGCTTCGCCTGCCCGGATTTGAATTTCTGCATCTGGAATATTCGCAATCGCCGGTAGGATTTTTTGTGCTAAAATCTTGTCTGATAATTTACGTTCAGATGCATCGACTAATTCAACAGTCACAGTTATATTCTGAAGACCACGTTCGCCGATTTTTACTGTTGTTGATTTAACCTCTGGGAACTGGGTCAAGGCCTGTTCTATATCAACGGCAATTGATTCAGACTTTTCAAATGTCGCCCCCATCGGTGCACGTGCTGTGATTGTTATTTCGTTCGCATCAGTTGATGGCTGAAACTCATTTCCAACAAACTTCATCAACATCGTAGATGAAATAAATATCACAAACACTATCCCTAATACACGCCACGGATGCGATGCCTGATAATCATAGCAACGACGCAACCAACCTGTGCTGGTCGGCTTTGGATATGTTTGTTTTTCTTTTTTGGCCTGGCCGTGATTGCCTAGACGCAGGAACTTGGCAATCATCATCGGAGTCAATGTAAACGAGAACATCAACGATAACAATGTCAAGTAAACAACGGTCATACCAAACTGAACCATGAACTGACCAACAATACCGCCCATAAACGCCAACGGCAAGAACACTACGACGTTTGTGCCAACACCTGCCAAAACAGAAACGGCAACTTTTTTAGTTCCGTCAATGGCGGCATCTTCGGAATTTTTGCCAGAACGCATTTCTTGCAAGGCAGATTCAATCAAAATAATCGCATTCGATACCAACGTCCCCAGTGCCGAAGAATATGCCAGCAAGGTCATAGCATTGATTGTAAAGCCATCTTTGTCCATAAAGAAGAATCCAGCCAGCAATGACGCAGGAATCACTACACCTGCGATAACCGTTGAACGCCAATTACGAGTAAACGCTAACAAAACCAAAATAGTTAAAACAACCCCCAGAACAATACCATTGATTGTGCTGTCTGTTTCATCTGCAATCGTTATTGACGAGTCTGAAACAATCTGCATCTGTGCACCCGGAAAACGTGATTCCAAATCCGATTGCAACTGAGGCAGACGTTCGTGCAAGGCACGTGATATATTTATTGCATTTCCATCTGACGCCTTGACCACAGATGCAATTACAACAGATTCACCATTATAACGTGCACCGTTTTCAATATCACGGGCAGCATCAGAAATCTGGGCAATGTCAGATAATTTGAACTTGTTACCTTCAACAGTTGTTAAACGCAGATTTGCAATTTCTTCAACCGATGCAAATTCACCTACAAAACGGACGTTTGATGAATTTGCTGTTGTCTCAATTTTACCCCCAGGAACGTTCAAGTTATGCGACCCCAGTGCAGAGACTACGTCCATTATCGTTACACCGTTTGCAGCCATCAAATCCGGATTCATCGCAATACGAATTGCACGTTCACGACCACCAAAAATCGACACACTGGAAACACCACTGATTGATGTAATTTTTGTAGAAAGGAAATTATCAACATACTCTTCCAAATCACGTGCGTCTGCACCGTGCAAAACAATATCTACAACAGACTGCTGCAATGGATTTAACTTCTCGACAACAGGCTGATTCATATCCTCGGGAAATTCGGATATCAGTGAATCTAGTTTTGTTTTGATTTCTGTCGCCTTGTCATTTACGTCAACACCTAGGTTAAATTCAGCCATAACATAACCACTGTTTTCATAAGCCTGAGATGTTATTTTCTTTAATTCTGACACTTCTGACATTGCGTCTTCGGCACGTTTAATAATCTGAGATTCAATTTCTGCAGGTGTTGCACCAGGATAAACAAAGGTCGCAGTTACCATCGGAAAATCAACCGCAGGCGTGCGTTCAATGTTCATATTCGGAAATGAAACCAACCCCAATACAACCCACACTAAAACAAACATCAGTGTGGTAATTGGTCGGCGAACGAAAAATTTCAGCATATCTTTCCCCCTTGGTCAAAAATTATTTTTTTATTTGAACTTTTGTGCCAGCATCAACCGCAGACAATATCACAACATCTCCATCAGAAATACCTGATGCAATCATCGCATTTTCAGAATCTTGACGAGCAATTTTTACAGAACGTGCCTGGGCAATACCATTTTTTTCTATCATAACTGTATTGTTTGAAATCGCATACAGTGGAACAAAATGCCCTGTGGCCTGATATTCCGCAAACTGCAAGCCATCTGAAACACCAGATGTGCGAACAACAAACATACCCGTGTCATAATCTAGACTTGATGAAACAGATATAATTTTACCATTACCTATTTTCTGTCCAGCTTTTAGCTTGGCAACCCGATCCCCTGTAACATAGGCACGATTGTTTTTAACTGCCAGAGGTTCATACAAAACACCCGAGGTCGTGCTTATTTCAACCGCCATAACAGGAACACCAGAATCAGCAGCAAGACGTGATGTATTAAATACATAACGAGCATTTTCAGACGCAACAGCCGCAAATCTGAATATTACCCAGCCAACCAATATCGCAATCAACGATATATACATTATTTTTTTGAACATTTTTGTCGCAAGCGTTCTTTGTATTTTTTCCATTTTATTCACCTAACTTTTTTACTGATTCCGCAGACATTAAAATCTGATACTTCATTTTCAAGACCGACATATCTAGTTGATACAACCCAGCCGAAACATCAGCCAATTCAACCGCAGATGTTTGACCAGACGCAAATCGATTCTGGGACAAACTGTATGTCTTGGCTGCTAAATCACGTGCCTGAACCAAATTTGCCAGATTATCACGCAACAAATCATACTGTGCAATCGCATTTTTATATTGTTCTGTTGTGATTTTCTTGGACTGTTCCAAGTCTTGACGAGCCGCTTCGGCATTCATTGCCTCTATCGTGGCATTAGCAGAATTTAAGCCGCCTGTAAATATCGGCATTTGCAACGCCAATCCCCAATACGCTGATTGACCACCTTTTTTATCAAACAAATGACCAATATCGCCCGACATTGACGAATATGTATATGACGCTGTTGCCGCCAGCGTTGGGTAAGAGTTCGCACGCTGAGAACGAGCCATACGTTCATACATATTTACCTGCTCGTCCAAGATTTCCCATTGCGGTGTTGACTTTAATTCACCAGCGTTTAGTGCTTCGAATTTGTTCGGAAAATTATCAGTCAATGTTATTGGTTCTTCTACATCAATCCCTGCCATAATCTTTAACATACGATGTGCAGTATCACGATTGAATTTTGTTGACGCTAATTCAACTTCTTTGGCCAGAATATCTGATTCGATTTTCAATAAATTGCTGCGATTCGCACGGCCTGCCGATGTCAATTTCTGTTTCGCTGTGCGGGCGTTGTTCAAATCTTGTTCAGACAACTTTACCATTTCATCTGTCATCTTGGCAGTCCAATACAAATCAGCAGCCGCATAACGAACTTCACGCCCTGTCAATTCACGTGATGATTCTGCCATCTTGATTGCAGACTTTACGGATTTAACAGCATTGCCAATTTTGCCAAATGTATAAATTGGCTGAGTCAGAGTTAAACCTGCTTGGAAAATATTATCTGGAATTTCAATAACAACAGATTGGTCTTTTAACGATTCAGAAATCAAGCCGCCCATTTCTGGTGGCAATTCAATCCCAACAGACTTTGACGGATTTTCAACGTTCACCATATTCATATACGACGCAGACGCATCTAGCTTAAACCAACGATTGGCGTTGGCTGCATCAAGCGATGCTTCGGCCTTTTTCAGATTTGCGTTTGCCTTTTTCAAATCATGCGATTGGGCTGTAATCTTTTCAACAGCATCATTCAATGACAAATCCAAAGAATATGCTGGCGAAACAATAATACCAGCACAAACAGCCACGAATAACGATGTCAATGTTGTTTTAGTCATTTGTCAACTCCACCTTTTTCAAAACTTCACGCATTGTGCGTAATGCATCAGTCAGACGTTTTTCGTCTTCACGAGAAACACTGGCAAAAATACGCTCGATACCATCACGGAACAAATCCATTGCAACACGTGCTAACTCTGCCCCAGATGGCGACACACAATACCAGGTGTTGCGGCGGTCGTTTTCGTCAATCGTGCGAAGAACTAAACCATCTGCTTCCAATTTACGAAACGCAGCACATAAATTTGGTGCAGACACATGTTCACGACGTGCAATGTCTTTTAGTCTGGCACGACCACCATTATGCAACCGCACCAAGATAGACATCATTTGACGTGGATAGCCAGTGCTGTCCACACGGTCAAGACGCAATTTTTCTGCGATTTTGTCCAGAGTCCAAATATTTTCTTCCATCAGGCGAACAAATTCCTTGCGTGCCATTTATTCCTCCTATATAATAGGGCTGGTTATCGATTTTATTAAAAAACATAATCATTATATATTTTAACAATTGTTTTTCAAGAAAAAATTTCTGTGTTTTTAAATTTTTTTTTCAGCTCTTTGTTTTTTTGTCTTTTTTATTTGACGAATGCTGGATTGTATGCAACGCTAAGCCAGCACAAGGTAAGTAATGATGAACTTTAAAAGTATATTTGATTTCTTCAAAAAAAATCCAGACGACAAAACCGTTCTGATCGCATCACAAAAACATCCACAAGAATATTATATCAGAATGTTTTGGGATACCGTCTTGCCACAAATCGCAGAAATAACAACACAGTCAAGATACGGATACCACGGTCTAAGCCACACTGCTCAGGTCGCAATGTTTGGTATCGATATTGCATACACAATCGGCCAAGACCCTTTGCCTGTGATTTTAGCAGCAGGATTGCACGATTGTGCCAGAACAAATGATGACTGGTGCAATGAACATGGCCCAAACGCTGTGCCTATTGCTCGCAAATTTTTAGCAAAAAATTATCCGAACCTTAGCAAAACAGATGTCAAACAAATCGTCAATGCTGTAAAAAACCATACCAACGGCCGCATTGCACGTGATGGTGTAGCCGCATGCCTGTGGGACGGAGATAGAATCCGCCTGTCATGGGAAATGGGATACGACCCGTATTTCTTTACAACTATGCGTGGACGACAAATCGCTTCGTTAAACGAAACAGGACAGACATGCTATATCGCTGATCAGGACGATTTTCTGGTAAAGCACAATATTCGCACACGCCAACAGATTGAATACGACCGTGAACAAGACAAAATTCAAGCCAAGATTGGAACACAGTTCAAAACAAAAGAACGATAATTTTGTTATTGCAAAAATATAAATAATATTTATAATAGTTGCGAAATTGGGGTGTCGTCTAATGGTAGGACAAGAGATTTTGGTTCTCTTTATCATGGTTCGAATCCGTGCGCCCCAACCACAGTTATTAAAATGCCCGCTGGGGCATTTTTTGTTTGGGATACAAGACTTTGGCAAGTTCGAAAGTTTATTTATGAAAAATTATCTCTTCATTGACACTTTCGAACCGCTTATAAATCGCTAAAAACATTCGAACTAACAACAATCTTATAAAACTAATGAAAATCTGCTCTAACTAGTCTTTTTATTCAAAGTGTTTGCGGTCGGCCAGCAACGCATTGATTTTCATTCAGCAAGAACTATATATATGGTATAATAGCTGCGAAAAGGAGTCCAACGATGCCAATCCAACGCCCCGATTTAGATGCCGCAAAAAAAATTTTGTTTGATGCGTATAAGCAAAGCAAAATTCCATTTGAACCCAAAAACATCGAACCATACTGTGCAGGTGGCGGAGCACTGACTCTAAAATGTGTTAGTAAAGACAATATAGAATACGCGATACGATTTCCAAACACAGAAAACAAATTAAATGACATGCTTGCTGAAATGCAAAAACTTACTTTTTTTAAGTCTGAAAACCTATCTAAAAATTCGGGGTTAGATATTCCTGAAACACATCATGTGCCACACGAAACATTTCCATTTGTTTGGCACAAGGCTGTGGTCGGTGAAACATTAATACCATCTCAATATGTACAATTGACGGAACCCCAAAGGGTAAATTTGGCAAAAAAAATAGCTGTATTTTTGTCTGTCATACACACATGTAAAAAATCAGAGCAAATACCAGCATCAAAAACAAATGTCGCTTTCACATTAGGCCAAATGCGCTTGAACGGATTTTCTGAATTAAAAAACAAATTACCAGAATCCCTTTTTAATAAATATAATCACGCACAGATAAATACAAATTACCCAGACGTTGTATGCCATTTTGATATGCACGGCAGAAACATGGCGCTGAATCCAGACACAAAAGAATTAGTTGGAATCTTTGATTTCGGTGATACATGTGTTCAAAAATGCTTTTTGGATTTTTATAAGTTGTCTTTTATTTCACGTAATTTAACGCGTAGGGTAATTAATGAATATAATAAAATATCAGATGTAAAAATTAATATAGAAGATGTGGACATTGCATATTTATGCGACATATCAAATAAATTAAAAAATTCAGCAAACGATGGTATATACAATATGTCTCTGCAAAATTTTGTAAAAGACATCAATGAACAAAATACGAAAATACTAAACTCTCAAAAAGAACGAGACTAATTTGTTCGCGTTATGCTGGCCGACCCCAACCAAATTTCAAAAGCACCCCGTCTTGGGGTGTTTTTCAATTTGCTATACGACACAACTTGACTTTGGGCAATACTTTGAAATAATTGTGTCGTTATGGTAGAGTTTTTACACAAAGACACAGATTTTTTTCACGGAACTTTTCGTAAATTTGACCGATTTTACCCCCTGTCGCATTTTGGAACTAAACGTGCAGCTGAAGAAATACTTGGGTTTGGCCCAACACCCTTGCATGAATGTTTGGACACTTTGCGACAATACAAAAAACTGGGACAAACTGACTTTAACAACAGTTATGTTTTACAACCACAAATTATCAATGTAAAATTAAACCTGAAACAGACTTACCAGATTATTGACCACTGTGCAGAACACGATATAAATTACTATAAGATGATGTTTTTATATCACATATTCGAAGAACTCAAATTCCAAGGCATACCAAAATTTTATAACACAATATTTCAAGAGCCTTTTGTAATGAAAATCAAAAGCGTACATAACGAATTAAAGTCTGATAATTTATATCCAATAAACACACATAAAACTGCTGTGTTCAGTGCAGATGAAATCAACCGATACCATCTGTGCTTTCAACGAATGATACATTATTGGGAGAACTATGGATTTGACGGCTTTCATTATGTAAACAACGAAGAAGACCCAGGCTCGATATCCTATGTAGTATTTCGACCGGAAAACATTTTATTCAATGGTCAAAGCCCCTGCGAGAAAAACAAAATAAACACTGTTATCACAAGTTTTTCAGATAACATTTGTCGCCTACCTACAAATGCGAACGCGCAAGAAGACAATCACAACGTTTCAAAAATAGATAGCCTACAAAATTTGTTGACTGCACCTTTTTTTGTATATATCATTGTCAATCGACTAAAAAAATACCAAGGGTTTAATATGAACGATTTTAGATATGCGGTTTTTTGGATTTCAAAAGACTGTTTGGAATACTATATCAAGGAAACAGTTTTAGAAAAAAGAGGGCTAAGCAATGGCTATTACGACACCAACACCCTGTTGACAACCAGTGTTATTGGCTGCATTGCAAACAATGATGTAGAATTTAATGTGAACGATCCAGAAATCGTAAATCTGGTGCAAGATTTGATTATCAAATGCGGAAAAAACGAACAAGGCATTTATACAGAAGCCGCACATGCCGCAATGAGAAATCTGTGTATAATGCGTGGCATGAAACCAGATGCAATAAAATTACAAGACAAGACCAATACTTCACTGTGGGAACGAACAACCAATAAAATCAAAGGATTTTTTGGCTGGGGCAAAAAGAAAGAAGAAGCCAAGCCACAAAACAACCCTGCCCAGACAGAACAAAAAAAGCCATTGGCCACAGATACATTTCGTCGTGAAAGAATAACCCAAGTTGCAGTAGCAACATCATCAATTGTGATTTTGGCAGCAACTATTGCAACAGCATTGTCTTTGGACACTTGTTCAAGCCTGAAAACAGAAAATCATGACAACCAGACAAAACAAAAGACACAGAAAGTCATAAAAACAACAAATAACAACGCACTGAAAATTCAACCAGTGAGTGCAAATAATGACGGCTGGAAAGTTGTGCGTGGTTCACAGCCTGCAACCACACCTTCAAAACCTGTGCTTACACATAAGGCCGAACAAAAACTGAAACCAACACCAACAACTGAACAGATGGCTGAAATCGCTCGCATCAATGCGTGCTGCAACAGTTCTTTAAATATTTTGATTGGACAAAATGCACGTGATAAGTTGTATAACAAGGTTCGTAAACAAGTCGAACGTGGCGTATTCCAAATCCCAGACGGTATGTCTGTCGAACGTGTTGCACATGCAATGACTATGAGCCGTATTTACGAAGGCAAAAGCATTATCTTGGACGCACTGAACAGCGAACAAAAATTAAACGATGCACAACAACAAGCATTTGCAAAATACATCGAAGAAATTGGCGTTAATGGTGTCGGTCTGCAAAAACGTATGGCTGCAAAACAAAAACTGTCTAGCCACAGCAAATACGACCAAGCATCTAAGTCGATGAAGGCTGCACACGCAAAAAACTTGAAACAATTACGTCAAATGCGTGCACATACGAAATAATAAAAATCCGCCGATTGGCGGTTTTTTTTTCGATTTCGTTCATTAGTTGACTTTTGAATATTGTGATGCATACAACTTTTCATATTTTTCACGAACAGCACTCATCAATTCACGCTGTGGCGAACGACGATTACTTGTAAACGTTTTTGAAAAATCTCCAAAGACACAATCTTCCCAATCAATAAAAGCGATTATTTTCATCGTTTTCATATCAACTATAAAATTATCACATATATCACCCTGAGACCAACCATACATATAACCAGGCTTGGCGTCTGGCGTCGGCTTTAAATCACGAACAGTTTCTGGATCACTGCAACCAATAACAAAAATAAACTCTGCAATCTGTTCTGCCAGTATATCAATATTTTCCAGTGCAACCTCTAATGGCATTTGCCGCAATTGCGCTCCGCTGATAAACGGATAACGACGAACCAGGTGGTTACGGTGTTCATAAACGTCCACAGGCGGTATATATATCGGTGATATCTTTTGAAAAACATCAACCAGACGCTTTTCACGACGTGTTAAATAATCAGAATCTGCACGACGAAGTGGAAACTTGAAAATATATTCATTGTTTGTGCTAATCAAAAGACTGCGTGCCTGATAACCAACAAATGTTTTTATTCGACGTGGGCGATTGCCCGTATTCTTGTGAATAAAACGCAGACAATCCATCATAGAAGAATTTAAAACAACACGTAAACGTTTACGCTTATCCTTGTTATAAACGCAACCACATATAATGTTTGTAAAAAATCTGCGTAAGGGGCTGGCCATTGTGTTTTTATCCTAGGCTATTATTTTTTTTAGTGCAAGGAAAAGTTTCATTTGAAAATTCTGCTTTTTAGGTATATCATAGGTGCACAACGCTCCCATCGTCTAGCGGTTAGGACATCAGATTCTCATTCTGGTAACACGGGTTCGATTCCCGTTGGGAGTGCCAAGTTTTCTTTCTATCCCCGACGCAATTGAGAGATTTTTCCAGAGGGTAAGCGTCGCAATAATAAATTGTATTCATAGGTATAATAAGTATGAAAAACAAAAATACAAATTTTGACATCATCTTTTGCGCACTCTTGTTCTGTGTCACTGTGCTAGTTGGTGCTTATCAGACAAAAGAACAAACAAAAATACAACAAGAAAAACAAAAATCACAATCAATACTTGAACAAAGAAAAAAACTTTTACGTCAGCAACAACTAGACAGAATCCAGAAAATCGAACAAGAAAAAGCAGTAAAAGATTCTTTAATCCAAGAAACTGACAACAAAATCGATTCCGTGTATTGGATTATTGATAGTCTGCAATGTGATTGGCGTGAACGAGCATTGGATTCTTTTGCGAATAACGACCTTGTTGTTCTGCGTAGCGAAATACAAAAAAAGTTGAACAATCTGAACACAAATAATAAATACCAAATCACCAAAGCATACAAATATGCACTACGTGAATACCCATACATCAATCGCATACAAAATAACGATAGTGTTTTTTACACGTTTTTTCATGATGACGCGATAAAAAAAATTCATGAAAAATACAAAAAAAATTGTCGCAACATAAATCAACTACAAGCACAGTTTGATTATCTGCCACAACCAGCAATTATTCAAAAAAATATTCTTTCTTACTTTGACAGTGCAACAAATGCACAAGTACGTCACCAATACGAACAGATTGATTCACTATTAAATAAAAAGAATCAAATTATCTCACATAGACACAGATAAAAAAACGCCCGATATTCGGGCGGTTTTATTGTAATAATGATTTTGCATTTTCAAGTAATTTAATTGCTAAATCTAAATCAGCAGAATTCACTGTTGATGCCGTTTCCGCAGGTGATACAGCCGTCGGGACAGATGCAAGCAATTCATCAGCAGACGTTGGCAAATTACCATCACGCAGTAATTTTTTTACCCCTGCAATTGTCATTCCGTGCGTATATAACAAATCACGAATAACAACCAATCGAGCAACCGTTTCTGTGCGATAATAACGACGGCCACCCGCCCCTGTGGTTGGACGTATCGCAACAGGAAATTGCTTTTCCCAATAACGCAAGGTATGTGCCGGAACGTTTAACCGTTTTGAAACTTCATTTATCGACGCAAAGTATTCATTTGTGTTTTCCATACCGGCACCCCTTGTCTAATTATTCTGCTGTTTCCTGAGCTTCAACCACTGTTTCGCTTTCTGATGCGGTTTCTGATTCTTCATCAGAAGAACCTTCGATTGAAATCGCAGATACAACACGTTCGTTTTCAGCCGTGCGGAACAGTGTTACGCCAGCAGTCGAACGACCTGCAATACGAACATCACGGACAGGTGTGCGGATAATCTTGCCACCATCTGTTACCATAATGATATCGTGATCATCAGCAACAGGGAAAGATCCTGCAACAGCAGTATTCTTGCCACCCAGTTTGATATTCGTAAATCCGCCACCGCCACGGTGTGTCAGACGATATTCATACGAACTGGTGCGTTTACCAAATCCATTTTCTGAAATAGTTAAAATGAATTCTTCGTTCGCAGCCATCTGAGCCATCTTGGCATCATCTAAGACTAATGTCGTTGTTTCTTCGTCAGCGTCTGCTTCTTCTTCGATTCCTGTTTCTGCACGACGGGCAGCACGTGATTGCTTGATATACGCCGCACGAACAGCACTGTCGGCTTCGCCACGGTTCAGCATTGCCATACCGATGATACGATCATCTTTGCCCAATGTTATACCACGAACACCTGTCGAGTTGCGGCCTGCAAAAATACGGATTTCAGGAACTGGGAATCGGATACTGCGGCCACGATATGTTGCCAAGAATACATCTTGGTCTTCGGTGCATGGCAATACAGAAATCAGACTGTCGCCTTCGTCCAGTTTCATCGCTATCTTGCCGTTGGCACGAATTGAGTCAAAATCCGACATACGGTTGCGACGGACTGTGCCAGACGCTGTTGCAAACATCAAGAAATGTTCTTTGCCAGACTCTGCTGCACGGGCTGCGTCCTCTTCAGATACAGGCAGGATTGCAGTAATCGTTTCACCAGGTTGCAATGGTAATAAGTTTACCAATGGACGCCCCTTGGCAGCAGCCGTTGCTTCTGGTAATTTATAGGTCTTTAATTTATAACACAAGCCCAAAGAGCTAAAGAACAACAATGGTGTGTGGGTATTTGCAACAAACACTTGAACAACATAATCGTCGTCTTTGGTTGCCATTGCATTACGTCCCTTGCCACCACGCTTCTGGGCACGATAGGTATCCAGTGCAACACGTTTGATATAACCTGTATTAGATACTGTTACAACCATATCTTCACGAGCAATTAAATCTTCGATATCAATATCGATTTCTGCATCTGAAATTTCTGTGCGACGAGGCGATGCCCAATTATCTCGGACAGCAATTGTTTCTTCACGAATAATCTGAATAATACGTTCATGACTGCCCAAAATTTCTAACAAATCACGAATAACCGCACCCAGATTTGTTAAATCGTCGTGAATTTTATCACGTTCCAGACCTGTCAAACGATGCAACTGCAATTCAAGTATTGCACGTGCCTGGTCTTCGGACATATAGAACATACCATCTTTGTATTCTGTGTTCGGATCATCAATCAACTGAATATAAGATTCAATATCTGATGCACGCCAACCACGTGAAATCAAAGCTTCACGGGCAGCCTCTGGATTAGCACTGGATTTAATCAATTCAATGACTTCGTCCAAGTTTCCAACCGCAACAGACAAACCCAACAATGTGTGTGCACGATTACGTGCCTTGTTCAAGTCAAAGATTGTGCGACGACGTATAACTTCTGCCCGGAAGTCAATAAAGGCATCCAAAACACCACGGACATTGAACAACATTGGACGACCACGATTCAACGCCATCATGTTGACTGGGAAATTTGTCTGCATTTCCGTGTATTGGAACAAGTGATTCAAGACAACGTCCGCAATCGCATCACGCTTTAATTCAATAACTATACGCAAGCCCTCTTTGGACGATTCGTCACGAATTTCAGAAATGCCTTCGATTCTTTTGTCCTTTATCAGTTCGGCAATTTTGATAATCATTTGTGCCTTGTTGACCTGATATGGGATTTCATCAACAATAATTGCCTGATGATCACGAAAGTCTTCGATATGAGTTTTTGAACGAATAATAATTGAACCACGACCTGTAGTGTGTGCCTTGTATGCACCGGCGTGCCCCATAATCATCGCACCTGTCGGGAAATCAGGCCCAGGGATAATGGCAAACAATTCATCGTCTGTTAAATTGCGATTATCTAGAACAGCCAAAATACCATTGCAGATTTCACCCAGGTTATATGTCGGAACGTTAGTCGCCATACCAACAGCAATACCAGATCCACCATTTACCAAGAAATTTGGAAATTTAGCAGGCAAGACAACTGGTTCTTGTAAAGAGCCATCAAAGTTCGGCTGCCAGTCAACAGTGTCTTTGTCCATATCGTCCATAAGCGATGCACCCAGTTTTGAAAGGCGTGCCTCAGTATAACGCATAGCCGCAGCCTTGTCCCCGTCACGAGAACCAAAATTACCCTGTCCTTGGACAAGCATTTCGCCC
Source organism: Candidatus Enterousia sp. (assembly GCA_045613785.1). Taxonomy (GTDB): domain Bacteria; phylum Pseudomonadota; class Alphaproteobacteria; order Rs-D84; family Rs-D84; genus Enterousia. Next base: position 44,565 of record JAZLBQ010000004.1, on the reverse strand, counting down.
ATCGAAAAGTCTTGCCCCATACGAACCATTGCTTCGTAAATCGAACTGTCACCGTGTGGGTGATATTTACCCATCACATCACCGACAATACGTGCAGACTTTACCGTTGGCTTGGTCGCAGGTGCAACATCGTTCATAACATACAAAATTCGACGATGCACAGGCTTACATCCGTCACGGACATCAGGCAACGCACGGTCAACAATAACCGACATCGCATAGTCTAAAAAACTGGTCCGCATTTCGTGTTCCAAAGACGACTGTGGAACACGTGTTTCGTTTACTTCATTGATGTTTTCTGACATACTTACCTTTCCTATGTTTATAGCATACAAAACATAGCAGATTTTAGGGCTTTTGGTCAAGAAATAAAGCCCAAAAAATAGATTGACAAAACACAGGTTTGTGATATCCTGTTTCAGGATAAATTTATTAGAAAAGACAAAACAAAATGGGAAAATTTAGACAAGATTTAATTGAAGTAAGACAGTTTGTTCAGGATATGAAAAACTCTCAAAAAAACGCACAACTAACATGCCAAATCTGGATATTAGACAGAATGATTGATGCAATTGAAGCTGCCAACAATCTGATTCGGTCAATAAAACAAAAAACAAAGTAAACAAGACAAGGAACACAATTATGTTTTTACCTTTTTATAAACTGTTTACCGGCCTGTTTATATACTATTTGACGTTGGAAGCCCTGAAAAAATTTGGATTGATAAAATCTAAATAAAAAGGTTGCGTTTTTATAAAACGTATGGTTAAATATAGGCACAAACGGATTTTTCCAGGGTGTTGATGATGCTGCTCGGTGCACACTGGAACACAAAAAAGAAAGAAAAAGAACCAAGGATTTAAGTTATGGCAACAAAACGCACTTATCAACCATCTAAAACACGTCGTGTTCGTACACACGGTTTTCGTGCAAGAATGGCAACTGCAGGCGGTCGTGATGTTCTGAACCGTCGTCGTGCAGCAGGTCGTAAACGTTTGGCAGTAAATGCTGCAAACTAAGATGCACACAGGTTATTAAAAAAACCGCCGATTGGCGGTTTTTTTCAATTATATTTATCACTTATATTTCTTCCCAATGACAAATCACAACAGCATGTTCTGTTTCGCCAGTTCTGATTTTATGACGTGATACCAGACCTTCAATCGCAACATCAATACAAATTTCAGGAGTATCTGGATTTATCTCTTTTTTGAAATTTATGTCTATCTTTTTCAATTTATGATTTGTGCGATAAACATAACCAACACTTTCTGTTGCCCAGACAGCATACACAGCATTGTTTATATGCTGATTCACATCAATATCATCAAATCGACATTTCATAACATGCGTCTTGGTCGTTTCAAAGTCTGAAAACTTTTCAAATGCACAACCATATGCACGGGTTGGAACAACAACATCTGGAGATAAATGCTTTGCCAGCGGCAACGGACGACGACGTTCGATATCAATCAAAATCCACTGAGAAGTCGCACGAACCATCAAACGACCATCCGCCCCATGAATTTCAAAATCACGTGTTGCACGCAATGCGTCTTGGCATGATGGCCAGGTGGAAAAAGTCAACTCTTCGCCTTCGGTTGGCAATTCTATGATATCGACCAGGTAATAGGTCACAACCCAGCCCAGCCCGTTCTCTAGACAATATGTGCGACCACACCCCAAGATTTCAGCGTGCCTGTCCGCAATGGACTGTAATTCGTTCATCAATATCAACGGACGAACATTTCCAAAGCGGTCACACTGATACGCTTGAAGAACACGACGCTCTATCAATTTATCTGACATTTACTGCCCCTGAACATTTTGCTGGACAACAAAATCGATTCCATCGCCCAAAACAATTTCTTTTGCACGTGAGGCAGACTTTATCAAGCCATGCAGAACTTCTGGCGTATTCGCAGGAATTGTCAAAGTTTCCAATTTTGCACCGTTGCCTACCTTACGCTCTGTGCGAAGACCACGAACGTTTTTCAAAATATCCAATGCAACATTCATCATAGAAACATCTGTTTCATATTCAGATTTCACTGTTGGATATTCTGTTAAATGCAGGGTTTCGCCACCTTCGGTGTCACGATAAATTTTCTGCCACAGTTCTTCGGTTGTAAACGGAATAAATGGTGCATACAAGCCAATTATATTACGTAAAACCGTATACAATGTCCACTGGGCTGATAGTTTTGATTCGCTACTATATTTTTCAGGTGCCCAAAAACGGTCTTTGATAAATTCCAAATACTGATCACAGAAGATATCCCAAAAGAACGTATCAATCGCTGCACGTGAATTATAGTTGTCATATTTATCCAAATGCTTGCGAGTTTCTGCGATTGTTTTGTTCAATTCAGCCAAAACCCATCTGTCTTCGATAAAACGTTCACTAACCGGAATCTGGCGTGCTGTTGCAGGTTCAAAATCAGACAGGTTCATCAATGTATATTTTGATGCATTCCACAATTTTGTCAGCAGTTTTGATCCGCGTTTTACTTCGTCATCAGAATAACGAATATCTGTGCCAATCGGTGCAGTCGAAATCCAATAACGCAACGCATCTACGCCAAATTTATCAACAGCAGTCAATGGATCTGTGCCATTGCCTTTGGTTTTAGACATCTTTTGCCCCTTGGCATCACGAATAAGACCATGGAAATTCACTGTCCGGAACGGAACGTCGCCCATTACATAAATCCCCATCATAACCATACGTGCAACCCAGAAGAAAATAATGTCTGCGGCTGTGTATAACAAATCTGTCGGATAATACTTTTTCAATTCCAAAGTATCATTTGGCCAGCCTAAGGTCGAAAATGGCCACAAGCCAGATGAAAACCAAGTGTCCAAAACGTCTGGATCACGTGTCAATGTTTTGCCACCAGATTGTTTGATTGCCTCTTCTTCGGTTTCAGCAACATAAACCTTGCCTTCTGCGTCATACCAGGCAGGAATATGATGCCCCCACCACAACTGACGTGAAATTGTCCAAGGACGAATTCCCTTCATCCAGGCCATGAACAAGTTATAACGATGTTCTGGCAAGAATTTGATTTTGCCTTCTTCTACGGCCTTTATCGCAGGAATCGCCAGTTTTTCTGCGTCCACAAACCACTGGTCTGTCAGATACGGTTCAACAGGAACTTGACCACGTTCAGAATACGGTGTTGGAATAATTTTATCTTCGATTTTTACCAACAAACCTGCTGCTTCGATATCAGCCACGATGGATTCACGAGCCTTGTATCTGTCCAGACCACGATATTTTTCAGGAACAACAGGATTGTCGTTCATTTTGGCATCTGGAGTCAAAATACATACAGGTGTCAAGTTATGACGAACGCCAACCTCCCAGTCGTCAAAGTCATGGGCAGGCGTAATTTTTACGGCCCCAGTTCCCTTTTCAGGATCAGCATGTTCATCGCCGATAATTGAAATCTGGATATCAGTCAATGGAATGATTGCCTTCTTGCCAATCAGGTGTTTTAACTTCTCGTTTTCTGGATGAACAGCAATCGCCTGGTCGCCAAATAATGTTTCAGGACGTGTTGTCGCAATTTCAATCACACCACCATCTACCAGATTGTAATTAAAGTAATAGAATTTACCCTTTTCGTCACGGGTTTCAACCTCTAAATCCGATACAGATGTCTGTTGTTTAGGACACCAGTTTACAAGACGCTTTTCACGATAAATCAGGCCTTCGTTATACATTTTTACAAACAGTTTTGTAACAGCACTAGACAAACCTTCGTCCATCGTAAAACGTTCACGATTCCAAACAGGCGTTACACCCAATATGTGCAACTGATTCATAATTTGACCGCCCTTGTCAGCCTTCCACGCCCAAGCACAATCTAATTTTTCTTGCAAAGACAACGAGTGCGGATTTATACCACGCTTTGACAAATCACGTTCAACCAACAACTGGGTCGCAATTGATGCATGGTCTGTGCCAGGCTGCCACAAAACATCAAAACCAGACATACGTTTATAACGACAAATAATATCTGTTAAAACATTATTCATCGCATGCCCCATATGCAAAGACCCTGTCACATTTGGCGGCGGCATCATAATACAAAATGCAGGCTTGTCCGATTTTACATCGTTATTCCAAAATGTGTTTTTATCCCAAAATTCTTGGATTTTTGTTTCGATTTCACGTGGGTTTATGTTTTTGCCTAGTTCTATGTTCATTTTTTGTCCTGTATCTAAAAATATAATCTGAGTGAAATCGTATCAGATTTATTTCAAATTTCAAGAAAAACGCCCAAATGGGCGTTGTTTATTTTTCTATTACGGGCCTCCAGTTTGTAGTGTCCAAATTCTGTAATTCAGACGGCAATTTATTTGCATCCAAGGTATTCCAATTCTGGGTGCGACCAAACGGACCTATTTTGCCACGAACATTTAATTTTTCAGGTGTTTCCTGCCAGATAACAGACGAATAAACCTTGCCTGATTTTGGATCCATTATTTTACCATCTTCATACCTGACGTCGTCATTATCCCATTCCATACCCCAGATTATATCCAAGCCAACCATCTTTGGCATGCCACTAACCTTGTCTGCAATACGTGTTGGGTTCGCCAATGTTTCAGAAATTGTGCCATCAGTATTATACAATGCGACTATACGCCCCGCTAAATTTACATCTTCTTCGTCAGTGTATTCATACAGTGCGACAATTGATTTAGGATAGTTTGTTTCATCATCGATCGTCTGGTAAAGACCAACAAAGGGCGTTGCTGCGTTGGCAGCAAATGACAAAAGCAACGCCGCAAAAAAACCAAAAAATTTCATATTCATAATATTTCCTTTTTACTTTCGTTGGACATATATTGGAACAGCTAAATTTTAGACAAACGCCTTATGAATTACAATATTTTATTTGCAATAGTTGACACACAAGGTTTTTGCAGTAAAATTTTATAAAAAAAATCAAAGGAATTTAAATTATGAACGATTATCTGAAAGCGGTCATTATTCGAACAATCAATATGAACGATGTCGTCGCCAGACGAAATTGGGGATATACGGATTATTTTGTAAAAAACAATGAAAACACCTTATTGATGCAGTTTACAGAAGGATATGAACTTGGGCGATATGTGTTGTCCGTTGCCAACTACAGTTTTGAAACACAAATCTCAAAGACAGAACGCCACCCCAAGATACTGCAACCCGTGCAAAAACTTAAGCGTGATTTATTAGACATTCTGTCAATTCTTATAAAACGAGAAGAAGCATTACGAGACACAAAAGCTCGTGAAAAAGCAGCAAATATTCAATCCGCAAAAGAAAATATGAATGTAATGGAACAAAACATGTTGAATTTGCTGACTGGAAGCAAACAAAAGGTTATATAGTTCGGACAACACGACAAAATGTTACCCCATATACTGCAGCTGCACCGTTTGCCATCAAAACACGACGCAATTCTGAAAAAGTTGCACCAGTTGTCATAACGTCATCAACTAATAAAATTTTACGACCACGAATCTTGTCTGGACGAACAACTGAAAAGACTCCGTGAATATTTTGAAACCGTTGACAAGAATTTTTATGCCCCATATCAGGTCTGAATTTTCGACGAACAGAATCTACATCCATACGCACACCCAACACACGGGCAATTGGGCGTGCCAATAATGTGGCCTGATTATAACCACGATGAAATAAACGACGGTTCGCCAGCGGCACAGGCATAACAATATCAGCATCAACGTCAACGTCTTGCAACGCCCACATCATTGCACGTGACATAAAACGGTAATGATTTATTTTCCCACAATGTTTAAACGGCAAAACCACCGCCCTGGACGCATCATCATAAACACACGCACAGCGAATCCAATCCAGCTCACCTTTACCCACAGCACACACCGGGCACATTGGTGCCGCATCAAAATCAATATCACACAGAAACGGATAACCACATTTAACACAATGCGAGCCATCAATCCAATTTATTGACGTCCAACACGTTTCGCACAGTTCACCATGTGTTGATACCGGCGTATCACATAATGGACACGCCGGCGGGAACAAAAATCCAATAAATTTACAAAACAACCTTACCACGACATACTTTTATAGGTCTTTTTATCCAATGTATCGCCAAAGATATCACGTTTTTGCTGGGTTAAGGTTTCATACTGGTCGCTGGAAATAATACGCAACACAAAGCCAGGTTCGTCCCGGGCCGATAAAACCGGAACAATACGATGCTGAGAAACACCATTATCAGTCAAAACCTGTTCTACAATCGCCAAGCGACGTGCCGCCAGTTTACGTTCGTCCTTGCTTTTGGTCATATACTGCGGAATCGCAACCTGAATCGCACGGGTTGGCTTGTTTACAACAATGCCCGCATACTCTGTCAGCAAATTATAGTTTTCACGCGAAAGTGCAGAATCTGCATTACGGAACTTGATTTTGATTTCCAGCGGACGAATTCCAGACCCTTCGGACAAATCACGGCCGGCTGTGAACCCTTCGATTCCAGATGACATATCACTGACGACATCAAAACTGTCATCAACAGAATATGTGGACAAATGTTTGTTTTCAGACAAGAACGTTTTACGGAACGCCTTACGCAGTTCGGTTGGCGACATCTTGGTCATATCATCACGAACAGCAACAATACGAGGTGAGGTTGTTTTTTCAACACTACGCACAACAACATCGTCATTCATCGGAACAACCAAACGACGCAATGATACAGATTCGTTTGATTTCGATTCAGACACAGATTCAGTCGCTGCAACTTTCACAGGTTCTGGTTGAACAACTGAGCGAACTGGAACACTTTCATCAATACTTGCAATTGGTGCAGCAATTACACGATTCGAAACTGTGCGAACACTGTCATTTGCACGCTTTTGCATTTCAACCAAGCGTGCAATCTGGGCATCAATATCAGATACAGGCTCTGCGGCAGTTGTTGTTGAGGCAACAGGCACATTTGGCACCTGCAATGCGTTTACAGCAATACGCCCATCTAGACTTTCTTCGGGCAAAACAGAATCGGAACGAATAACAGAAAACTCATCAGGTGCAGGCATACGCAATGCTAAATCCTGGCGTGCCCACAAATCATTACTGGGACGACGTGGCGTCAACACATCAGCCGCAGCAACAATAGCAGCACCAGAATCAATCGTTTTTTCAACAGCCTTTGCAACTGGTGCAGCCGGCTTGGCAGAACGTGCAACAATAGAACGCGTGCGTGTTGCAACAGGTTTTGCAACGGCTGCTTTTAATGGCTGAGACAAATCTTCGCCAAATGCACTGCGTGCAGAAACACCGCCAGATGATAAATTCACAACAGGCAAACGTGCGTTCGCCGCAGTCGGCAATACCAAACATACCGACAAGATACCAAATGTAAGATGACGCATTTTCCTTTCCTTCCGTTGTTATCATAGAACAAATCACGAATCGTCTGCAAGTGGAAAATAACGTAAAAAAAATCCCCCAATCGGGGGAGATATCTTTTTTATAACTGAACCTTGCCGTTTGTAGCAATCAAATCTTCCATCACATCAATATGACCGCCAGCCTCACGCACAATAAGATCACCTGCTGCAATTTCTGCATAATTTAGAACATCCGATACAAACGCATCAAATTTACCAGCCGCAACCCACGCCAAATCCAACGCAGGACAGCCTGTGCGACGGACATCACCAATTTCAGGACGTGAATCCGATGTATTATACGCAACTGTCAACTGGTCAGTGTCAGACAACTTGGACGTTTTCAAACGTGCAGAATGATATGCTGAAAATACGTATGCACCACGTTCAGCCTCTGCATAATATAAGCGTTCATCGATTGGCGAATAAATCAAAGCGATTTTTGTTTCATCATTTGAACGCAATGCCAACGAAATCGCAAAGTGCGGATTACCACGAACAAAATTTGACGCCCCAGACAATGCCAAGACAAACTCGTCACGACCGTCGCCTTCGTGGACAGCGTTTGATGTCAACAAACCCGCAGATGGACGAACCAACAACAAGTCTTTTAATATGCTTTCTTCGATACGGGCAGACGCCTTTTGCACAAAATCGTGTGCACTGCGTAATGATTGTTGCAGGTTTTCAACTTCGCCAAAATCACGACGCAATGATGCACCTGTTCGCTGTAATGCAGCAAACATTTTATTTAACTCTATTGAACCTTTTATCAACAATTCCATCTTGCCGTCCCCCGTCAAGCATATGTTATGTTCAGTTTTCTTGGTTTAATCTTAGAAATTAAAGCCAGCAAATTTTGTTTTGAATTCCGCTGCACGTTGACCCTTTTCACCAGCGTTTGAACGCTGACCAGTCCATGCAGAATGGTTCAAGTTATCTGTTGACAAGATGTAGTCTTTTTTAACAGATGAATAGATTACAATTGTAGAACCGTCAGTGCGTGTGACGTTGTTCGCATAGTATTCTGGATGAATCCCTTGTTTCATAGTATTTACCTTTGTTTAAATTTTAGCCTGTGAATTATACAAGGATTTTTATAAAAATCAAGCGATAATAGCACTTTAATATCGACCAATACACCCAAGATACGAATTTCCCGTCGATTCCAGAACATTTATAAACTGATTCTGATTACGACCAGAAAAAAGTGCCAATATTGTGCCAGAGTCCGTCGCCAACATATCCGCAACAGTCGCAATCGTCGAATTCATCTGTTTGAAAAAGCCACTGGTCGGATAAATTTCAGCCGCCAACAATTGGGTCTGCCCACGTGGACGTGCCGTTTTGCTGGATTCAATTACCATCAACTGGCATTCCGGTGATATTATCAGTTTGTCACTAACAATGCCATCACCACCCAATAACTCGCCCCACCAACCGGTAGAACCACAAAATACAGGGTAGTAAATTACCGCATTAGGATTCGCCGACAACACAGATGCAATGTCAATATCATCAGTGCATACGTCCGGCATTATCCCTGTCGAATTATTGATAACTTTGCGTGCCAACTGGTATTCGCTATCCCCAGTTGTTCGCCGTGGCCAGTAAAGAATCGGAAACTTTGTCATTGCTATGAATTATATCAGATTCGGATTTTATAAAAAAGGGGGTCAGGTTAAATAAAGGACTTGATTTTTTATTTTTTCATTGTCTCATACCATTTTTTAAGGTTTTGCCACACAATATCTATGTTCTTTTTTGTCGTATCATAGAAGTCTGTGGATATCTGAACGTTAAATAAACTCTTTGCAAGTGCAGGAATCAGCGTCATAAACATCGCAATAAATATCCCCATCAAGATTATTGTTACCAGGCTGTCATTACGCATCATCAAGGCATCCATCAAAAATTTCGAATCGTTTTGTGTCAATGCTGTCGCCAATGCAGGCGCACCTGCCCAATCACCAAATATCGCATTCAGGAACATTATCGCAAATGCCACAAATACACCTGTTATCGCCAGACCAAGTGTTGCAGATATAACATAATCAATTATTCCACGAATCGTATTACCTGCCCCAGCAAGTGATATTTTCCAGCCCTTGAACAACCACGCCAGCAACATCAGCGGCAACATTACTAAATCCATCGCCAGGGTTATAAAGATTTCCAAGAAATACAACGGTATCGGCAACAATGCCATAAAGAACAAGACCAGTATTGCAAGTCCTGCAAAAAACATTATGACATTTGGAAAGATTGGAATTCCCCACATAATCGTATGCATATAGTCCGTATCAAACGCCATATTCAACATCGTCCAACCAACCGTCATACCCAAACCTGTCATCTGATGAACACCAGACAATTCACATGCCAGGTTATGACGCAACTTCGGTGAAAAAGCCCCAGAATTTGACGCAGCAGCATCTATTGATGTCGAATCTGCCAAAGCCGTCGCAACAACACATGCATCAAAGCCATCTTCGTGAACAATCGACCTGTTTAGCGACAAACCTATGTTAAATACTGGCTCTATCGCAATTTCAGATATCATTCGTGGCAATGGTGCAACCAATAATGCAGCAACAACCCCCAGTTTAAACAAATGTGTCGTAAATGTGTTTGCAATTGACCAAGGCCCTTGGATTTTCTGATTCATAAAACCATCAAGCAACTTCCAGGCAAACCAAGTAGCAGACAAAATTATCGCAAACGGAATAATCACACCACCTAATGAATGATAAACCTTGGGCAACAAATTCGACATTGTTGCCATAATGTCAGAAAACATACTGCACGTCCAACAACTGGAAAAGAACTGATATGCACTGGACATATCAACAGGAACAGTGCTACGATAAATCGCAAAACCAGCAAGAACACCAACACCTGCAATACCACCAACAACAAACGGTGCAACCGCACCCGCCGTAAATGGCAAGAATGATAAAAATGTAATCCAAAATTTTTTTATACGATTCATTGCTTTTAAGTATATCACATTTTGTCCCATTTGTGATATAATTGAAATAATAAATATAAATTATAGAGAATGTATATATTAAAAAAACTATTCTGGGTTTGTGTTTTTGCAGGGGTGTTTTGCACGCCTGGGTCAGCATTTGCAGGTGATATAATCGACGCACTAAACCTGGCACCATTTGTTCCGATGGTGTTGGACGCTTTTATGATGGTTGCTACAGGAACATATGAATTTTTTGTCGGAAATGGCGACGGGATTATATATATCTTGGTTTGGATGTTTTTGGGACTGACCATCGCATTGACATTGGCAAAAATGTATATGCCAAAAGCTTGGGCGGGATTGCTGGGGCTGTCGGGCGGTGGCGAAATCGAAAGTGGAAAAATCACAGGAACAAAAATTATTGAAAATGTTATGAAGCCAGGCTTTCGTGCTATTGTCGCAACAGTATTACTGCTGCAGATTAAACCTGTGTTTTTAACAGAATGGCTGATAAATCCTTTTTTACAGTTAGGATCAATTTATACAAACGCACTGACAGAAACAATCAATCAGCCAGGAATGAAAGGCCCAGAAATAAAATGCCCACCAGAGATTATTGAAAAAGCCTGGATTTCCGAAGATTCATGCAATTTTTTAATCCAGCCTGTGTCTGATTTGTCAAATGCAAACAACCAAATTATCAAGCGTGGTTTCGATTCGCTGACCAGCGGTTTGTTGGGACTGATTACACTGGTGCCACATGGGGGCGAAGATTTCTTGAACGTGATAACCGGTCTGATTTTAATTACTACTTTTGTTGGCAGTAATTTGTTTATGGCACTGCTGATCATCCAGGGAATATTTAACATTGGTATGCAGTTGATTTTATATCCGTTCTTTGTGCTGACATACGTATTCAAATCTAGCGACAAATGGCTGGACGTGTGGCCTGCGTTTGGCGGTATAACCAAAGCGTTGCAACAACTGATTGTTACTATGATTGCATGTGCTTTTATGCTGTGTGTAAACCTGGCTATTATTCAGGCATTGTTTAATTGGAATTCTTCGGTTTTTGTCGTGGCAGCCGGTGGCGTTGCAACCAGTAATGTCCCAACAGTCGGAACAGGTGCAATGGGATTTGGTGAACACTCTGTAACCTGGATGTCGGCAATATTGACGTTCTATTTGTTCTTTAAGATTTATGACATCACACAAAAGCAACTGAAAAAGTATATCGGTGGAGGAATGGACGGACTGTATAACAGTGTAAAGTCTGATTCTAAAACACTGTGGGCAGGTGCAAAAAAATGGGGAACATCTATCGGCAAGGCTGCTGGTTGGATAAAAGGAAAATAAGTAAACAATGAATAACTGGTTGGGGAACTTGGTCGATAATACTGTGCAGTGTTGGGGCTGCGAGATATTTGACAGACTGTTTCAGATTGTATCTGACGCAGCCGCCAATGTTTATAACCAGTTTGCGTTTGTATGCACCGTTTTATTCTGTGTGCTGTTTGCCTTCTTTGTATTAAACGCAGTTTGGAAAAATATCAAGGACGGCGGAAAAGACCCACTTTATACAAAATCTGTGCAAAAGGTTTTTATCAACGCTATTGTGTGTATCGGATTCTTGGGTATGGGGGTTACACTGCCACGATTTATAACATCTGTTACTTTTGAACCTGCAGCACAAATCGCAACAACATATACCCAGGCAATGATAAATCTGGATCAGGAACAGGTTGCAGAAAAAATTACATATAAACCTATGAAAATGTCAGACGATGGTTTTTATCGACCAGAACTGCGTGATAAAATTATTATGCTGATGAAAACAACAATTACACAATTCCAGGCGTATATAAAACTGGGGATTGCAGTTATGGATTCGGCTTTTTCATGGAAGGCTCTGTTGGGTGTTGGCAGTTTAATAAAACACATTATCTTGTTTGTTATCGGGGCATATTTGTCGTGGTATTTCTTTAAGATGTTTTTCAGATTTTGTTGCTATTTTGCAGACATTATTATTGCAATGGTGTTTTTTGCGTTCTTTTTCCCATTATCATTAGCACTGTATTCATTCAAAGGGGCAGATAATGTGCCAGGTTGGATTGGCGGACTGGGTAAGACAATTGGTATTGGACAATTTAAAAACTTGATAAACGCAATTATAACGTTGGCTTCCTGCGTTATAACATACACAGTAATTATGGTTATCATCGCAAAGTTCTTTTCTGCACCAGGTGCGTCGAACGCTGATTTGATGGCCGCAATTACCACCGGACAAATTTTTGATGCAGATTTAAACACTGAAAACCTGCAAGCGTTGACGTTGGCTAGCTGTTTGATTCTGACGTATGTGTTGAATTATATTTATGGACAAATTCCACAAGTTACAAAAATGATTCTGTCGGTATTTGGGGTCGATGAAAGTAAAACAAATAGTGAAAAGTTGGCAGACGATATGATGAATCTGACAAAAACTGTTTGGGACACAACCAAAAAAGTCGGCGAAGCAATTATAACAGGCGGAGAAAAAGATAAAAAATAATGTTAAAAGCACAACTAATCTTGATCGCTGTTAGATTCTTGATGGGGGCAATCGCATTAGGAATTGGAGTATGGTATTTGTCATCATCAATCGGTGGGGCTGCACTGACATATACTAATATGGGGAACTTTCTGACCGCAATCGGTGTTGAAAACGGCGATATCGCCAGTGCAAATGCGTGCTTTTTGTGCGGATATATCGCAGACTTGTTTTCAATAATCGGGGACGCAACCGAACGCTTTTGGAATTTGATGGTAAAAAATATTTGGGTGCTGATGGCAATTGGTTTTGGCATCTTTATGTTTATCCACACTGTTCAATACATCTTTGACCACGCAAAGAAAACAATGAACTATGAAAAGCCAACTGAACACAAGATTGAATTTAAGGCCTGGTGGGACAAGGTTTGGAAGTTGGGTGTGCGTATTATGATTGTTGGTGTTTTGATGGGGGCATTGGGTATGGGCGGCACCAGCGCACTGCGTAGTGTTTCACAGATAACAATTACACCTGTTCTATATATGGGGGCAGAACTGGGTATGATTGCGTCCGGGGTGTCAGAGGCTGCCGATTGCGGTGCGTTAAGCAATGTTCAGTCTGGCAACAAATCAGACGATATATTAAATCCTATTATGCAACCGTTTATGTGCGTAATGGGAAATATAAACAGCGTTATGCTGGCCGGGGCAGCAGGTGGTTTTTCAATGATGAATTATGCCTGGCTGGATTTAGGCGGTGGTGCGTTGACGTGGGTTGCGGGCTTGGTGCTGGTGTTGATGTTCCTGGTTATTGGATTTGACCTGTTCTTTCAAATACTGTCAATTGTGTTTAAACTGGTCTTTATAATCATATTTATGCCATTACTGTTGGCGGCAAGTGCGTTTGAAGGAACTTGGGCCAAGGCAAGCGGTCTGGTCAGCAAGGCAATCGGAACACTGGTGTCGTCTGCGGTGAGAATTGTCGCAATCACATTAAAGGTCTTGGTGATATACGCAACTGTTTCTTATACTGCTGACGCATATTTCCCGGGACCACGTGATGGATATAGTGTGGTCTTGCCACCAATGATGGGTCAAAAAATCGAAAATCCTGACGCTCAAATGCTGTCTGTGATTGACGTATTTGCAACCTGCGAACAGGTGGCGTTGGTTGACGGTGAAATGGACAAGGATTTATTCAAAAATTGTTTCAATGCACGCAAAGCTCAGGTCGAACGGTCTTATCCAGGGGCATTTGATTTCTTGGCCGACGGGTGGGAATTTTTGTTGATGATGGTATTCTTGTTCTTTTTATACTATTACGCAATCAGTCCAAAAATCGACAAACTGTTGCCAAATGGTGGTGTTAAATTGCCAATCCCTGGCGAAAACAGCAATGTGGCCACAGGTGAAACGTTTGACTTTGGTGCGTGGGTGCATGACCTGGGACAAAAAATGTGGGCTGTGCCTGTGCAAATTACTGAAAAAATCACCAAGGCAATGGATAAGAAATAATGAAGTGGATAAAAAAAATCTTTGGTGGGATTATTATTGCAATTACTGCAATAACATTGGCAGCACCTGCTTTTTGTGCAGCCAGCAATATGCCTATGCCTGATATTGGCGACAACGGAACGTGGACCACAGATAACAACAAAGAATTATTTGTTGGCGAGTTGACCAATGATATCAATCAATTTCAGGGCGAATTCCAGAAAAAAGTCGTTAAAGACTATGTTCCAATAGAGGCTAAAATTGGTCTGACATTTATGAATGCTTTGTCTTTTGTAAGCGATGTTCTGGATTCGTCCTTGGTTCGATTTGTTGTGCTGTTTATGTTTATTGCTTTTATGTTCTGGGTAATGTTCGAAACTTACAATATGATGCAGGGTGGCAAAGGCAACACAATGGATCTGATTAAAAACATCGTAAAAAAAGGAACGATGATTGCAATTTGGGTCGTTGTTTTGCGTTTTGGACCAGCACAGATTTTCATGTGGATAATGGGTCCAATTGTCAGCGTTGGAACATATCTGGCAGACTTTATATTAGATGCAGTGGCCGCCAGTGCGGGGGCAGAACTGCCCAATACATGTGCTGCTATTCGTGAATATACGGCTGCTAATATTTCTGCAAACAACATAATTGATGCAAACGCCGCCGCAGATATGATGTGCCTGCCGACAAGACTGTCAGGTTTTTGCTATACAGCGATTGCTGCAGGTTTCAAGTGGATGCTGGCTGGAATTGGACGCAGTGCTTTTACATTTATCGGAGGACTGTTATTTGTTGTCCTGTTTATCATGATTGCCTGGAAATTTATGTTTATGGCGTTAGGGGTTATCGCAGACTTGTTCCTGGGGGTTATGATGCTGCCTTTTACAGCAATCAAAGAAACAATCGGAAGCACTTCATACAAAGGTATGGCAGGAAATATCTTTAACAGTTTCTTGAAAATATTCAGCACCGAATCACTGGACGACCAGATAAAACGATTTGTTCAGGCGGCAATATATTTTGTTTCACTGTCAATCATCGTGGCTTTTTGTGCGGCTATGCTGTCAGGAGTCATTGATGCAGATATTGCGTCCAGAATCCCAACACTGGAAAATGATGGGTTCTGGGTCACCGTTTTGGTTGGGGCTTTGACTTGGTGGTTCGCAAATCAGGCAATGGATTTGGCAAAAAAACTGGGTGGCAGTATAACAACATCTGTTGGCGACCAAATGCGTGGCGATATTAAAAAGATGTGGGATAATACCACTGGCACAGCAAAAAAATGGTGGAAGATTATCAAAGATGGCAAATAAAAAAATCAGGTCATTTGACCTGATTTTATTTTTGTAATTTTTCTAATGCGTCTTTTTGCAAAACTGCTGTAAAGGTTGCTTCGGCTACCTTTTTGCCACCAACCATCGCAATGCCGTGGAATTTATACAAACTTAGTTTCGTAAGCAATAATTCAACGTGCAATTCCAATTTATCACCAGGACGAACCATATGTGAAAACTTTATCTTTTCCATTGTGGTAAAATAACCCAATGTGGTTTTTCGCTCTTCGTCAGACAACCTTGAAAATGCAACAAAGCACGCAGTTTGTGCCAATGCTTCAACCTGAAGAACACCAGGCATAATCGGATTTCCTGGAAAATGCCCAGCACACCAAAATTCGTCATCACGGACGTATTTTACACCAACGGCACTGATATCACTGTATTCACGAACTTCGTCAATTAAACGCATGTCGCCACGATGTGGTATAACCTGTTCAATTTGTTGCGCGTCAATCATTATATCCCTTCCTTACTTTAATTATATGATTTTAATTTTTTACTTGCTTTCTTAGCCAGGCATAATGACGCATAAATTCAGTTCCAGGCCCCGCAGGATAACCCATATGTGATTCGCCGTCTGGAATATTACGGAAAACACCGCTGTTTGCACCAACAGACGCATCATTACCAATGCGAACACCGTTTGCAACACCAACATGACCACCCAGCAACGCACGATCACCAACAACTACACCGCCCGCCAGACCAACACCACTGGCCAAGAAACACTCTTTGCCGATTACAACACCATGTGCAATCTGGCACAAATTATCGATTTTTGTTCCTTCACCAACCTGGGTGTCTGTCATAGCACCACGGTCAATGCAAGTATTCGCACCCACAGAAACACGTTCGCCCAAAACAACACGACCAACATGCGGAATAAATATATTACGACCATTTTGACGTGTATATCCAAAACCGTCCTTGCCGATAACTGCCCCAGAATTTATAACGCACCCTGCCCCAATCGTGGCATTTTCAATGTGTGCACCAGATTGAACAATCGTATCACGACCAATCACAACATTACGACCAATATAGGCATATGGGTAAATCTTGGCACCAGGTTCAATCACAGCACCACGTTCAATGGTCGCAAACTGACCAACATAAGTCGTGCGTTTCTTGCGGAAAAACACACCACGTTCAATATGAGCGTTCTTGCTGATGCCAAAGCGTGGTTTTTCACGATAGATTTCACCTAAAATCTTGACAATATTGCCACGTGGGCTGTCCGTTATCAGCAGTGTCGCACCAGATGGAGCATGCTGAGCCATTTCAGGCTGAACCAATATCACCGTGGCACGGGTATTTTCCAAAACAGATATAGGCAATATCTTGAACGCATTGCTGTTCTGTTCAGTTGAATAAAATGCCAACTGGCCAGGCTTAGCGTCTGCAATCGGTGCAACCGAACGCACAGGGGCATTTGCATCGCCACGTAATTCCAGACCAAATTTGGCCGCCAATGCACCGGCTGTGGTTTTGTTTGCCGCCGGGCCGAACAAATTCTTCATAAAGTTCATCATAGTGTGCCGATTATAATTAAATTTTTTTATGTCCGCCACAAATTTATAATTTATTGTTTTTTCCTTGCGTTTTAACGATTCGTCTTTATAATATATGGTGTTCTTAAATAGTTTTTTAGGGGCGGGGTCAGAAAAACCCCGCTCTTTCAATAAGACATAGGTAATAAACCAAAAGGAGAATATAGATGTCTTTTGCATCAATGCCTCGTCAAGACTTGTTGTTGGCTATCGAATCTTTGGCACGGGACAAACAGATTGACCGTGACATCGTGTTTGAATCGCTGGAATCTGCAATCGCAAAAATTGCAAAACACAAATATGGCGAAGAATTTAATATTACTGCGGCAATTGACCGTAAAAACGGAACAATCCACGTCAAACGCTTGTTCGACGTTATCGATTCCCCTGACGCAATGGGCGATGATTATAATCCAAACACTATGCTGACAGTCGCACAGGCTAAGAAATACGCAGACAAACCACAGGTAGGCGACGTTGTAGAAGACGCATTGCCAGAACCTGAATTTGGCCGTATGGCGTTCCAGACCGCAAAGCAGATTATGACTGCACGTGTTCGTGATGCAGCAAAAGAACGTGAATACGAAGAATATAAAGATAAAATTGGCGAAATCTTGAACGTAAAGGTTATTCGCTCTGAATTTGGTAATGTTATCGTTGGTATCGACGAAGACCCTTCTAATCGTGGTAAATTCCGTGCAGAAGGTTATCTGAAAAATAGCGAAATTATACCAGCAGAAGTCAATGAACTGTTGAACCCAAAACCAGTCGATAAAAACGATAAAACAAGACGTGTGAAAGATAACACTATTCGTGTGTTGGTATTAGACGTTGTTCGTTCTAATACAGGTCCACAAATCTTCTTGACCAGAACACACCCAATGTTTATGGAAAAACTGTTCGCACAAGAAGTGCCTGAAATCTATGAAGGATTGATTAAAATCAAATCTGTAGCACGTGCACCAGGTTCACACGCTAAAATCGCTGTTGAAACAACTGATCCTTCTTTGGACGCAGTTGGTATGACAGTCGGTATGAAGGGAACTCGCATTCAGGAAGTTATCGATGAATGTCATGGCGAAAAAATTGACGATATCCCATATTCCGAAGACCCAGCAGCATATATCGTTAACGCAATGCACCCTGCTAAGGTCGCAAAGATTATCGTTGATGAAGATACTCGCCGTGCAGTCGTCGTTGTAAATGATGACCAACAGTCTTTGGCAATCGGTCGCCGTGGACAGAATGTTCGTTTGGCTTCTCAGTTGACAGGCTGGAATATCGATGTTATGAACGAAGCCGAAGAACAAGAAAAACGTGCAAAAGAATTCAAAGAAAAAACAGAACTGTTTATCAGTGGTTTGGACGTTGACGAAATGATTGCACAGTTGTTGATTACAGAAGGCTTCCGCACAATCGAAGAAATTGCATACGTCGATGCGGCTGAACTGGAAGAAATCGAAGGATTTAACCCAGAATTGGCAGCAGAATTGCAAAAACGTGCAAAAGACTATCTGGCCAAGGTTGAACAAGACTATCTGGATCAGGGACATAATTTGGGTATGAGCGATGATTTGTTGAAATTCGATTTCATCAAACGTCCAACAATTATGAAACTGGGTAATGCAGGTATCAAATCTCTGGAAGATTTGGCAGACCTGGCAACTGATGAACTAGTTGAAATCTTGGGCGAAGATACAATGTCTAATCGTTTGGCGTCTCGTGTTATTATGAAGGCACGTGAAATCGCATACGATATCAAACAGGATAATGAATAATATTTAAAACGGAGTCGGTATAATATGGCAACATTGACACTTGGAAAATCTGTGACAACTGATGCAGTTCGCAATAAAAAAGGCGAAGCTGTATTCGTCGAACGTCGTCGGCGTGTTGTTGCACCAAACAGCAAAGAACTGCGTGATGAACCTGCCGCACCAGCACCACAGCATAATGCTGCTGATGAAAAACTTAGAGCAGTGCTGGCTGCAGCCAAGGCACGTGAAGAAGAACGTAAAAAACGTGAAGCAGAAGAAGAAGCCGCACGCAAAGCACGTGAGGCAGAAATCGAACGTGAAACACGTGAATACGAACGGGTAAAAACACAGCTGGCAGAACGTGAAAATGTCAATGTTGCCGAAAAAACCGAGCCCGCTGTCGAAGAAAAACCTGTTGTAAAAAATCCTAAACCTGTGCAACAGCCAAAGGTATTTACAAATAATGCAACGCCTAGCACAGGTAAAAAGAACCGCAATTCGGACGACGACGAAGGACGGACTAACAAATTTAACAATTCTAAAAAAGATTTCAAAAAGTCTGGAAAAATCCACCTGAACGATATTGTTATGGGTGGCGGTGATGACGATGATGAAATCGGTCTGCGTGGTGCAAACCGTCGTCGCAGTGAAGCTTCGTTAAAGCGTTTCCGTGAAAAAGCAAGAGCCGTATTTTCTGCCCCACAAAAAGTAGAACATGTTGTCTCGTTAGGAGATACGATTACTGTCAAAGACTTGGCAGCGGCAATGGCAGAAAAAGTTGGTAATGTTATCAAAAAACTGATGGAAATGGGTATGATGGTTTCCGTAAATCAGTCTATTGATGCAGACACTGCTGAACTGATTGCAACCGAATTTGGTGCAACAGTTAAACGTGTTGAAATGAAACCATATGCTGACATTCTGGAACGTGAACCAAATCCAGAAAAGTTAGCACCACGTGCACCAGTCGTTACTGTTGTGGGACACGTTGACCATGGTAAAACATCATTATTGGACGCTTTTAGAAACGCAAATGTTGCCGCAGGTGAAGCCGGTGGTATTACACAGCACGTTTCTTCGTATGAAGTAAAAACAAAGTCTGGGGAAATGATCACTTTCTTGGACACCCCAGGACATGAAACATTTACAGCAATGCGTGCACGTGGTGCACAGATGGCTGACATCGTTGTCTTGGTTGTGGCAGCAAACGATTCTATTATGCCACAGACAATCGAAGCGATAAATCATATTCGTGCAGCAAATGTGCCTTTCATCGTTGCTATCAATAAAATCGACTTGCCAGAAGCAAACCCAATGCGTGTAAAAACTGATCTGTTGCAACAAGAAGTTCAGGTCGAAGAAATGGGCGGCGATATCCAATGCGTTGAAATTTCTGCTACTAAAAAAATCGGGTTGGACAAACTGGAAGAAGCTATTTTGTTGCAGGCAGAAATGATGGAATTAAAAGCAGACCCAGAAATGCCAGCTGTCGCATACGTTGTAGAAGCAAAACAAGAAAAAGGCTTGGGTGCTGTTGCAACTGTTTTAATGCGTCAAGGAACACTGAAAATCGGCGACGTGTTTGTTGTTGGCGAAACTTTTGGTCGTGTTCGTGGTTTGATAAATTCGGCTGGCGAACGTGTAAAGTCTGTTAAACCTGGTCAGCCAGCAGTTGTGTTGGGATTGAATACTGTGCCAGGGGCTGGGGACGAATTGCGTGTTATGGAAACCGAAGCACAAACCCGTGAAGTTGCTGCATACAGAACACAAAAAGCAAAAGACAAGGCAAACGCTGTTAAACGTTCAAGCCTGGAAGAACTGTTTGCAAAACGTGACGAATCCAAAAAACTGATTTTGCCAATTATTTTGCGTGCAGACGTTCAAGGTTCTGTTGAGGCGATTTCAGATATGGTCAAAGATATCAACACAGACAAGGTTGGCGTTGAAATCTTGTCGTCAGGCGTTGGTCAGATTACCGAAGGTGATATCCGTTTGGCAACGGCGTCTGGTGCGGTCATTATCGCATTTAACGTCCGTGCAGATTCGACAGTCCGTGATATGGCACGTGGCAATGGTGTTGACATCAGATATCACAGCGTGGTTTATCGCATTACAGACGAAATCAAAGAAATCTTGTCTGGTAAATTGGCACCTGAAAAACGTGAAACATTTATCGGATATGCCGATGTTATCGCACTGTTTACAGTTGGCAAGGGTGTTCGTGTTGCAGGATGCCGTATGACCGAAGGTGTAATCAAAAAAGACGCCTTTGTTCGACTGCTGCGAAACAACGTTGTTATTTATGACGGAAAAATCGGACAACTGCGTCGTGAAAAGAACGAAGTCAAAGAAGTTTCAGGCGGTGTTGAATTCGGTATGTCTTTTGATAAATACAATGATTTAAAAGAAGGCGACCGTGTTGAATGCTATGAAGTAGAAGAAGTTCGTGCACAGTTGTAAAATATAAAATCCCCCAAACGGGGGATTTTTTTTGAAGTAATAAAAAAGCCTGCCAACATTTGACAGGCTTTTGATTTTTAGTTTGTGATATTTTTACATACACCGTTTACCATAGACATGCCAGAAGTGCACTCACATGTTCCATATGTATTACGTGTTGCATTAACAGCACAATGAACAACGCAAGAATTACCCCATGGTTCATAACCGTTTTTACACATACAATGTGCATTTACATACAAGCCAGTTGATTGTCCACTGCCATTGCTTATGTAATCTGGACTTGCAGCGGTTGATTGATAAACAGAATTTTCAGGACACAACAATGACTGATAGAACATTTCAGAAATCCCTTCTAGATACTGATTATCTGTCGGCGGATTCATTCCCGTTCCTTCACCAGGATTAACTTTAGAGCATTCAGTTAAATCATTAATAGAACCATTCTGATCCGCATCATAGCACAACTTCACTTCACTGTTATAAAATACGGCGTATGCACAGGTCAACGCAACATTGCGGCACGCACCACGCATTACGTTATAAATGCTTTTAATATTTGCAGAAGAAGACCAAGAATTTAATTGCGATACCTGTTGATTATAGCAGGCAGCAATATCAAGCATACAGCTGGATGCATAATCAGAAATTATATTCTGTTGTGCTGAATTGATGTTTACCATTGCACGCTGAACATAATTTACAACAACATCATTGTAGGATTTGTATTTTCCGCTATCTTCATAGGTATAACGCTGACATTTATCCAAAACGGCACGACACAAGCCTTCTTCGGTTACAACCTGCTTGGTTCCGATTTTCTGCAACAGATATTTAGCAACACATGAGCCATTATTCGAGCCTTGCTTCTTGCAGTCGGCATCAGATATTTTCTGGGAATTATATGCATTGCTTAGGAACGTCGCATCAATCGTAGCGTTATTATACGACTTCATAAATTCGGTAATATCTGATATCTTCTGCCCCAGAACAACATTGCCGTTTTCATCGATATATCGTTTGGTTGGGTCAACACATTTGAAATAATCGTCGCCACAAACCATGTCATCTTTCATACATGTTTCCAGTGCAGAAATGCAACCCTTGGCATCATATTGATTCTTGTTTTGCAATACCGCCAGACGAGCCTTTTGCAACATACGATTTGCACTGCGAACATTAGAAACCAAGGTTTCGTTCATTTTGACCAAACCCTTTTCATATGCAATGCAATCCTTGTCAATTGCAAGGTCGTAATTTCCTGTAATCTGACCGACCGTTGCACCAGCACCTTTGCACTGATTTAAAACAGTTGTGCAACGCTTCTTGGCAGCACTGTAAAGGTCAGACCCACGCAGATTTGAAAAACTGCTGGCACTGTCGGTATTCAAGAAATCCAAACTAAATAAATCCGCCGTTTCTGATGAAAAATCTAAATCCATATCAAATGTTGAAAATGTATCAGACGAATAAGACGAATTAGATACAGGATCACGAATTAAATCTTCGATTTCTTCAAGTAAATTACGGTTTTCAGACGTATCGACAGTGCCACTAAGCGCTTCTTCGGCCTCGGTCTCGGTCATGATGGCACGAATCTCGTCCGCTGACAATCCAACATAACGAATACGCTGTGCAACTTCGTTTAATTGTGTGTTTGCTTCTTTGACAGCCTCTTCTACCTTGGTATAACGGGATAGATTCGAAGAACAAGAGCAACGCCCCTGATTAGCATCGATTACCGCACAGAACTGATCCATGCATTCGTTATACTGTTGCTGACAAGATTTATTTAATGACGCAGTTTGTTCCAAACGTTCTGTTGCCTGGGCGATTGTTTCACGATTTTTTTCTGCAGCAGCACGTGATTGAATAGAACGCACAGCCTCGTCAATATTTGAGCCAGTTTGTTGGCCAGTATCGCCAATTGTGGCACGACCGCCAACCTCAGCCGTTGAAGGACGAAGTGTTAGCCCTGCACGACGAACAGCTGGATTGCTGTTGATACTGGCAGACGATACACGTTTATTGCGACCAACCGTATTGACCGCTGCTTCAAGATTACTGCGTGCAATATCTTCGTTGTCAGACGATGACGTTAACGCACGGGATATGATTGTTGCACGTGCAGGGTCCACAGGAGTATCTGTTTTTTTCTTGTCAGGGGTTGCCCCGGAAAAAACACGTGATACTGTATTTTGAACATCAGGCACCTGGCCAGTTGGACGGGTCGCAACACGAGCAACCGTTCCACGATCGGTTGTAGAACTGGAATTTTCGGTCTTTTTCGCCGTAGGAATTGCACGTGAAATAGCCCCGTCAGCCGCAAAGGCCGTGGGTGCTGCGATTATCAGTGCAAAAATACACGTTAACAGTCTTGTCATTCTCTTGGTGGTAATTATATCACAATTTTTTATCTGTGTTAACAGTCTTTTGAAAAAAAATCCGCCATTTGGCGGATTTTTATTTTGCTGCTTCTTCGGCGGTGGCACTTTCCAATAATTTTTTTGCCAACTCTATCTTGGCAGTGTCGATTTTTTCAGAAATTTGTTCTTTGATTTCTGTTCCTGCCTCTGTTGCCTGAGCCTTGACACTGTCAGTCGCTGTGCCAGCAGTCGATGCAATCTGTTCTTTTAATGTCGCAATTTCAGGATTGTTTTCAGAAACTGCCTTTTTAACATAATCAACACATTTCTGTGAAACTGTCTTTACGTTGTCCGTCAGACATTCAACCAATGTTTTCTGACCCAATATGATTTCAGGACAAACAGATGTGATTTCATCGATATTACATGCCTGAGACAATGTCTGAGGTTCAGATTCCTTTTTAAACAAATCAGAAAACCAGCCCGCACTTGCCGTGGTTGTTGTAAAACAAATTAAACCCAGAATAAATATACGTTTCATCTTTTCCCCTTTTGGTTGTTAGTCGTCCAAATAATAGGATTATTATCCAACTGGGTCAAGAGGGTTTATCCAACAACAGTTATATATTCACGGGCAACTTTCTTTATCCCACGTTTTTTGAACGCAATGGTCAATATTGCACCAGAGTCTTCGATTACAACGCCACTACCCAATTCACGATGAACAACTAATTTACCTAGCATTGATGCTGGTCGTGATATCTTGTCCTTGGGCTGAGGACGTGGTTGAGAGTTGTAGGTATGTGCCGAATATGAAGGTGCCGCACCACCCTGGAAATCAAGATAACGATTATCCATTTCAGATATAAAACGACTGGGGGCATTATACTGGCGTGAGCCATAAACAATACGCATCATCGAATTTGATATAACACAACGACGACGAGCCCGAGTTATTGCAACATAGGCCAGACGACGTTCTTCTTCGATTGCACCTTCGTTTATCGCCTTGTCGTTGGGAAAGACGGCCTCTTCCCAAGCAGGCAAAAACACAGTGTCAAATTCCAAGCCCTTGGCAGCATGAATCGTCATTATGCTGACAGTGTTGGCATTCGCAGGATTGTCTGTTGCATCGTTATCATCGGTCATCATTAGAGCCGCTTGCTCGATAAACTCAGGCAAGGTCTCATATTTTGCAATCACCGTCGAAATCAATTCATTGATGTTTGATATACGCTCTTTGGCATCAGAATCCTTGGATTCTGACCACATCTTCATATACCCTGTCCGTTCTAACAGTGTTTGTGCAGCCTGCTTTGGTGGCATCGAATACCACGGAAAATCAAACGCAGATAAAAATTCATCTGCCACTGCACGCAATTTTGGTGCAAATTCACAATGACGCATTCCTGCCATCAGGTTCGTTCCACAGGCACGCAAACGTTCAATTGCCTTGTCCCCAAAACCACGACGAGGCTTACCAATAACACGCAAAAATGATATGTCGTCAAACGGATAAACCAGTAAACGCAAATACGCAATCACATCACGAATTTCCATTCTGTCATAGAACTTGGTCGCACCAATCAATCGGTATGGAATTCCACGTGAAGCAAATTCTTCTTCGAATATACGAGATAGACCACCCGCACGAATTAGCAACGCATATTTAGAAAATTCATTCGTGCCATCTCGCAATATTGCATCTGCGATAATTCGTGCCTCGTCCCGGTCGGTTGGCAATGTCAAAACATAAACAGGCTCTCCCATTGAGGTAGAATCCATCGCACGCAAATCTTTGCCCAAACGCCCCTGATTATGACGTATCAAAGAATTTGCTGCCTGCAGAATATTCGAAGTGCTGCGATAATTTGTTTCAAGACGAATTATCTGAGCATTTGGAAACGTTTTATCAAAATTTAAAATATGTTTTATTTCAGCCCCACGCCAGGAATAAATAGACTGGTCATCATCACCAACACAACATATATTCGGATTTTCAAGACCACGAGTCAACATTGTTAAAAATTCCATTTGGGCGTTATTTGTGTCTTGGAATTCATCAACCAGAATATATTTGAACTGATTTTGATATCGCATCAAAACATCTGGATTTTTATCAAACAAATCTAAAACTCGCAAAATAATATCACCAAAATCAACCGCATTCAGACGTGCAAGTTCGGCATTATATGCGTTAAATAATTTGTCCTTGTGCTGATAAGCAATTAGCCCCCTGTCCTTTATCGATGAAAATTCTTCGATGTATTCAGCAGGGGTTTTTGTTGATGATGATAACAATGATTTTATAACTGTTTTTTGTTCGTCTTCGCCATAGATAATAAAATCACGATTCAGACCAACCCGCTGGGCATTGGCACGTAAAATTCGCAGGCATATCGAATGAAATGTCCCACACCAAATATCGCCAGAATACCAATCACCATTTGAAAATTCACCCAGGCGAAATTTCATTTCGTTGGCCGCCTTGTTCGTAAAAGTCAGGGCTAAAACCTGCCACGGTTGGGCAAGGCGCATATTTAGAATATGTGCAATTCTGGTCGTTAAAACACGAGTCTTGCCAGTGCCAGCACCAGACAACACCAACAATGGTCCTTCGGTTGTTTCAACCGCCAGACGCTGTTCATTGTTAAGATTTTGTAGCATTAAATTCATCGTTCTATTATAATACCCCAGACAATTATTATCAAGGACAGGATTATTATGAAACGGATTATTTGCTTTGACATCGAAACAACTGGTTTGGATTTTATGCGTGGCGACCGATGTATCGAAATCGGGGCTGTGGAAATTCTTGATGGTAAAATTACAGATAATTCTTTTCATGAATACATAAATCCAGATGGAAAAATTATCCCGCCTGATTCTTATATGGTCCATAAAATCTCTAATGCTTTTTTGGAAGACAAACCAAAATTCGCAGAGGTCGCTCAAAAATTCTTGGACTATATCGGCGACAGCCCAATCGTTGCACACAATGGATTTGATTTTGACTTTCCTTTTGTGAACTTTGAACTGTCAAAGCTGAATCTGCCACCAATTCCACGTGAACAACAAATGGATTCTATTGTTATTGCTAGAAATCGTGTATTTGGACCAAAAAGTTATACGTTGGACGCTTTGGCAAAATGGTATGGCATTTCGTTGGCTGCACGTGCTGATGCACACGGGGCATTGATTGACTCGGAATTGCTGGCCAAGGTGTTTTTAGAACTGGACAACGAAGCACCCGCACCAGATGTTAGCGAAATTATTGCAAAACAACATGCCGCTATGCTGGCTCACCCAAAAATAGGTCAAGATTTCCCATACAGAAAATACGAACCAAAGCCAGAAGACTTTGAAAATCATAAAAAGTTTATGGAAGAAATTACTAAGTAAAAAAAAATCCCCACGTTTGTGGGGGATTTTTTTATTTCGTTATCTCGTCCGCTATCAAATGAACGGCATTGTTTGGAACAAGTGCCTTGCTGGCCATTTTTTCCAAACGTGATGGATTATCAAACAAATCGGTCAAGGTTGATGATAACCAACGTTCTGTAAACTTGGACTGCTCTATCGCAAAGCCACCACCGTTTTTTGCAAAACTTGCCGCATTGGCAGCCTGGTCAGGATTGATGTTTAGCGGAACAAGTATCGCAGGACGACCAATCGTCTGCAATTCTACAACCGTGCTGGCACCACTGCGACCAATTACCAGGTCAGCCCCTGTAATTGCACCCGCCATATCGTGGATAAAAGATAAAACGTTTGCGTGTATCTTATTGTCTGCATAAATCTTTTGCAGGCATTCCACATTTTCTGGACGTGTTTGGTGCGTGATGAATATCTTTTTATTTTTCATTGCGATAATTGCGTTTGGAACAACTTCGTCCAGAATTTGTGCCCCAAGCGAACCACCAGTAACCAAAATTTTTGACGCATTTGGCAATGGCGTTCCTGCAGCTTCAATAAAATCACGACGAACTGGCAGACCTGTATAAACAACATGCGTGCCAGAATTTGGAATTCCAGAAACATTTGGGAAACTGGTCATCAATGTTTTTACCCAGCGCATCGCAAACTTATTTGCACGACCAATAGCTGCATTTTGTTCATGCAAAAAGGTCGGAATATGCAACAAATGAGCCGCAAAAACAGCAGGCACTGATGCATAACCACCAAACGCAACAACACGGTCTGGGCGTGATACCAAAAAGCGTAACGTCAGAGCTGATGCAGACACACCAATCTTGGTCAATGCCCAGATTTGTTTCAGACGACTTTTTGCACCAACCCCAGACGCCCAAACAAATGAAAAACGTGCCCCACGTGGTGCACCACGACGAACCATCGCACGAACACGACCGTCATGAGAAATTGTTATACGATGACCACGGGACGATAATTCTTCGGCAACACTTAGTGCAGGATAAACATGACCCCCTGTGCCACCGGTTGCAATCCATATCTTCATAACAGACCCCTTTTGCTTTATTTCCATTTATCTTCACGAACAAGTGCCAATATCATTCCAAATAGTAAGCAATACGCCAACAGCGAACTGCCCCCATATGAAATAAACGGCAGTGTCATACCCTTTGGAGCAAACATTTTTAACGTCGTTAGCATATTAAAACATATTTGTGTTCCAAACAATGCAGCCGTGCCACCTGTTGCATAAAGAACAAACAAATCACGAGAACGAGTCGCATTTGTTATCAAACGACGAAAAACAAAGAACAACAATATCAGCAAACCACATGCAAGGATTGCCCCTAAATCTTCGGCAATGGCGGCAAAGATAAAGTCTGTATGAACGTCGGGCAAATATTGCTTTACAAACGCATCATCACCAGAGCCAAGCAATCCACCGTGACGAATTGAATCAATCGAATTATCCACCTGGTATGTATCGCCCTGTCCAGAAAAGAACGCATCAAGACGACGATGAACATGTCCCAATGTATAATAACCAACGGTCAACATCAACAGTCCAACACCTACAAATGCAGGTATCAAAACCCACGGCAGACCTGCAATAAATACCATCGCTGAAAATACCAGCAAATACAGCACTGCCGTCCCAAGGTCTGGGTGGTTAAATATCACAAACACAACCAGTGCAAATAACCCCAAGTAATACGACCAACTGAACAAGGTATCAAAACGCCAGGCTTCTTTGTTAAAGAATATGTTGCTGCCATAGCGTTCTTTCATCTTGGCCAAGAAATATGCAGTTAAAATAATAAAACCTGGCTTCATAATATCCGCAGGCATAATGTTAAAAGGGCCTAAATCTACAAATCGGGCAGAATTATTTATGATATGCGGGGCAACAACCGTCAATGGCAACAATGCCAACCCAAACAATAAGTTAGCAGCAGATACACGTAAAACCCATTTCTTGTTCAGAAAACTGGCCCCAAATAAAAAGACCAACCCCAAGCAATAAAATGGAATTGCCTTGACCAGATAAAAATACCATGACTGACCGATTCTTTCGGCGGCAACAGAACCAGCCGAAACCACAAAGATTGCAGACAATGCAATCATCAACAAAACACACCCCAGCAGGCGGCGGTCTATTTCAAAATACCAACTAGTTAGTTTACTGTCTTCACTGCGTGTTATAAATTTAGCCATATCTTTCTTTTTACCTTATGCGAATTTCAACAAAACCAATGCTAGACCTGAGAACAATATTGACAACACAAAAAAGCGTTCAACAATCTTGGTTTCTGGCCAGCCTAATTCTTCGAAATGATGGTGCAATGGTGCACGCAAAAATACTCGACGACCTGTGCCACTGACCTTACGGGTAATCTTGAAAAACATTGTCTGGATAAATGATGACAGCAGAATCAAAACCATCATTCCAGCAGCAATACCCATTATCAATTCAGACTTTAACAGCATCGCAACTGTCCCGATAAATCCACCCAATGCCAAAGAACCAACATCACCCATAAAAATTGCCGCCGGCTTGGCATTAAACCACAAAAATCCCAGAACTGCACCAAATGCCGCCCCCAAGACCGCATACAGACCACTGGCCATTGGCAAGAACATTACCGTATCCATAAACCCAATACGTGTCGCCCCATACAGTGCAACAACTAAAACAACCAAGACAGGCAATAAAACCTTGGCCAGCATACCGTCTAGACCGTCGGTAATGTTGGTGGCGTTGGCACTGCCACAAATTACAAAATACGCAAATATATAATAAAAAAATCCCAGTGGCAAAATTATTCCTGCCCCGATTGCCAATGAATATTCAGGGATATATGGTGGCATTGTCTTATTTATTAAATACGCCAGAATAACGACAAAAATACCTTCGACAATCAGACGTGTCAATGGAGACAAACCATTTGATGCCTTGACCGATTGAGATGAAACTTTTTTATAATCATCAATAAATCCAAGTCCACCAAACATCAGCAAAGCAGCCAGTGCAATCCAGCCTGTGGGATTATGAATTGGCATAAACAGTAAACTTGCAACAACAATTGATGCAACAACCAAAATTCCACCCATCGTTGGCGTGCCTGCCTTTTTCAAATGTGCCGTTGGAACATTTTCACTGATTGGTTGGCCTTTCTTTTGAACAGATATCATCGCATTGATAAACGGACGACCAAAAATCAACATCAATGCAAAAGCAATGAAAAATCCACCCCCAAATTGTGTCCAACCACTGGCAAAAAATGAATAACCTTGGTTCAAAAAATAGTCTGTCAGCATAAAAAATCCTTTCCTTATGCTGACATTTTATCACAAAAGATTTGATATACAAATGGTATTATGAATTAAAATACACCGCCAACAACGGCACTGGATTGAGCAGACTTTTTTGACGGGGCAGGATTTGGCTTTTGACCTGATTTGAATGCCTCTTGTATAATCACACCAGATGGATCATCAATCGCAGATGCACCACTGCGGCGATTGACCCGAATAAATGTCATACCATCTGGAACAGAGAAAGGCTGATTCTTTTCGTTTGCAAGTGCAACCTTCATAAAATCTGCGAATACACGTGCCGCCATGTGCGAGCCTGCACCACGCCCCAAGGATTTTGGTGTATCAAATCCCAGATACACACCCGCAATCAAATTCTTGGAAAAACCAACAAACCAAACGTCTTTGACATCGTTGGTTGTGCCTGTTTTACCAGCGATTGTATGACCAGGAACCCGAGCCTGCTTGCCTGTACCACGTTCAACCGCACCCTGCAAAATCGAAACCATTTGATATAAACTTTGTGGGTCTGATAACGGTTCTGATTCAACGACTGTTTCAGGTGGCAACAATTCATCAGACCATTCGATGATTTCAGATGGCGTTCCGTCAATTACACGACCATAGCGGTCTTCGATATAATCAACCAGGTGTGGTTGAATTGTGCGACCACCATTTACAAATGCAGAATAACCTAAAACTAATTTTTCCAGTGTTGTTTCGCCAGACCCTAGTGCCATAGACAAATTCATATTACGCATGTCTGATGGATATACACCAAAACGCTGGGCAACGGCAATTGCATTTTCTGTGCCAATCTGTTCGACCAAGCGAACTGTTGGGACATTGCGTGATGTTTCAAGTGATAAACGCAACGGAACATCACCCAAGAATTTCTTGTCATAGTTTTCGGGCTTCCACAATGTGTCATTTTCACGCCAACCAACAATCGGTGCGTCCAATATCATTGTCTGAGGTGTCCAACCCTGTTCCAATGCCGCTAGATAAACAAACGGTTTTATCGTAGAACCAATTTGGCGATATGCCTGGGTTGCACGATTAAATGAACTTTCACGGAAAGAGCGACCGCCTGCCATTGCAACAATTCGCCCAGTATGCGGATTCATTGCAATAATTGCACCTTGTAATTTATCGGTGCGACCAGCATTATATGCGTCCAGTTCACGTGCCAGGGCCGCCGATGCAGCACGCTGAAATTCAGGAACAATGGTTGTTTTGATATACAAGCCTTGGTTATACAATGTTTCACGCCCCAGGGTTGACAACAACTGACGGCGAACATCTTCGGCAAAGTATTGAAAATCTTCTTCCATCTGGGCGGTAAAGCCACTGTTGATATTCAATTCTTCGGCAGCAGCGGCATCTGCCTGAGATTGGGTGATATAACCTTCTTCGACCATGCGACGCAAAACGTAATTACGACGTTCAACAGCACGACTGCGATTGTTTGGTGCCTTGGGCAGCGATGCTAGGAACGCACACTCTGACAAAGTCAATTCTGATACGGGCTTGTTAAAATACATCAAGGCAGCAGAACCAACACCGTATGCACGTGCACCTAGGAATATCTGGTTCATATACAGCGTTAAAATATGCTGCTTGGAAAAACTGCGTTCCAGACGTAGGGCAAGTATAGCCTCTTTTATTTTTCTGGAAATAGTGCGTTCAGATGTTAAAAAGAAATTCTTTGCAACCTGCTGTGTTATTGTTGACGCACCAGACAATGTTGCATTATACCCCAACATACGCAATCCATTATTTGCCAAGGCACGTGTTATTCCTTGGACATCAATCCCGGGGTGTGTCCAGAAATTTTGATCTTCGGCTGCAATGAACGCATTGACCAACTGTGATGGCATATCCGCATAGTCGATAAAAACACGACGTTCTTCGGCGTATTCAATCAACAATGACCCGTCAGACGCATAAAGACGTGTTGCAACCGGTGGTGCATAGGTCGCCAACTTTTTATAGTCTGGCAAATCATTACCATAAACCAAAACCAATGCCGCCAGCGAGGCAATCCCTGCAACAAATGCCCAAAAGAAAATATTTAGAAATATACGTAAGATTTTTTTGAATTTCATAGCCATTAGATTTTACGATAAAATTGCGGCCTTTGCAAATATTTAGTTTGAAATAAAAATCCCCACTTGCGTGGGGAATTTTTTAGTTTTCTTGCTGTTGCTTGTTATACTCTTCCTGCATTGCATCCCATTCTTCTTTCAACCAGGTTCGTAAAGCAATATCATCGCCACCCTTGTTCATACCGATTGCATCTTGCAAACAATATTCACGCAAGGCAGCTGAATTTGCCTTGGCATTGTCGCCATACAAATCGCCTTCGGTAACAGCAGCCTCGATTGTGGCAATCATTTCAGCTGATGCACCTGTTCCATTTAACAATTCGTTCAATGTTACGATATTGCGGCATGTATTTGTTGTGTAATCCTGGGTATTGGAACACGATGTGCTGTCAGCTTTGTCGATAACTGCACGGAACTGTGCCATTGATGGATTACATACCATTTCTTCGTAGCATGACGGAACGTTTGCAATCTGGGAACAATATGTTCTGATACGTGATACCGTCCATGTTGTTGCACCACGGCCAGGACCATGTGATTGCAATTGTGCCTCGTAACATTCATACAATTCACTGACACAATCATCAAAGTGTGTTCCTGCATTGATTGCTGCGTTCAAGATAGATTCACGTTCATCATTTGCAAATTCCAGACGCTTTTGTTGCAACGCTTGTTGTGCTGCAATCTTTTGATAGCCAATATTCTGGGCTGTTGCACGCAACTGTTCGCCATACGCATCACAGTCGGCATTTGCGTCCAGTGCGTATTTTTGCATAATACTGCGACGGGCATCTGCAACAGGAACACGCAATGTTGAATACGGATCACCAGAGGCAGTTGTATAACCAAAGCATGTTGCAGTATTTGATGTTGTATAACCACTGTTTGCATTTACAAAATTCAATTCATATGTGCCAGAATTATTTACAGAAATCTTGCTGTTATAATTATATGGACATTGGGCCGCACCATTGCTGCACTTGGTGCCAGATGGTGGCGTTCCGCATGCCTCGTATATGCCGTTAAAGCAAGAATCCAGAACACGGGCACAAACGTTATTGTGGGCATATTCAAACAATTCATAGCCCCACGTTTCCGCCAATGAATCTTTCAGGTCATCAGACGAATCCAATGCACCGCCAATACCAGCCAGTCCACTGACCACGCCAGATAAATTTTCAAATGCACCTAACAGACCATTTTTGTCATCGTCTAGGATTGTTATAGTTTGTTCCTTGGCATCAGCCCAGGCCTGTAATGACGCCAAGATATCAGAACCTGTGCCATCTAGATTATCTACGTTAAAGCCAAATGTATTTCCACTTTCCATACAATAAGATGGCTTCGAACAGGAAGAAGGCTGGCCACCATCCGCCCCATAAATACCGTGGTTATAGCACCATTCTTGAGCCTGGGTTGATGACACACCATATTGACTGGTAACATCTTTCCAGGAAACGCAGTTCATAACCTTTTCAGCATCGGTCAGTTGGAACGCTTCGGATACATCTTTACCCTTGTTTGCAATCAACAAAGCCAATTCACCTGAAACCTTAATCAATTCTTCATTTGCTGTTTCCAGTGCGGTTTCAGCCTCTGCAAATGCTTTTACACGACCGGCACACGCACAACGACGCTGAGCGGCATTACGTGCAGTGCAAATTTCGTCCATACAGGTGTAATATGATTCCATACAGTTGCTGAACGCTTCTGATGAAATCAAACCAGTCGAAGAGTCAATAATATTCGAATAATTTCCAGTGTATAATTTATTGTTCAGGTATGAATATGACGACGATGTATTTGCCTTAGACCCACGAATTGCACTGCCCTGCAATGAAATACGGGCGTTGTTTGCAGCCTCGGTCGTGGCAGCGCGAGCACGAACAGCACGATTTGCGGCGGCGTTCGCACGACTTGTCGCCGCAGTTTGACGTGATACAACATTACGATTCCCAACAGCGTTTGCACGATTTGCGTTCGCACGTGATGCAACCGCACGTGATTCAACAGAACGTGGAGTCACAGCAGAACGTGGATTTGTAGGATTTACAGCCGTGCGTGCAACGGTTGCACGTGAAGTCTGTTGATAACGTGGACTGGTTCGACCAGAATTTCGTGCAGTCGAATTCGTTGTGCGTGGGGACACAGCCGTATCAAATACTGGTGCAATCGGATCTGCCAAGACAGAACGCATAGACAACAACGTCGAACAAACAAAAAACGCACCCGCCAGCAGGAATACCGTTCCAACTGCGTTCTTGAAAGAATCTGCGACTTTTTGACTTTTCATAAAACT
Organism: Candidatus Enterousia sp.; assembly: GCA_045613785.1. GTDB lineage: Bacteria > Pseudomonadota > Alphaproteobacteria > Rs-D84 > Rs-D84 > Enterousia. Next base: position 9,498 of record JAZLBQ010000004.1, on the reverse strand, counting down.
CTCCCTGTGTTCTGGAAACGCCCAGAAACCCAACCTTTCGTTCGGTGCATCGAATAGAATACACCCCTTTGTTTATTTGATTATAACAATTTTTTTAAGGTCTGTAAACAACTATTACAAGGCAAAATTTGCAATTTTTAAGAATTATATCAAGCAGATATTCAATAAAAAAATCCCCCAAACGGGGGATTGTTTTTTTAGTTCTTGCGTGGGTATTTAACCGCAGCCTGTGCCGCCGCAAGGCGTGCAATTGGCACACGGAATGGTGAACAAGAAACTGAATTAAACCCAACCTGATGGAAGAACATAATAGATTCTGGATCACCACCATGTTCACCACATACACCCAGGTGGATATGTTCGCCCTTGGTATCACGTGCTTTCTTGACCGCATCTTTTATCAACAGACCAACACCCAACTGGTCAACAGATGCAAATGGATCAGCAACATATACACCACGTGCACGATATTCGTCCAAAATCTTGGCTGTGTCGTCACGTGACATACCCAATGTTGTCTGAGTCAAGTCGTTTGTTCCAAATTCAAAGAATTCACAACTTTCAGCAATTTCATTTGCCAATACTGCCGCACGTGGCAACTCAATCATTGAACCAACTGTATATTCAACAGATTCGCCTGTTTCAGCAAACAATGATTGTGCTGTGGCATCGATAACTGCCTTGACGATATCGACTTCTTTTTTCGAACCAACCAATGGAACTTCGATTTCTGGGAATACACGAACACCTGCTTTTTTGACTTCCAATGCGGCAGACAAAATCGCACGAGTTTGCATTTCACAGATTTCTGGGTATGTAATCGCCAAACGGCAACCACGATGACCCAACATTGGATTCTGTTCATGCAATTGTTCAGCACGCTGTTTAATGAATTCTACAGACTTGCCGATGTGAGCCGCCAATTCTTCGATTTCCGCTTCTGTGTGAGGCAAGAATTCGTGTAGCGGTGGGTCAATCAAACGAATTGTTACAGGCAGACCGTCCATAATCTTGAACAGTTCTACAAAGTCTGCTTTCTGATATGGCAACAATTTTGCCAAGGCTGCACGACGACCTGCTTCGTCTTCGGCCAAAATCATTTCACGCATATCCTGGATACGAGATGGATCAAAGAACATGTGTTCTGTGCGTGCCAAACCGATACCTTCGGCACCAAAATCACGTGCCTGTTTTGCATCTTTTGGTGTTTCTGCATTTGCCTTGACTGTCAATGCCTTGATTTCATCAACCCAGCCCATCAATGTGCCGAAATTACCTGTCAATTCAACAGATACTGTTGGGATTTTACCTTCGATAATCTGACCTTTGGCACCGTCAATTGAAATCCAGTCGCCTTCGTTGATAACAACACCAGATGTCGTCTTCAAAGTTTTTGTTTCATAGTCAATTTTAATATCGGGTGAACCAGATACACATGGTGTTCCCATACCACGTGCTACAACCGCTGCGTGCGATGTCATTCCGCCACGTGCAGTAATAACACCTTGGGCAGCGTTCATACCGGCAATATCTTCTGGTGATGTTTCGATACGAATCAACATTACCTTTTTACCTTCAGACGCCCACTTTTCCGCATCTTCGGCGTTAAATACAGCCTGACCAACAGCAGCACCAGGAGACGCTGGCAAACCTGTCGCAATAACTTTCTTTTCTGCCTTTGGATCTAACATTGGGTGCAACAAATGGTCAAGTTGATCTGCACCAACACGCAGAATAGCTTCTTCTTTGGTCAACAAGCCCTCTTCAACCATTTCAACCGCCATACGGACAGCTGCCGCCGCTGTGCGTTTACCGTTACGGCACTGCAACATCCACAATTTTCCATGTTCGATTGTGAATTCCATATCCTGCATGTCTTTGTAATGCTTTTCCAATTTTTCACGAACATCACACAGTTCCTGATAAACTGCTGGCATTGCTTCTTCCAAAGACAAACGACCAGAGTCATCTTTGCTCATAGGCTGTGGTGTGCGAATACCAGCCACAACGTCTTCGCCCTGGGCGTTTATCAGGTATTCACCATAATATTTGTTTTCACCGGTTGCTGGGTCACGACTGAAACATACACCTGTCGCTGAATCATCACCAGAATTACCAAATACCATCGCCTGAACGTTTACAGCGGTTCCCCAATCAGCAGGAATATTGTTCAGTTTACGATATGTGATGGCCTTTTTGCTCATCCAAGAACCGAATACCGCACCAATCCCCATTTCTAACTGTTTCCATGGATCTTGTGGGAAAACTTTACCAATTTTAACACCGATTTCTTTGAACTTTTCAACCAAGTCTTTCAAATCATCAGCGGTCAATTCTGTGTCCAGTTTATAGCCCTTGTCTTCCTTCATGCGTTCCAGAGTGTGTTCGAACAAATCAATATCTGCACCCATAACAACTTCGCTGAACATCATGATAAAACGACGATATGAATCATATGCAAAACGTTCGTTACCAGAAATTTTTGCCAATGCCTTTACTGTATCATCGTTCAAACCCAGATTCAAAACTGTATCCATCATACCTGGCATAGATACACGTGCACCAGAACGAACAGATACCAATAATGGATTTTCCAAGTCTGCAAACTTTTTACCCATAATCGATTCAACGTGTGCAATACCACTACGAACCTGATCCATCAAATCAGATGGATATGTCTGACCATTTTCATAGTAATATTTACATACATCTGTTGTGACAGTAAATCCAGCTGGAACAGGTAAACCAACCAAGTTCATTTCAGCCAAATTTGCACCTTTGCCACCCAGCAGATTCTTCATATCTGCCTGACCTTCGGCCTGACCATTACCAAAGGTATATACCCATTTATTGCTCATTAGTTCTCCTTTGTAGAAATAAAAATGCCAGAAGATTGTGGGGCATGATTTCCATAATTGCAAGAAAAAAATCGGCAATAAAACCGATTTTTTACATTGTGCATGCACAACAAATTGAAAACAGTTTTGATATGTCTGAATCTGACCTGGAATTTAACACTATTGGACAACGAGCACCAATGATTACACCACCAAATATCCAATCACTAAATTGAACCATCGCCTTTATCGTGTTGTTGCCCGCTTCGATATTATGAAACAGTAATATGTCTGCGTCGCCCTGAATCGGACCATCGTATTTCTTGGCAGTGGCGGCGGCAGGCGACACCGCAATATCAAATGATATTGGTCCAGAAATAATACAACCTGAGATTTCGCCAGATTGATTCATTTTATTCAACGCATCCGCATCAAGCGTTGCCTGCATCGCAGGATTTAATGTTTCAACCGCACACAATGGTGCAACACGGGGCAATTCAACCCCCATATGCTGAGCAAAAGATACGGCATTTTTTACCAAACCTATCTTCTTGTCCAAATCAGGATACATAACCATTGCAATATCAGTTAAAAACAATGTGCGATTACGTGATGGCGAATACAAAACAGAAACATGCGACAAAATACCATCACCTCGAATACCTGTTTCTCGATTTAAGACAGCACGCAACAAATCTGCTGTATGAATTAGTCCTTTCATCAAAATCTCTGCCTGATGATTGCGAACAATTTCAACCGCCTTGGCCGCAGATGCCAAATCATCATCGCAATGAACAATTTCAAAATCAGAAATATCCAAATCATTTGATTTTGCAACCGATAAAATTTCACTTTTATCGCCGCATAAAATCGCATCAACAAACCCTAGTTTGTGTGCCGTGACAACAGCAGCCAGTGCATTGGAATCTGTCGCAGATGCCAACACAAGTTTTCGTTTCTGCATGGGACGCATTGATAATAATTTATTTTCAAATTCAGACATAGTGATTTCTTTCCTTTCGGGGGAAAATATAAAATATTTCACGATTGGGTGCAATAAAAAACCGCCCATAACCAGGGGCGGTTTTTTATTATTTATAAACTGCGCTTTAATTTTTCAAGCATACGCACCTGCATTGCACGTTGCGCATCACAATCCTTGATTTCCGGCAATTGGTATTTCTTGTGCGTCTGAACACGACGATTGTATTCATCATCCAGTAATTCATACAACTGACGAGCAGACACAAATAAATGCTCATTTTGATTTGAAAACAGACTATATATGTTTGAATCGGAACGATTTTCAAAACGCTGGGTCGTTGGATACGTCCCTAAACCTGTGGCCATTGTGCCAGATATTAAAACGTCGTTTCCTAAACTCTCTTTTAGAGAATATTCATTCTGGTAATCTTCACGGCGTTGATTGCGCAGGTTTTCGAATACACTTAACTCATAACGTTCGTATTTACCAGGTTCGAATATCCATTCGCCCCAAAGCAATATACGATTCCATTTTTTGGGATATCCAAACACAGGTGTTTGACGAACATTTATCTCGTAATTTTCGACCAGCGCACTGTGTGTCCGGTGTAACCCCCCAGTTGTTTTTAAATCTAATCTGGACAAGTTCGATTTTTTTAACAATGCGACCAAGGCCATCAAAAAATCCCGATCTTGAATTTGTTGTGGTGTTAATGTGGTTTCTGTTTTTTTATTCATTATACAATCCTTGAATTACAGGAAAATTGTAGAACACAAAAGATTATTGTCAATATTTTATTTCATTCCTGTAGCACAACAGCTTGCAAGTATGATATAATGAAAATATGACACGAAGACTAAAAACAGCAGCAGCCGTTGTGCTGGGAATGCACGATGCGTTGGTTTCTCTTACAGGTATGATTGGCGGCCTTACATTTGCACTGGCAGACAGACGATTGATTATTCTGTCCGCAGTTATCGCTTCTGTTGCAGCAGGTTTGTCAATGGCTGCATCATGCTATCTGGCAGAAAAGACAAACGACAACCCGTATGCGTTGCGTGCAGGTGCAATGACAGGTGTAGCATATCTGGGAACGTGTGCGTTTTTAATTTTCCCTTTTTTGATTATAGCTGACACATACACTGCCCTTATTATGTCAGGCGTAATGGCTGTTGCAATTATACTGATGTGCAACTGGTGCATTGGACATGCACACAAACAATCGTGGTGGCGACACGCTATTGAAATGCTGATTATTTGTTCGGGCGTTTCGATTGTTTCTTTTGTTATTGGCGAAATTGCAAAATATACGCTGGGTGTTGTAATATAAAAAAATCCCCAATTGGGGACTTTTTATTTTTGTCTGTCTTCATTTATTAAACAAATCATACCTGCCCCCAAGACCACTATTGCAGAGGTTCCAAAGGTTCGTTGTTTGTTTATTTTTTGCTCAAAATCCTTGCAGCCTGCATATATCATTCCGCAGATTCCAGACACAGCAACAGTAATAGCGACAGCATCCATTAAATTTAATTTTTTCTTGTTTTTCATATTTTCACCTTGTTTATTTTTGTTTTGTTTTTATTTCTTGAATCTTTGACAACAGTTGTCTGCGATGTTCAATAAGTTCAAACTCATCACGCACGGGTTTTATTTGGAACGCATTTGTATCAACATGAACAACATTGGTTGCCTTGGACATCTGACCATGAAAGATATTATACAACTGTTTTGCAGATTCAAATAAATGCTGATTCTGGTCTGTAAACACTTCTATCGGACGATTGTCAAAACAATGCGTGCGATAAAAACCACGATCTGTCGCCATTGTTCCTTTCATCATCAATGTGTTATAATTAGAACGCCAAACGTTGATATCAACAGGTGTTCCTAGTAATAAATCGTGTGAATCCTGGATATGCATCGGGAAACGATTTTCAAAAACATATACCTCATACCGTTCCAGTTCACCTGGCACAAAGTCCCACTTGCCACTGTTTACCATTTTTAGCAGTCTATTTGGATAGTAATAAACATCAGTTTGTGCAACCATGACCTGATAATTTTCAATCATCAAACTGTATTGACGAGGACCAAACACACGAAAGTTCTTGCCAGAAAAATCAACGACCGACAATCCTGCCGACAATTCTTTCAGAAAACGAACGTCTGCCTGTTCTGCAATATTTAATAAATTATTTTTTCTTTTCATAAAAAGCCTAGTTTTTTTTCAATATAATAAATATAGAATTTGAAAAAACAATAAAAAAAAACGCTACTTTTCTGGGATGTTTAGCCACTTGCTGCATTATACATGAACAAGAATAATCTTTTTACAACAGGAACAAAAAACCGCCCGAATAGGCGGCTGGGTTATTTTTTGTGCTGAGCCAATTTCTTTTCTATCCACTTCACAATTCCACGCTGACGACCGCCACCCCAACTGGACCAGCCATCAGTATCTACAATACAACCATCGCATAATTCTGCAACATCTGAGAAACTGCGACCACGACCACCACCGCCATGAGAAACAAACGGAATAACTGTTTTGCCCGATAGGTCATATTTATATAGAAAACTCTTTACAGGTTGGGACAAGTGATTTGCCCACACGGGCGAGCCCAGAAATATGATATCATATTCAGAAATTTTCGGAGCAGAACCTGCCAATGCCGGCAGTATGTTTTCTTCTACCTGTGTGGTCAATAATTCTTTACGAACTTTGTCGTCTGCTGGATAGGGCTCTGCCACCATAATACGGTATAAATCACCACCTGTTGCTTCAACGATTGCACGTGCAACATCGCCAGTATTGCCGTCTTGCATTGAAAAATACGCAACCAGAATACGTGGCGATTGAGATGTTGTAGTGGATGTATTTGTCGCACTTGTGGTGGCGTTGCCAGCGACGGTAAAAAATAGTGCTGGCAATAAGATAATCTTTTTGACGTGCATGGCGTTCTCTCTTCCTCTGGTGAGTATATTTTGCCACAGCCACTCACTATTCGCCACAGGACGCTTTACCCAATTTAAAACCGCCCAAAATGGACGGCTGACTTTAACGTGTGCGTGGTAATTTTCTAAATGGGCAAGATGCGCCAAAAATATATCTGTAATCTGCACCACCCAGTGCGCGCGGGCAATTTTTATCTGTACATCCCTGTGATTTACACGAATTAAATTTACAACTGAATTTATGAACAGGTTCTGTCCATTTAATTTCGCCGCGCAGATAACGCACAGCAACGTCAAAAAATTCGCCAGCACACAATAAATCCATGCGACCGCGCGTTCTATATTCTTCACTGTATGGGGCTGTTTGCTTGATGATATGCACGGCATAAAAATCATCGCCATGCGTGATATAAACTTCGCCATTTCTGTGATGATATACTTTGATTGCATTTTGCACATTATAGTATCTGCCCAGTGGTGTTATTGGCATATAAAATCCTTTTTCTTATTTGTGATAATAACAAATCACAAACCACACGCAAGAAAAAACCGCCCAGGTGGGGCGGTGGGGTTGTTTATATCAGTATGTATTTACCCATGCACGATATTCATTTAATTCTGAGATTGGTAAAAATTCGCCCCCAAATGTCGAAACAGCCTTTTGTATCAGGGAATAAGATTTGTCATTATCAGTGCCACATGTTATCAACACTTTATCATATCCCATTTTTTTCAGCTGTCCTAACAGCAAATTTAGCCCTGCAAAAGCATAACCGTGGCGTCTTTGAGATGGAATTATGTTATATCCAATATTTCCACCACGTTGCATTAGCTTTTCTGTTAATTGGTGCCGAAAAGTAAAGCAGCCGATATATTTATTATCATCCATCAGCCAAAATAAACTAATATTTTCTTGGGCAGATATATGTTCCAGCCATTCAGATTCACGTCCTTGCTCTATCATATTAATCAACGACAAAACACCTGGGGTATATAAATGTGTGCCAGAATCTGTGCGTTGCTCTTCCATAACTTCTTTAAACCCAGGAATAAGTTCATGTGATGGTTTTACCAGTTGTAGCATAATGTTTCCTTTTTTGGACTATTATATCACAGTCAGAAAAATACTAAATAAAAAACCGCCCGGGTGGGCGGTGGGTTTAACGGTCGTCTTTTTGATGTATTTGATTATCATTCCAGATTTGCATATATGTGGACTGCAATTTCCCAAGCGTGTTTATCGCTTTATATTCATTGGCTGACATGATATTTGTAATAATATACTCATCATTACTAAATGGATATTTAAGTGTCTGACCAACAGAAACATCACAGTCTATTAGATTCAGTTCTTTCTCTCCAGGATCAAACATACGCAGGCAACCATCAATTTCAGCTGCTATGATTTGGTGACCATGTATTATATTTGGTTTCTTGCCAGATTGAATATCGATGCGTGCACTATTTAGATTTTTTACAACTGCAGTTAAAATAATCTTGTGTGTAATCATTTTCTTTTGCAACAATTCGGAAAAAACAGCAGCACGACCACTGCATCCCGCAACATTTGCAGGAATATGTTCGTTAATTATGTCTTGTGCGGTCAGTGCGAATTTCCAATCCTCGGCCTGTTCCATTGTCATGTTTCTTGCTGCTGCATAATCATGCAAATTTCTTGGTCCGACCGCATTTTGAAAAATTTTATGAAATTCTTTGTGGGTTTCTTCCAGTTTCAGCATAGTTGATTTTTCTTTTTTGTGTTCATGAAACCACTCTATTAGTTTATTTTTCATTTTTACACCCTTTTATACCATTCAGGACCAGGTAATTATAACAAATACGAAAAAAAAGAAAACAAAAAACCGCCCAGATGGGCGGGTAAAACTGGAATTTTTGTGAATGTTTTGGGACGGAGGCGAGACGCTTAATCTAACTTAGATGTATCAAAAGTATATTTACGAATAAAACGTCCATGCTTTTCATGAAAACGTTCTTCCACTAATTTGCCCCCGACACTTTCTGACATTTTGCATGCAGGAATATTGTCGGCAAAATGGAACACCAGCACAGGATTGATGCCTTTTTCTTTGGCGCGTTTCAATGTTTCACGCAACAAGATTTTACTGTATCCGTAGCCGCGGTATTGCGGTGCAACTGACAAACCAATATGCCCACCGTCCTGTTCCAATGCAGCGTTCAGATAGTGGCGCAGGTTGCTGCGTCCAACCGGAACACCATCAACATACAGGACATAGGTTGTGCCTGCGACCCAATCCGAACGCAGGTCTAGGCCTTGCGACCATTTTACTTCTTGTTTTACCCATTCTATGAATTGTTCCTTGGTCAGTCCATATGCCTTGTTGCCCGCACCATTTTCCGCTGCAGGAATTGTTTGATAGAAGTCATATAAGCTGTCTGCATCCGCAACTGTCAGTGGACGAAGTTCGTATTTCATACTTACCCTCTTTGTTCTCTACCATCTTTGCCTATCTGGTTTTTGGTATTTTATCATAGGAAAATTATAGCACATTTTTCAGCAAAACAAAAGCCCCGCAATGCGGGGCTGAATTCGGTTTTTATATCGATAACTGGATTTATTCTGGCGACGACCTACTCTTCCGTGGCTTAAGCCAAAGTACCATCGGCGATACGGGGTTTCCCTGTCTGGTTCGGGATGGAACAGAGGGTGGCTCCCGCTCAATAATCACCAGAATAAAT
>JAZLBQ010000003.1:0-123535 GCA_045613785.1 Candidatus Enterousia sp. | reverse complement strand
CTGAACATGCTGCCGCACCAGATGACGAGTATTTTGCATTGCTACCACACGCTGTCTGTGAAGCAGCTCCTTGTGGACAGTAATATCCAGCACTACATGTCGAACAACTTGATGTAGAACCATATGCAACTGTATGCGATGCCTTGTATGTTCCACCTGCACAGGTATCCCAGTTGCTACTGTTGTCACCAGCCGTGCCAATATACTTACCACCACTTACTGTAATTATACATGACCCAGATCCAGCATGGCTCGATGCAGATGTCCCACTGTTCTTATAGTCTGTTGGACAGTTTGAACAACTACTTGACCCTGCAGTCGAGTATTGATTCTCGCCACATACTGCTGGACATGAACTTGAAGCACTTGTTCCATAGCATCCTGCACTTATGCTTGAACATGATGTCGCACCAGCAGACGAGTATTTACCACCACCACACGCTGTCTTTACACCACCAGAGCAGTAATTACCTGCCTCACACTTCGTCTGACCTGTGCGGGTCGTTGAACCTCCACCAGTTGTGTAATAACCACTGCTTACATCTGAACATGCTGCCGCACCAGATGACGAGTATTTTGCATTGCTACCACACGCTGTCTGTGAAGCAGCTCCTTGTGGACAGTAATATCCAGCACTACATGTCGAACAACTTGATGTAGAACCATACGCAACCGTATGTGATGCCTTGTATGTTCCACCGGAACAACTTGTTGCACTGGTTGCATATGCACTTGCCACCACCTTTCCACTTAGGCTGTTTGTATAGCATGCAGATGCTCCACTACTATTCCCCGCATTACTATTTGGATAAAAACCACTGGCTAATCCACTACAAGGCAAACACTCATTGCCGTTCTTGTAATATGATGCCGCACAAGAACCCAAAGTCGCAGTTTGGGTGCAATTACTTGGGGTGCACGTTGTATCGGTTGCATTATAATAATCACGATATGAACAGGTCCCTGGCGTGCAAGAATTACACGTATGCGAATAACTGTTTGCAGGTTTTGAACACCCATTTTGTGTCCCAGTTTTCGTTTTAGATGCATAGCAGTAATTTGACGAACCGGTTCCAGAATCAGAATATGGGTATGACGCATTAAATGATGAACACGTTGCGATATGTGTGCCACCTGTGCAATACGAATTTGATGTGCAGGTTGAACAAGATGTATTCCCAGCGCTGGTCTTATACGTTCCTGCTGAACAATATGTGCACGAACCAGATGCACCACTGCCGCCATAGCCCGCATTACATACACAATCCGCCTTGGCGTCCGAGCCCGCAGGACTGCTGGAATTTGCAGTGCAAGAACTTTTCCCCTGGTCACTGCTGGCGTTAAAATAGAATTTTCCACCACTACAGAACGAATTAGCAGGACATTGTGTGCCACCGCTGGTCCCAGCTTTTAGATACAGACCCCCCGATAACACAACATAACAATCTGTTTTTTCATCTGAACCGCTATCAGCTGACATCGGACTGGGACATTCGGTACGACCACCAGTAGAACCATAATATACCTTGGTGGCAGGACAATAATGCCCAGTCGAACAAGTGCTCTGCGTCGATGTGTTTGCTGTTGCGATATATTTACCAGCTGTTGTTGTACCATAACAATCTGTTGCTGCATCTCGTCCGCTGTCCGACCCCGTATAAAACGAACCTAAACCAGTGCACGCTGTCTGGGATGTCGCACCGGTTGTAGAAACATAATATCCAGCACCGGCAGCCGTGCAAGACGTCGCATTCGAATTTGCCGATTTATAGGTTCCTGCTGCACACGCCGTGCAAGTCGAACCACTTAAATATCGACCAGCAGAACATACGCAAGATGAAGAACTACTTGCACCAGTCACACCAGCCGTATTCGTATTCGCACGATACGATGAACAAGCATTGCGCCCCTGAACCCCACCGTTATATGTCCAGGTACCACCAGGACAATAATAATCAACCGTGCAAGTCGCGCAAGTCGTGCCATTTAAGAAATTACCAGCCACACACGAATAACTGTTCGCAGTCCATTTCGCATACAAGGTTATATTTGCCGCAGATGCAGAATATAAATTATTTACTGTGCCACCGCTTGCATTAACATACTGTGTCCCCGTGCCGTTTGTTCCTGTATAATAACCGCCAAACGTATAACCTGTTCTGGTTGGAGGAGTAATCGAAATACCCTGGGTCCCCGCGATACAAGTAGTCAAAGCAGATGTTGTATAGTAATAACAACTTCCCAGTGTCTTATACTGATAATAGTATTCAGATGTTCCACCCGTTCCGCTTTGTTTGTCCAATGTCACTTTATACGTGTTTGGATTACAAGCCGTGCCGGCGCTGTTTTTTGTATACCCCGTATTACACGTCACACTAATTGTTCCACCAGAACACGTTCCAGTACTAGTCCGCGAATACGCAGAACAACCTGTGCACTTACTGCTGCCGACAGTTGTATTATTTGCAGGACCACCAGTGTAATAACCACTACACGTATTCGTATATGTTCTGGTCGAACCGCTGTATGAACACGTTCCGCCTGTTATAGAACACGAACGGGTGCAGGATTCGGTTCCCGATTGAGTTGAGGTTGTATTTTTTACACTAAGACAAGATGCACACGAATTACCATTACTGGTGCTGGTCAAATAATACCCAGCGTTACACGATGTGTATTTCTTATTAGACGTTGGACACGTATAACCCGCAGCGAACAAATTCGTTGTAAAAAACACAGCCGACAAAACGGTCAAAAAACGCAGAAATCTAGACATTCTTCTCACTTTCTTTTTCTCTTTATGCTAACAGTGTAGAAAATCCAGCAAATTCACACAAGTAAAAAAAACACTCAAAAAAAAGTTTTTTCCTATTGACAGTTTTTTTACCAATACAAGAAATAAAACATATTGAACTTTTATAACAATACTGCTATGATAACCGACCGCAAGACCAACAGGATATGGCTGACAACAATCGTTGTCAGAGGAAAGTCCGGACTGCACAGGACAACACACTGGCTAATATACCAGGCGGGGCGACCCGACGATTAGAGCAACAGTGACGTAAACGATTAAATTCGAGTGAAACGGGCAATCTCTGTGTGCAGCAACCCTAAATAGGCTCCCTATGTCAGTCCTGGACTGGGGGCGGGTAAGGGGCTTGACATATACAGTAATGTAATATGCAGATTAATCATATCCACTGCCATGATTTGGTATGCGAAACATACGAGGTTTTGGCAGCACAGAATCCGGCTTATACGTTTGTCTTGCGATACGCACCCACGGGTGCGTATTTTTTTATCGTTCTAAGCCATACACTAATTCATCAAATAAAATTTTTGCACGTTCCAAAGCAGCATTACGCCACCGCACATCAGAAGGATACCAACTTTCCGTCAAATTCGCCCAAGTTTCAGGGTTTATCCGACCTTCATGCAGCAAGTCATAACGAGCATCCCCCATATCCATACGCTTGTAAATAGGGGACATTATAGGAAATTCACCGGTTCCGATTTCAAAATCTGCCGTCCAGACAGGAATTTCCGGGTTTGAATACCTAACTTCTAACACATCAACCAAATCCCCCAACAAAGTCGGCCCATTTACCGCCATATTATCCGCAACCACATTTGTCTGACCAAACATATTTTTAAAAAACTGTGTTCTTTTATGCGTTTCTGGATGAGAAACCAGTAAATCAGATGTCACAGTTGCTTTTTTGCGATTAAAACGCCCCAAGCCAGTATGTAATCCAATTGACAACAGCGATTTTGCATCACGCATAACATCATCGTATATAGACATAGTCATCTGATTTTCCGGCATTGTTGCAGCACCACCATAAAACAAGCCATACGGATGAACATACTGACCATAGCTGATTGCAGCCCACGCACCATCTGATAAATGTTTTGCTCTAAAATCTTTAAGTGCATTTTTCTTGATAACCTTATCTGGCTTAGACAACAACAAATCATGTGCCAATTCATACTTTGGATTCTGGGGCAGGGCAGCACCTTTTGAAAAATCGACACCAAAATTACGGTTCAAATCGACCAGACCGCCACGTTGTCTATCCAAGACTTCACGCATACGGTTCTGCATTCCCCAACCATTTATTATATGAATTAAACAAATTGTGTATTTTTCCAACAACTTTGGCGACAACTTGTTTACAACTTTATCCAAGAATAAATTTTGTGCAGCACTACCAAAATATCCTTCTATACCATGAACACCTGAATTTATCACAACCTTGTTTGGTCCATTTCCAATCAACAGATACGGAATATCAAAATTATTTCCGTCAAGCACACACCAACGCAATTCGCCACGACTTTGGGAATTTTTAATAAATTTTTCTGTTGCCTGATACCAATTTTCAGAATAATACTTGTCTTGCATTTTTTTGCCTTTGGTTTTTCTCTCTCCGCCGCCGGCCCACAAAATTTACATAACCTTACCCTGTGTAGGATAAAAAGTCAGCTGAATTTTCTCCCATTTTTCAAATTCATTTACTGGCAACATTCTGAACGGCTGACAAACATTGATTGCCGCCCGAATAGTTTCCAAAACGTATGAAAATGCTGGATCAGTATCCGCACGTGCTGCGGACTCAAACCAAACATCACGAACAGTTCCATTTTTTCGCATCGTCAAATGTGCCACTGCACGAATATCAGCAATATCTGGGCGTTTGGTATCTATGACCCAGCACCTAGTCATCGCAACCCGCAACGCATCAACCACAGAAACAGTCAAAGTCCGTTCCAAAGATAAAACCTCACGATTTACCCTAACAATTTTTTTCTTTTTCGGGGCAGGTGCTGGTTCTACTGGTTTTGACTCTTTTACCTCTGCCACCTTCTTTTTTTCTGGCTCTTTTTTTTCGGGTTCTGGCACAGGTTCTGGTTCTGGCTCTGGTTCTGGTTGTTTTTCTTCAATCAACGTTGGTTCTTCTATTTCAACTTCTTCTGGTTCTTCTTTGTCCAGTTCTGGTTCTTGCTTAGTTGGCTCTGCAACTGGGGCAGGTTCTGGCTCTTCTGGTTTTTCAGGTGCGACATTACCAACATTATACAATTTTGTTTCATCACCCGAAACCACAACGTCATTCAAATCAATTTCCATAATTTGAATTCTGTCCGGAGCGACCAACTGGGCACGATTTACAACGACAACAAACGAAGTTATCATAATTGCAACCAAAGCCAAGTGCCCACCAACAGACATCAACAAATTTTCCGATGAAAATTGTCGCCACCACTTACTCATTATCGATTACTCCGGTTGAGTCCTTAATCCAACCTTTTGAAATCCAACATCTTTCAAACTGCCCATCATTGCCATGACCGCACCATAGTCCGCATGTGTATCACCGTTTATCATAATGGTCAGATTTGGATTTTCGCCACGCATTGCGATTGCCCGTTTTACAACCTCTTCACGTGGCAATTCCACTTCGCTTAGAAAATAGCGACCTTTCGAATCAACGCTAATCTGAATAGCATGATCATTTCCTGTCATTGCAGACGCCCCCGCACGAGGCAGCTCCAAATCAATTCCCGTTGTCATCATTGGAGTCGTCACCATAAAGACCGCCAACAACACCGTCATTACGTCAATCATTGGGGTCAATTGAATTCCTGCATCAGACTGTCTTCGCCGAACACGAGCCATTTTTCAACCCCTTATTTTTTTGAAACCATTTCTTTACGAGCATCGTCCAGACGGTCATACAAATCATCCGCTTTTTTTGCAAAATACTGATGAGCAATCGCCGCAGGCACCGCTGCAATCAATCCCAACGCAGTTGTTCCCAATGCAACTGCCAACCCTGGTGCAATAACACCAATACTAACAGATTGATTTATGCCAATTGACGCAAAAGAATCCATAACCCCCCATACAGTGCCGAACAGACCAATAAATGGCGAAATATACGCAACCATAGACAAGAACCACAAATTCTTATCAAATGGGCGAACCAAGCGTTCAACCACCACATCTAAATTATCTGTTGGCTTTAATTTAACAGGATTCCTTTTCACCATACGCCACAAGCGAAATTTTTCAATAATAACCGTCCACGACAAGACACTAAAAGTCACCAATACCAACGAACAAAAAACTGTCATCAAATCGCCGGTAAACAAACTCAACAAAGAAAAATTATTTCCCATCTTTCCATTCCTTTTCTTTACTATTTTTTCACATCAACGCCTTAATAAATTCGGCAGGTATTCTTTTTGGACGCATATTTGCCCCCAAATACGCAACTTTCAAATTTATTATAGCATAAACCGTCTCATCTTTCACGAATTTTTGCTCAATTTTTACAACCGCCGCCCCAACATCTGTCATTTTTGTTTCAACGACAACATTATCAGCAACCAGCAAAGGTTGAATATATTTGATATTCAATTCACGAACGACAAAGCCAACATCTTCCCCCAGATTCAGTTTACCGCACAACCAGTTCATTCTGGCACGTTCTGCAATCTCCAAATAACGAGCATGATAAACAATACCTTCGGCATCAGTATCTGCATATGCAATTGTAAAGGGGAATTTATGCACTTTCATAAAGCTTATTTCTCCAATCCCAGATGTCGATATCCTGCCTCTGTTATAACACGACCACGTGGTGTTCTCTGAACAAAGCCCAACTGCATCAAATAGGGTTCAATTACATCTTCAATCGTATCGCTTGGTTCAGACAATGCGGCCGCCAGATTCTCAATTCCAACAGGTCCACCAGCATAGAATTTTATAATCATATTCATATATTCCCGGTCGATTTCATCTAATCCAGACTCATCAATATGCAACTGAAACAAAGTAGTTTTTATTGTATCTGCTGTAATTTGATCTCGGTTTAACGCCGCTGCAAAATCCCTTGCACGCTTTAATAATCTGTTTGCAATACGTGGCGTTCCACGGGACGAACGTGCCAGCATCAATGCCCCATCTGCATCAATTGGCGTTCCCAAGATATTTGCACTTCGCATAATAATCCTGGCTAAATCTTCTGGTCCATAAAACGTCAATCGCAAATCAATTCCAAATCTATCACGCAATGGGTTTGACAACAATCCTGTTCGTGTTGTTGCCCCAACCAACGTAAACGGGGGCAGGTCAATCCGAACACTTTTTGCACTTGGTCCTTCGCCCAGCATAATATCCAACTTGAAATCTTCCATTGCAGAATACAAAACTTCTTCGATTGCTGTTGGCAGACGATGAATTTCGTCAATAAACAACACATCCATCGGTTCTAATGCCGTCAAAATCGCCGCCAAATCACCTTGTTTGGTCAACATTGGTGCAGACGTTGCCCGAAAATTAGTTCCTAATTCATTTGCGACAATATGTGCCAATGTGGTTTTTCCCAACCCCGGAGGACCATACAACAACACATGATCCATTGCTTCGCCACGGTTTTTTGCCCCCGACACAAACACAGACAAATTCTGTTTCAGACTGTCATGTCCAATAAAATCATTCAGCGATCTGGGACGAATCGTCGCAGCAATATCATCTGGGATATTTGCATCTAAAAATCGTTCTTTATTTTGCATAATTACAACAACTTTGCTTCTTCGTTTTCACGTCCTACATACGCTTTCAAATCATTATACATCTGACGCAAATCAGCAGGCTGGCTATACATTGCATCAGCCCCTTTGACACGAATAGTTTCCAAATCAATCTGAGCCTGTTTTTTCAAGACCTGTGTCAAATGCGTTGCGAATGCACGTGCATCATCAGATTCAGCCGCCCCCTGCAACAACAAGCCACGGTTTGGTCGTGGCGACAAGAACGCAAAATCAGACACCGAAGAATCAGGCGACACCAATGCGAATCCAGAAACTTCCGGGCGACGCATCATTGCCTGCAAAACATACCATGCCCCCAGTTGATGACCTGCCAACCAAATTTTTTCACTATCTTCATTATGGTTTTGAATCCAGTCAATCACAGTTGCAATATCCAGCATATTTTCAGACGTAGTTCCAATTACGCCTTCGGAATCACCGACCCCACGATAATTGAAACGCACCACTGAAAAACCAATATCCATAAACGCACGGAACATAGCATAAGAAACCCGGTCATTCATATGATATTTTTGTCTAGGATTTCCCGACAACACAACCGCCAACGGTGCGGAAGGCGTTGCAGATTTATGATACACCGCATGCAACTTGCCGGATTCGCCAGATATTATAAGATCAACCATATTATTCCACCTTTCTATATTATTTCGAGATAAACGTTAGAACAAACGAGCATCAATTTTCAATAAAAAATTTTCACTTTACACAATTATCTAAAATGTTCTAATATTTACCCAAGAGAACTAAAGGCTTCATTATGTCAAAAAAACCATTGCTGGCTATTTTCGCTGTATTCTGTGGATATTCTGCCCTGGCTGCGAACCAAGAAATCGTCGAAGAATTTCAAACAATATACACTGAAACACCTGTTCAGTCATATTATGCGTATCCAGAAGATCCAAATTTTGTTCCAGAAACAGAATTTATGGAACGCACAGACAGTCTAGACTATGACCAGAACATAATTGACGCACGCAAGGCTGAATCAAACGCACATCCTGGTGTTATGTTTGCGGACAAACCAATGGTAATTTGCCGTAATTTTGGTTGCACCCGTTTGAACGACCGTATTACACGATCATTTTTGTTCAACAGTTTAGCCAACACGTTCATGATGAACGCCCACTCACGTGTTTATATTTGTGAAGCCGACCCATTTTCACGTGATTGCCTGCAATCTGGGATTTCATTTCCTGTCCGCAGTGGCATTGCAAACGCAATGGTTAAAATTCCCAAGGCCACAATTTCCCAGGTCAGCGTTTCGACAGGCTTGTCCAAGGCGACCGTCGGTATGACTTATGAATTTTTGGTAAATGGCATTGACCGTGTTTGCGAACCAACTGTTATGGATTTGATGGTTCCTGTCAATTCCGAAGCAGTCTTGTCAAACCGTGAATTTGCCTGCAACATGACCAGTGATGGAATCAGCAGTGTTTCACTGATTGTCAGCCTAGACTACATTGACCTAGACTATGGCATTTTGGGTGGCTATTATTCGCTTGGCATGCAAGGTCCAACCACAGGTGGGGGCACAGGATACGCATTATTCAAAACAGAATTTGCGACAAACAGCCTGCAATACCGTGCAACTTCATACGAAGAAGATATGATGGGGTCAAACAACGCAATGCGAACAATTCAACCTGGTGAATATGCTGTCGAACCATTAAAAAAATAAGGTGCTCTTTCTAAATAATGAACAAAACCGTTCTTATCATTGACGACGACGATATTCTACGACGAGCATTAGCCCACGGTCTTCGTGCATCTAACTTCAATGTTTTGACTGCAAATTCTGCTGAACAGGCCACACAAATTCTAGAACGCATCACGGTTGACGCCCTGGTTTTGGACAGAATGATGACTGGACTTGACGGTCTAACATTTCTTCAACAATTACGCCAATCAGGAAACACAACCCCAACAATTATGCTGACTGCATTGGCAGGCTCTGAAAATGCAATATCCGGTTTAACCGCTGGGGCAAACGACTATTTGGCAAAACCTTTTCAAATTCAGGAATTGATTCTTCGTCTGAACAACATAATAAAAAACAGCAATACAGCGACCACAAAAATGCCAAGTGGACTGATTTATAACGACGACGAATTCTTTATCCAACAACCAAATTCCACAGCAAAATTATTATCTTTATCTGGCGAAGAAAAACGACTTTTGCACCTTTTGACAACACCCATTGGCAATATTGCCCCAGCTGCACCGATGGTTGCAAAACGCTTGCGGAACAAATTAAATATTGTATTATCTAACCTAGACATAATAACAATTCGGGGGCAGGGCTATAAACTGGTCGATACAAACACCCCCACAAACTAAAAAATAGGGACAAAAAAATGAGATTGACACCACGCAGTTTTTTATGGCGAACAATTTTAATGATTTTAATTCCCTTGGTCATTGCCCAGGTGATTGTTGCAAACGCATTTTTTGGGAATCACTGGTCACGTGTTCACGACACACTTGCCCGAACATTGGCAGGCGAAATTGCAACTATGACCAATTTTATTGACGAAGGCGACACAGAATCCGTTGAAAAAATGGCTCAAGACATTGGAATCAACGTAACATTTCACGAAAAATTAAACCGTCCAAAACACGACGACAATCACGCCCGTGAAACTGGGAAATTGGCATCAGAATTATCGAAACGCCTTAACCGTCGTGCCAAGATTTACACTGACCGTGATAAACGTTTGGTATATATTGACGTTCCAACCCGAAACGACCAGATTGCAACATTTGGAACATCACTATACAGAATCTACTCTACCAGCACAGAAGTCTTTATCATCTGGCTGCTTGGTTCAATATTGATTGTATCAATTTTGATTGCCCCATTTATCATTATGCACACACGCAGCATTCGTCGGATTGCACGTGCTGCCAGTCGCTTTGGCCGTGGACTAGACGCACCAGGTTTTGTTCCAACAGGTTCAAAAGAAATCCGTGAGGCCGCCACTTCAATGATAACAATGAAGGAACGTTTGGATCGTTATAATCGCACCCGCACAGATATGTTAAATGCGGTCAGCCACGACCTAAAAGCACCTTTGACCCGTATGCGTCTGGCGATTGAAACCCAAACCTCAACCCCTGACGATTTAATTCACGACATTGACAGAATGACAGAAATGGTCAATGGCTATCTGGCATTTGCCCGTGGCGAAACCCCAGAAATAGAGCAGGCGACAGAACTCCCACCAATGCTGACCCGCATTGCCCGTGATGCCGCCCCAGACAAAAAAATATTGACCGACTTTCCCGAAACACCGGTTCAATTCTATGCTCGTCCAATGGCATTGGCTCGTGCATTTAGCAACATCATTGAAAACGCTGCACGTTATGCGAACAGACGTCTAAAAATCAGCGAACACGACTTTGACGACCACGTCGAAATAATCATCGAAGACGACGGCCCAGGCATTCCAGACGACCGCAAAGCCGACGCAATGCGTCCATTTGTTCGCTTGGACGACGCTCGTGGCACAGACACTGGTGGCACAGGGCTAGGCTTATCCATTGCCCAAACAGCGATAGAGAATCACGGTGGCCAAATCTTCTTGGAAGACAGCGACTTTGGCGGCCTGCGGGTCAGGGTAGTATTACCGATCTAAAACCGAACGCCCAAAACGGGCGTTTTTTTGACCACTATACATAGGGTATTATAATACCATATCATTTTTTCTTGACATTTCTGGGGCTTTGCGTCATAATACGCACGCTAAAACAAATAAAAACCAAGGAAAAATAAAAATGGCAGCGACAAAATCGTTAAAAAAGTGCGAATTAGAAGCCAAATGGTATCTGATTGACGCAACTGATTGCACATTGGGTCGTTTGGCGGCATATACCGCAAACATCCTGCGTGGCAAGCACAAGCCAACATGGACACCAAACATGGATTGTGGTGACCACGTTATCATTATCAACGCCGACAAGGTTGCATTGTCTGGCCACAAGGCAGACAAAGACCG
The DNA here is from genome assembly GCA_045613785.1 of Candidatus Enterousia sp. Classification (GTDB taxonomy): domain Bacteria; phylum Pseudomonadota; class Alphaproteobacteria; order Rs-D84; family Rs-D84; genus Enterousia. The sequence goes on along the minus strand of JAZLBQ010000003.1, from coordinate 111,920 downwards.
TTTCTTCTGGCATTCATTGTGGACAGGTTCATTGAAATCTCGCACATTGGGTCAGATGCGTTCTGAAAAACCAGAAAAATTGGTTTTCAACGCAGTAAAACGTATGATGGGTCGTCGCACAGCTGTTGCATTAGCAAACCAGCGTTTGACAAAACTGCACGTTTATGCAGGCTCAGAACACAAACACGAAGCTCAGAAACCAGAAACAATTGATTTCGCAAGCTTGAACCGCAAGAACAAAAGGGGCGAATAATGGCAGAAGCAAAGAAAACTGCAGCAAAGACAGTTAAAAAGACTGCGACAGTGAAAAAAACTGCTGCCAAAAAGGCACCAGTTGTTGCACCAAAATTAAACGACGCAACATATGCAACCGGCAAACGTAAAGATTCTGTTGCACGTGTATATTTGATGCCAGGCAAAGGCAACATCATCGTCAATGGCAAACCAGCGGCTGAATACTTCCGTCGTGCAGTATTGCAGATGATTATTGCACAACCTTTTGGTGTTACAAACCGTGAAACATCATACGACATTGTTGCTATGGTCGAAGGTGGTGGTTTATCTGGCCAGGCAGGTGCAGTTAAACACGGTATTTCCAAGGCATTGGAAAAAGTCGAACCAGAATTGCGTGCGGCATTGAAGTCTGCTGGCTTCTTGACCCGTGACAGCCGTGTTGTTGAACGTAAACACTACGGTTTCCGCAAGGCACGTCGTTCTACACAGTTCTCAAAACGTTAATCGTTTGGAAGAAAACAAAAAAATCCCGCCAATGCGGGATTTTTTATTATTGCTTTCATATAAAAACATTGTATAATCACCGGGCAATTCTACTATATAACAGGGGAAGACTAATGTTTACAAAAGAAAAAATCAAAGAATTACATTATTCCGTAAACGGCACAATACCTGCCGCTGATTTGCAGGCTGCTGCAGACGAAATTTTGCTGGAATACGGCAAGAAAGTTAAAATGGCTGGATTCCGTCAGGGCAAAGTTCCTTTATCAATTCTGCGTCAGAAATACAATGCATCTGCATATGGCGAAGCAATTGACAACTTGATGAACAAAGACTTAAACAACTACATCGCAGACAAAAAAATCCGCTTGGCAGGCACTCCAAAAGTTGACCTGGCTGGCTGGGAAATTGGTAAGGATGCAGAATATTCAATGGAATTTGATATTTTGCCAACATTACCTGCAATTGATTTGGAAAAAATCACAGTAACCAAGAAAGTTGCAGACTTGGACGAAGCTGAAGTTGAAACAGCCCTGGAAAACATCCGCAAATCACGCAGCATTGCAGAAAAACAAGATGAAAAGTATGCCGCTGCAAACGGCGACGTTGCTGTTATCGATTTCAAGGGCTTTGTTGGCGACACAGCATTCGAAGGTGGTGAAGCAAAAAAACATCATCTGATTTTGGGTTCTGGTGCATTTATCCCAGGATTTGAAGACCAAATCATCGGCCATAAAATTGGCGACAAATTTGATGTCAATGTAAAGTTCCCTGACACATATCACGCAGAAAACTTGGCTGGTCAGGACGCACGTTTCGAAGTTGAAATCCACGAAATCCGTAAACACATTTTGCCAGAACTGAATGACGAATTGGCAAAGCAGGTTGGTCAAGAATCTATTGACGCATTAAAAGAACACATCCGCAACATCTTGAACGAACAATACGCAGATGCTGCACAACGTGAAATGCGTAACGAATTGTTGGACATTTTGGCTGATAAAGTTAAATTAGAATTGCTAGAAACATTGGTTGACCAAGAATACGAAATTGCAAAATCTTAATTCGTCCGTTCTCACGCCCACTGTGGTGATGCAAAATGCGAACACAAATGGGACGAAAAAACCGAACGCAAGGACGCAGAACGCCGTGTAAAATTAGGTCTGATTTTGGCAGAATGGGGCACACAAAACAAGGTCGAAGTCACACGTGACGACCTGCAACAAGCAATCTGGGCCGAAGCAGCACGCTATCCAGATCCAAAACAGATATTCGAATTCTATAACAAGAATCAAAATGCCTTGGCAATGTTGCGTGGCATGTTATTCGAACGCAAGGCTTTGGACACAATGCTAACTCAGGTTAAAACCAAGGAAAAGAAAGTCAAAGCAGACGACTTGTTCAACCAAGCATCCGCTCACTAAGACTTTCAGGTGCACCAAACGGTGCACCTTTTTTTTAAAAACAAAAAAAGGAAACGATATGAAAGCATACCTTGATATCCTTGCCGACATTTACTATGGCTGCACAACATTTCGCAATAACCGCACAGGAATCCCCGACATCGGACTTGGGCACGGTGCAACATTTGTTCACAATATGTCTGATGGTTTTCCCCTTGTCACAACAAAAAAAATGGGATTAAAAAACATTGCAACAGAACTAGAATTTTTTCTGCACGGAATTACCGACAAAAAATGGTTACAAGACAGGAATTGTAAAATCTGGAATGAATGGGCAAATCCAATTAAAGTTGAACAAGAATACAATATTAAAATTGGCATGCTTGAATCCAACAACGCACAACAATTGAGCGATTCCCAAAAACAAATTGTCCGCAATTCTATCATGGACAACACACGAGATTTAGGGCCAATTTACGGATTTCAATGGCGACATTTTGGAGGTGAATACCAATGGGATTTGGAACGCATAGAACGCAATCCAACCGACAACTTCAACCCAGAAAAACCAGGCATAGACCAGGTTACGAACGCAATTGAAAAACTAAAAAGCACCCCAAACGACCGCAGAATAATTGTTTCCGCCTGGAATCCAGTTGATATGCCACAAATGGCATTACCTCCATGCCATATTATGCACCAACTGATTGTCCGTGACAATAAACTATCCTTGATTTGGACACAACGTTCATGCGATATGTTTTTGGGCATACCATACAACATCGCCAGTTATGCACTATTATTGTTGTTATATGCCAAGGAAGCAAACCTAACGCCCCACATACTCAAAGGCGAATTTCACGACGCCCACATCTATAAAAATCACTTACAACAAGTAGGTCAACAACTAAAACGCCAACCGTTAAAACTACCAACTGTTGTTATCCCAGACAACAACTGGAACGGAATGCTAAACTGGCATGCTGATGGTGGCTTTACTCTCAAAGATTACATCTGTCACGAAAAACTAAGTGGCGACGTAGCCCGATAAAAAAACACCCCACAAAAGTGGGGATTTTTTTATCGCTGCTGTTGTTTCATTGATTCTAATTGCATCGACATATTTTCAACTCGCTCTTCCATTTCTTTCTGAGCATTTTCACGTTTTTTCTTCATCAATTTTGCACGCAATTTCAGCGTTGCCCACGCCAACGCAATTGACGGCACCGCAACCTTAGTTCCTAAGATAGCAATTCTTGCTGCCCTTGCTGCCGTTGCCCACGCACCAGCCACTTTTGCACCCGCAAGTGCTCCTGCCTTTGCTCCCCATACTGGACCTAATACAATAGCCATAATTTACTCTTTTTATAATTTTACATCATTGGAGGAAAACATTCGTCTGTTCCAATAACACAGCACGCAACTTCACCACCACCAAATTCAACATATTCTTCACCCGCACAGCAACCATATGAATCTGGCATTGCACCATCTGCACAAGCCTCTACTTCTTCTGAAACAACTGCTTGTGTATCGACATACTCTGGCTGCAAGACACTTGTTTGCACAATTTGTGGTTCTGCATAAGAAACAGGTTCTATATATCTATCTATTTCTTCTTCTACAACCTCTTCCACAACATCTTCTGCAACTTCATCAGTTTCATATTTTGGGTCTGCAACAAACATTTTTTCGTTTTGCGAAACATTATAAGACGGTTTTTTAGCCAAAATCTCTTCTTCTGTTGGAATAACAGGCTTTGGCTCTTCTTCCTGAACAAAATAAGGCGTTTCAATCAAATCAGGCTCTGGACTAACAGGCACAACAACCGCCTCTGATTCTGACGGCATTTCAATTGGCTGTGCAGGCTCTACTGGCACAGGTTCTGGCTCTACCACTTGCAACAAATCCGATTCTGGCTGAACTTCTTCTACAACTTCCTGAATTTCAACCTTGGCTGGCTCGACAACCTGAATATTTTCTTCTACGGCTTCGACCGCAGGTGCTGTATTTGCCCCTAATTCTGGCAACATATCATTAGCAGACTTTTGGTAAATCCATAATGTAAATATAGACAAAGCAATCAATAACACCAACAAAACATAATACAAAACCGTTGGTTTACGACGTGCTGCTGCAACATCTGCGTTATCAAACGCCCCCACAACACCCGCACCCGTAATAGGCGACACAGGCCGCTGAACATCACCGACTGGTGCTGGCGAAATCTCAGGCATTGGACTTGGTGCAGTTGCATATGACGCAGCCTGCTTTTCCGATGGCAAAACAGGTGCTTCCACTGGGTATACAGATGGCATTGACGCAACATCATTTGATGACAATTCTGGCAATGGCTGAACAGGCGACTGAGGCAGGGCAGTTTGCCCAACATCTACACCACCCATCAGTTCAGAATCAATTTTTTCAGACGGCAACGCAACAGGCGTCAAAGAATCCAGCATTGGCACCGGCTGTGGCACATAAACATCATCTTCGTCTTCTTCGACCACAGGCAATGTTTCACTTGGCAAAACTGGTGGTTCAAACGACAACGGCTGTTCTGCGACTGGTTCGCTGGCGATACGAGGTGTTTCTTCGACAGGCAAAGCCCCCAAATTACCAAAATCAATCGGCTTAAAAGCGATTTCTTCGTCCAAGATATCTGGGTCTTCATCAAACAATGGTTTTACTTCATCATCTGCCATATCATCTGCCTTTGGTTCTTCGTATGTTGTAATTTCTGTCGATTGTGGTTCATTTTTCATTGGCACTGAAACAGGTTCCGGCACAACCATATCCGCAACTATTGGTTTTGTCGGCAAATTTACATCAGTATCCGAACTTTCAGGATATTCGCCCATATCGCCAATCATATCATCGATTTTATACAAAATTTCACGAGCAATTTCTGCATCTTCTTCTGCGACCACCAATCTGTGCTGTGCATTTCCCAGACGTTTTTTTGCACGTCCTAACTTATCGTTCATCGCATCAATTTTAGCTTCTGTCCGCAAAATTTTAGCTGCCGACTGCTTAGTAGGCTCACGTCCGACATTACGACGCTGTTCTGCCAACTTGGTCTTTAAGTCTTTTAATTTTGCCTGATGTTCTGCGATTGCGTCATTTGTTTTTTCGATTGTTTCACGTGTTCGATCTGCAGTCATTTCAGCCGCCCCCAGGCGTTCAAATGCCGCCCTACGTGCAGCCTCCATACGGAACATATTCAACCGAACAACAGCAGATTCGACATCACCATCACTTTCACTGGCTGCAATCAAGTCATCATATTGTGCCAGACCAGAATATTCGATATCCAGTTTTTGATATTTATTGTCTTTTTTGGGGCGAATTGTTTCCAAATCCACACCATAATCATTCATCAAAACATCGTCCCATTTACGTCCCCCCACAGGGTTTATTACCAACAAAACATTTGGTTTGATATCGCTAACATAATAGTCCAACACAAAGACCAATTTTTTATCGGCATCAAAATAGGCCCGAAACTCATTTCCGGCAACATCATAATCTATATACGTCAAGGGCTGAAAAATATCTTCTCTCTCGTTTGGCATTTTGCTTTATTCCCCAGTTTTAATTTTATTTCTTCTTTGGAGGTGTGAATTGATAAGCCTGTTTACAGTGTTCATAACAATAAGGTTTTCCAACGAACACAGTTTCACCACAAAAATGGAAGTGTTCGGAATCCGGATCACCGATTGGCCATCTGCATTGATTTGGTTTCAGATTTGCCATTTCCAGCGAATGTTGAATAATGCGCTGATGCATTGCCAAATCTTTGGCAGACGTCTTAGTTTCCTTCTTCGCCGTTTTTTCAGCAACTTCCTTGGCTGTCTTTTTCTTTTCTGGCGTATCAACGGGCTTTTTTTCTGCGACCTTTTCTGCAGTTTTTTTAACTGTCGCCGTCTTCTTAGTTGTTGAATCCGCTACTTTTTTTGTTGTTGCTTTGGTTGCAGTTGCTTTCTTTGCCGTGGCCTTAACAGGTGTTTTTTCTTCGGCCTTTTTAGCAGGCTTTTTTTCTGTTGTTGCCACTGGTGTCGCTGTTGCACCACCAGCCTTGGCATTCCAACCCAAGCGATTTAATTTTCCGACGATTGCATTTTTGGACATACCCAACCGCTTGCCGATTTCAGAAGTTGACAATCCCTTACCAGTCAATGCTTTTAACTTTTTTAATGTTGCGTTATCCCAACCCTTGCTCATTTTACAAAACCTCTGTTATACATTATAATCTTAGTGTAGCATACATCCGATTCGAAACGCAAGGGGGAAAAATATGATTTCTTATATCTTTTTCATTATTTTATTGGCTGTTGCATTGATTTGTGGGATAAAAATCTCTATTTCTGATTTTCGCAACAGAATAATCCCCGATGCATACCTATTTCCGCTGTTATTATCAGGTCTGACACTGATTACATTTTATAATTTCCCAATCAACATATCATCTGGGACATTTGGGGCGATTTTCGGCTATACTCTGTCCGCAATCATTGGCTTTACATTTGATTACATAATCCGCCGCCGCACTCCTAATGCAATACCACCAATTGGCCTAGGCGACATAAAACTGATTGCAGTTGGCGGCTTATGGCTTGGAATAAACGGTCTGGCGTTCGCACTAATCATAGCATGCATAACTGGTGCAATCTGGGGACACTGCAAGAAGCAAAAATTTATTCCTTTTGCACCGTTCTTTTTATTGGGTGGATTTTTATCTTTAATCACAAACCTGTTTTTGCTATAATAAGACACATCAGGGACCCGGATATGAGAATAAAACAATCAACATTTTTCGCACTTTGTGCATTTTTTATCGGCACACTACACGCTGAAACAATCAGTCCATTTTCAAAATACGGCAACATTCAAAGCGTTCACAATTATTCGTCAAACCCATACTGGACACCTGACTCGCCATATAATTTACGTTTTCCAACGGCGGTCTATGCCACTGGTCCCGACATTGAAACCGCCCAATGCCAACAAATTGTCAGAACATTGGTATATACTGAGTGTGCCAGCCTAAACAATTGTGCCACGACTGAACTGTCAGACATCCGCCCAACGATTATATTGCAACTATCACGCATACCAAACGGCAACTATGCCGCTTCATGTGCCGGCTACATTGATACTGCATTTGAAGAATACATAAAAAATTATGCTATTGCTGTTCCAACAACTGGGCAAGTTGCTTTTCCTGATGCGACACCATCTAACACAACAAAAACAGAACAGCAAATAAAAAATCCATTTGCCCCCAAAACAACAGATTGGGGTCAAGAAATGCAAGACCGCAAATCCGAACTTCAGGATTTACAAGCAGCCAACGGGACAGGGGACATAACACTTGCCCGTTCTGCTTTTCCAATTTCATCATCAGATCTAAGCCGTGACGAACGTCTGGAAAACGCAAAAACAGGCTACGCCCCGTTCAAGGATGCCAAGGCATACAACACACTAAAAATAGAATCTGCTGAAGCCGCCGCCACCCGTGCACAACAACGTCAACAACGTCAGAACAGTTATTGCGTCCAACAGCGTTCACGCTATCAAACAATGGTTTCCGACCTAAACGCACTAAAAAAATGTCGCAACAATGGAATCAAATTTGCAGATTGCAAATTACAGGGAAGATATAAATAATGAAAAAATTTACTATATTTTTATTTTTGGGTCTATTATATCAAATTCCCTGTTATGCCGTATCTGCACTGGGTGGCATTGACATTTTCCAGGGCGGAATAAACAACCCAACTGGTTGGGTGCAACCAACCCGCTCCTATAAATACACTGTTGGTGCCGATGGGGTATCACTATATCACAACAGACAAAAACTGCCTATTACACTAAACACGCCGGCAACACCCGGCACAACACGCAGTGTCACCGACTATGCAATTGCACCACGTGCGGCAACTGGTGCCGCCGCAGCGGCTGCAGGCCGCAACACCGGTGGTGGGAACATCGGGACAGGTAACACTGGTGCTGGCAATACTGGCGGTGGCAACACCGGTGGTGGGAACACCGGGACAGGTAACACTGGTGCTGGCAATACTGGCGGTGGCGGCTCTGGCGGTGGTTCCGGTGGCGGCTCTGGTGGTGGCTCTGGTGGTGGAACTGGTGCAGGAAACACTAATGGCGGAAACACCAATACAGCCCCCAAAAAAGGCCCATCCACATTGGCCAAGGCTGGTGCAGTTGCAGTTGCAGCAGTGGGGGCATATGGAATATACGAAAACACAAAAGGCCAGGGAGAACATACCGCTGGCAATGTTGTAAATGCCACAGTTTCTGGATTATTTGGTGGTGTATCAGTTGGTGCACTATGGGGGTCTACGGGTGGATGGATTGGTGCCGCAATTGGTGCAGTTGTGGGTGGCTCCATTGCTGGCTCGCAATTACTTTCAGAAACAGATTGCCTAACCGACCCTGTCACCGATCAATTCACATGCTGTAACACACTGTTTAACCAAGGTAAACGCCAGGCACAAATCGGAGAATACATGTTTTGTGGCTCTGAAAAACCTGACGAAAACGGAACGCTAAATGTATTTTTTCCACAGGTTCGTCAATGCCTACAAGGTGGTTCACAAACAAAATTATCCTGGTGGGACGGACTATGGGAAGACGACACATGGTCGCCAGAATGCACTGTTCGATATTGCGTTGATGAACCACCAGCAAACACAATGGTAAAATACATCCCAGATCATGAAAATTTTTGCTGGAATTGGAAACCTGCCACTGACGAAGAAACAGGCTCTATACCCACAGAAGACGGCGAAATCATAACACCGTCTGACCCATATTCTGTGCTAATCTACCGACTAACACAAGAAATTCAAGCAATTGAAAAGAAATGCGGTAAAATGTAATGATAAAAAAATTCTTTACTGCTTTTATCATTGCTATTGGATTTGTTGCAAATTCGCTTGCTGACACCACCACCGAATGTGCCAGCGGCATATTTGCCAATGCATTAGCACAAACCGCCGACACTGTCTCAGAATCAGACCACGAAACAATTATCAAACAATGGATTTATCAGACATTTGCCAAACCAGATGTTCTGACTTCTGTCCTTGCTTGCCCAGAGGTTGCAAATATCCCCGACACACAAACAATAAAATTCACTCCCATCCAATACATTTTTCCAAAAGGTCGTGAAATAATTGTAAATTATGAAACACAACCAAAAATTTTACGCCAACGCTTGGCTCTTGACACCAAACGCTCACTGCCATCATCTGACCCAAACCCAAAAATTGGTGATCCTCTTGACACATCAATTTGGACAAATACAGATCCTGCCTGGTATGCAATTATGGTTGTGCAACACGGCACACTAGATTCCTTTATTGGTTCTGATAAAAACAATACAATTTCATTAAAATACATAACTGAAAACATTGATAACCTATACCCATCTGGCCGAACCTGCACCAGCAAAAGTGCCTTGGCCAACGACAATTACGCAATCAATCGTGCTGTCACACAAACTGTAAACCTCAAAGAAAGCACGGGCGAAAGCGACAGCAATGATTATTATGTTGCTGGCGACGTGAACTTACAATGGATTTCATATGCTGAAATCGCTCTTGACGTTGTAATAACTGTTGCCACTATGGGAGGCGGCTTGATTATCAGCGGTGCAACAAAATCAGCCCGTGCATCACGTGTATTAAAAAATCTTGGTTCAACGATACGAGAACTAAGCAAACTTGATTCTGTTCGTGATTATATTACCGCAACACGCAATGCCGACCGCCTTGCAGACGAACTACGTGCGATTGATGCGACCACTGACGCAATTCGATACGCTGACAAAACCCGTGAGTTAGACAACGCTCGTGATTTAGTCCGCACACTTGAAACAAATGCAGACGTAAAAAAATATCAGCAGGCACGCAATACCTACTCACAATTAAATGCATATCGTCACAGTTTGCGTGTTTGGCACAATGCCCAACGAGGAAATGTAATTGCACGTGCAGCACGTGCAAGTCGTGCCAGCCTAACAGGAAACAAATTGATTACCAAAGCCAACAAACTGGCACGCAGCAGTAAAACCTCTAACCGAATTCGAGACTGGTTGTTTCAATCAACATTACAAAACGTGGGCATTCTGGGCAAAATGGAATCCGCAGGCGGCTTGATTTATGGGGCATTAAACTTTTTAGGCGGAATGTATGACTGGACTGAAACCAGCACAGGCGACTATACCAGTGGCATTGACTTTTCACCATTATTACTGTTATCTGCTGACGACCTGACTGGCAGCAACCAAGAAAACGTTGTAAATCATGGCATGTGGTTATTGTGGGCAGGCGATTCTGTCAGTGCTGCTGACGACGATGCCGCATATTTGCAAGCAATGGATTTCGCTGCAAAATTTCACCAAGATTTAATAGAAATCCAAGACAACACAGCATCACCATGCAATATTGATATTTACATTGTGCGACCAATCATACGCAACCCAGGCAGCGACACTCCAGAATTATATTACCTGGTAATGAATGACAAACCATGGACAACAAATGAAGAACAATAATATGAAAACATTATGCTTTATTATTGCTTCACTAATCACATTCCCTGCGATGGCAGCGAATTCGTTTTTACGTCCCACTTCATTTCCAACGACGTCAAACGACGCATCTTTTATTGACCGCACACAAAATGCCACAACTGGCTATAAACCATACGCAGGACGCAGTGCTTATCAAACAATAAAAATCGAGAGCGAAGAAGAATATATCAACCGCTTGGTATCTTCATCAGAATCCCAACGTATTCGAGACGAACAAACACTTACCGCTGCACAATACTGCACACAATACCCATTGGACGACACACGTTGCCCACAAGCACCTGGTTTAACAGAATCAATTATTGCGATTGGCAATCGCCCAACAGTGTCATCAACAACCGTTGCACCTGCAAAACCACCAAAGCCATCTATTGACGTTCCCATGCCACAAACACTACCATCATTTCCTGTTGTGCAAAATACACCATCCACAACACCTTCGTCATCACAAACAAATATTACCTATAATGCAACGTGCACCCCACCGCAACACAGCGACCATTTTCCAAACAAAATTTTAACCTCTGGTCGCTATGCCTCAATAGACCCTGCCTTTGAAAAAGCAATGATTACTGTTTTTCGCACCGAAGGAGATTGTATCAACGACCCTGATGACACAGGAGGATACACCTGCTATGGCATATCACAAAATAACAACCCTGAAATAGATGTCCGCAACATCACACGTAATGACGCAGAAGACATTGCATATCAAAAATACTATAAGAACTATAACATAAACCAATTACCAGACAACAGTCGTGGCAACGTATTTATGCTGGGTTGGGGTGCTGGCACATCAACTGGCATTCGTCGTTTTTGCAAATTCCTGGGCATTCCAGAAAAGAACAAAATAGACCCAGAAATAGTATCAGCGACAGAAAATTATCGTGGCGACATACACAATGACTTTCTGGACGACCAGCAACAGTTCTATATTGAAATTTCCAAGCGTGGCAACAATAAAAAATACCTAAAAGGATGGATGAATCGCATTCGTTTAATGCGTGAAAATGGCTGCCACAGCGAAACGACACATCCGATAACCCGATAAATATATTCCTGTTGTTTTTATCTGCATAAAAAACTATAATAAAGACAACATCAGGGGGAAAAATGAAACGCATATTATTTAGTATCATTGCTATATTTGTTGCAATCAACACTGCCACTGCATACCAGGTTCTTTCATCCAAGGAACTGGGTAAAAACGATGCAAAGAATCAAAATGTTGTTGTAAAATGCACAACCGATACTGGCAAAATATCTAATCAAACATGCTCACTACGTCGATACGCAAAATGCACTGGCACTGGCCAGAACAAACGCTGCAACGGCTGGCAGCCATGGCGTGATTTACGTGACCCATCAAAACAATATTCGGATTGGCGTTCTGCCGCATCGGCATGCTGCCGTGCCAAAGGACTACGCTAGTCAAACAAAAAAGAAACGCCGTTATGGCGTTTCTTTTTTTAACGTTGCCGTTTATAAAAATAGGGATACGCAGGAAAGACACAGCGACGAATAACCTCGTCATTATTTTCAATTCCCCACCAACGTTCTGTCGAGATATTTTGTTCGCACGCAAACCAAAACCCGGCCTTAGCCAGCTCTTCCTGATTGACCAACGCACGTGCAACTACTGGCAAAGCCTGCTCAGAACGAGAAAATTGATCCAACACAACACCATCAGCAGGGATTGCATAAACATATGCACCATTACTTATATTTTGTTTATACCAATCCATCCCTATATTTCGTGAATCATAAATAACAAGTCGATGCCTTCTTGTGCAAAATACATAAAAATCTGTTCCACCATATTGATCCATCCCCCACGCACGCACCAATGCAAATCGCAAGGCGATATCAATCGCACCAGCATAAACGCAGCATTCACTATGCTTATAAAATCCAGGACGCAATATATCATACCCAGGCTCTAGCTTTGCTGGCGAGCCATGAAAAATATATTTTCCTGTAAAACTTTTTCGAACCATTTCCCGCAAAGAAATCTCGCCCAAGATTTCATCAGGCACAACTCGGGCAGGGGAATTCTCTGCGTTTTTCACACCGACATTACCACCAAAAATTCGCACTATTTTTTTTATCATCATAGAAATTATATAGTTATTAAAATCTTTGCTTCTGTTTTTTCTGCAATGCAAAGTTATTTGCCAACCCTCTATGAGCCAACTTAAACAAGAATTGATACATTGATTCTTCTGTTGCCGCCAGATTACAAGTTCTTTTTTCGACAAGCAACCATTCGGTTGGGCTAAACCAGCGACCAGCTACATCATTTCTTTCGAAAACAACATTTCCTAGAACACACGAACCATACTTACCATACGGTGGATTTTGAAAAACTTCGGCATCAACAACATCGAAACAACTTACCGTTCTAACCAACAGCAAAACCGGTTTCAAATTCACGCTTTTTTGCAAATTCTCGATAGCAATATTTGCCCAATCCTTCATCACTGGCATTTTTATAACACGAATACCATTATAATAATCTGCACTCAATCTATTTGTCGCAAAATCATAGCTCAGCGAATTTTCCAAGAGATATTTCGAACTGCCAGTGTCATTCATTTTTCTTACCCTATTAAAATTCTGGCAAACTGTATCACACAAAGTCAAATTGTCAACAAATGTATAAAACTGTCTGGGGCAGGGGCTAACAACAACATTAGTGGTGGATGTGATTGGACTCGAACCAACGACCTCTTCGATGTGAACGAAGCGCTCTAACCAACTGAGCTACACATCCAAATAAAAAAACGCCAACCGGCGATTAAAAGTGTGGTGGGGATAGTGGGACTCGAACCCACACGGTCGCAATGACCAAAGGATTTTAAGTCCTCAGCGTCTACCATTCCGCCATATCCCCGAAGACTTACACGAACACAAACAGTGGTGGAGCTGATGGGACTCAAACCCACGACCTCTACGATGCGAACGTAGCGCTCTATCAACTGAGCTACAACCCCTAAATTGGTGCGGATAAGAAGACTCGAACTTCCAAGGTATTGCTACCACTAGTACCTGAAACTAGCGCGTCTACCAATTCCGCCATATCCGCAGGCTGACAAACATACTATATTAAATTTAATTTTTTTGCAACAAGAAAAAAGCCAAAATCGTATTTTTTTGCAAAACTTTTTTCTATCTGAACCGCAAGACAAAACAAATATTCGCTTGCACTAAAAACCATAAATTTGCTAAGATTTCAAGCAGAGATGAATAAAATTCTTGTTTTTATTACTAATTTGCTGGTCTGCATTGGCTTTGCCAACGCTGCTGTTCGTGACGGCACGGCTATTTCACGCAACAAAGACAACAAACAATCATCCGTTCAAACACAATCACGCACATCGACTGTTGTGAAACGCTCGACACCTGCACGCACGACACTAACACCACGCAGCCTATCTACAAATTCACGCAGTGCGATATCTGGTCGCACCCAGCCACAGACACCAGGTCGCACATCAAAGCGATCAATTGTTCTTCCGCAAATTGCACAGGTTACAGCACGTTCAGCAACAACACCAACATCTTCTAGCGAAACCACTAAAACAGGTGCAGAATACGAACAGTGCAAGAACACATATTTTTCTTGTATGGATCAATTTTGTTCACTAAAAAATGACGATTATCGTCGTTGTTCGTGCAACAACCGTGTATTTGACCTGGCCGATGTTCGTGAAACTCTGCAACAGGCAGGGGAAAAATTGACTGTATTCACCGAAAGCCTTGATGTAGTTGGCATGACTGCCGCCCAGGCAAAATCGATGCGAACCGAATCCGAAGGCGAAACTGCCCTGACCAAAGACAATTCTGCATCCAAGGCATTATTACAAGCAATTATGAATTCTATTCGTGGCGACGACAGCAGTGTTGGCGGAAAATATTCAGATTTAAACAGCATAAACATTTCATTTGACACAACCAATGCATTTGGGGCGGTTGATGCCGGGCAAATAATTGCGACATATAACGGCGACGCACTATATAACGCAGTATATCCACAATGCCGAAACGCCGTTCGTGCAGACTGCAATGACGCATCTCTACAACGTGCAATCACTGCATATCTAATGGCAATTGAACAAGATTGCAACACCGTGCAAACAGCAATTGAACAAACCCAAAAACAAATGAAATCTGCTGTGCGTGAAGGCAGTGCGATGCTTGATTTGGCACGAATTGAAAATCGTCAAGAACACAATTCATCAGACATCACGACTTGCATAAACGAGGTTGAATCTGCAATTCTTAGCGAACAAGTATGTGGTGCAAACTATCACAAATGTCTAGACAACGGCGAATTTATTGACATCACGACTGGTGCTCCAATAACAGGCGTCCAAGATTTCTACAAGCTTGAAAAAATGCTATCTTTCAATGACGGGGTTGAAGCATCACAACAAAAACTAGCAAAAAATCCCGGCAATCGAACATTTGTCCAAAATTTCGAAGCACGCACAAAAAAATTTGCACAACCTGCACTTGATAAATGTGTTGAAAAAGCGGATATCGTTTGGTCTGAATATTTAGACAAAACAATGCTTGACATTTATTACGCACAACGCAGCAAAGTAGCAGAAATTAAACAAGGATGCTTTGATTACATTTCCGCCTGCTATATCAACAGTGACAAGGCTCTTACTGCCGCAATGGCAGACTTGACGGACGATAATAAGATACCACTACAACCAGGGAAAATTGTTTTAAGCACCCAAATGTGTGCTGACTATATAAATTCCTGCAACAATATGTTTGACAACAACATAATTGCAGACTTTATAAACACTCAGCAAACCACAGATACGTTGGCAGCCTGCCGTGCAGTCGTAAAGCAGTGTTTTGATAAATACGGTGGCACAAACTATGAAAACTTTTACTATCCATACAGTGGCTTATTTGAACCAGATTCAAAATTTGCCCCTGATTGGTTTACACTTTACGATACAGATGGTGTAACATTAAAATCTGAATGTGCCAAACAATTACAAGACATTGATGCATGCAACGATCCAGAAACCATAGAAAAAACCTTTGGTGGTTTTGATGCATTCTACGCACTAAAAGAGACAATAAACAACGAAACAAGATATAAAAAAACAGATTCCGACGAAGGGCTTTATATCTATGGACTAAAAAAAGAAACAGGCTTCATCGACCATCGTTTTACACGTCCAACAGGTGTTGCAACAGAAGTTTACAACCAGATAATCTCAATTCTAACAACCCAATGCACAAACTTGCAAGGTCGTTTCATCGAAATACAATTCATCAAAGAAAACACATACGACCCAAACAATCTCTGCCTGGCAAAATTTAACGACGACAACATAACGGAAGTATATAAAATTTCCGACGGTGAAAACATGTGTCCACGTGATTACAACCTATCCGTTGCAACAAAATCTTGGGGTGCATGTTTATGCTGGGAAAATGGTGCTCGTCGTAGCAAATGGGGAAAATCCGCAAAATGTGTTGCTGCATTACCTGTTGCACCACTTGGAGAAACAACAGATACAGACGGAACCAAAAGACCAATTCTAGCAGAAGACGCCAATTGCACAGGTTTGAAATTTCCAGAGACTGTAGACAAAACATTCAGTGCAGATTCCTGGTGCACCCAAGATCAAATCACAAACCTTAACCAGGTCTGTCCTCTGAATTATACCGTCACCGAAAGCGCCGATTCAGAGAAAACAACTTGTAAAAACGACAATGAAAGCATAACAACAATGCCGGAAGGTATTGAATAACCCTGGAAACTAAAGAACAAAAATACTATAAAAAACACCCATAAAAAAAAGTCCGTATTTATACGGATTTTTTTATTCCTTCTGCAATCAATTTTCCAGCACCACCATCATCACGACACCACATAGAATCTGCATTTTTTAACCCTGCAATCATCTTTTCACGTTTTGATGGAATTGTCAGTTGTTGCACAGCATTTAACACATTTTCAGCAGTCGCCGCTGGTCCTAAAAATTCAGGAAACACGCCCGAATTTAATAAGATATTTACTAATGAAACCCATTTCACCCGAATAATCTGACGAACTATCCATGTAGTTATCGGATTCATTTTATAAACAACAATTGTCGGCACATGCAACATTGCTAACTCAGCGGACACTGTGCCACTGGCAACGATTGCAATATATGTTTTTGCATAAACATCATATCGTTCTGTTGCAGGCACCAAAATTGGTTTTACACGCCATTTTGCGACTTCACGACGAACATAATCAACAGTTGTCTCAACAGTTGGAATAATAAAATTATATCCCATATACCCATTTCTATGCAACTGTTCTGCAACTTCACGCATCAATGGCAACAAACGTTTAACTTCGTTCATTCTGCTGCCAGGAACCAACGTGATAATCTTTTCTTCTTGTTTTTTTGATGTTTTATATTTTCCAACCAAAGCATCTACAATTGGATGCCCAACAGCCACTGTTTCCAAACCATGTTTTGTAAAATAAGGAACTTCAAAATCAAAGAAGGCATACAATTTATCAAAAATCTGTGCATACTTTTTGGCACGTCCTGGTCGCCACGCCCAAACCTGAGGTGCAACAACATGTTGAAACTTTAAACCATCTTTAATCAGTTTTTGAGCATCTGGACACTTTCTAATTTGTTTTATAACACTTTTTACAAATCCTGGTGCATCCACAGAAACAACAACATCTGGTTTTTCTTCAACAATCGCCTCAACAGTCTGCCGAATACGACGTGTCAGTGTTCGTGCATTGGCCAAAACCTCTACCGCACCCATAACCGCTAAATCAGACATTGGAAACAAAGACCGCAACCCCAACGCTTGCATATTTTCACCGCCAACACCGACAAATTCGGCATCAGGCATATTAGCCATAATTCGTGCGGCCAAAACATCACCAGACACTTCGCCAGCGATTATAAAAACTTTCAATTTTTTATTCTGCATTCTTAGATGTTCCAATTCCACGCTTTGAACGATTTTCGATAAAATCAATTGCATCCATCGCATACTTGTTATTTTTCACATCCTTGCGAACTTTAGCCAATCTTTCAGAAACAGTTCCTTCTCCGCCACGAAATACTGCCGCATACACAGAATGAATTGCGTGCATATCTTCATTTGTAAAACCATGACGCATCAACCCAACACGATTGATAGTGCGATATACTGCACGATTTCCATCATAAATTGCGTATGGCAACACATCATTACCAACCCCAGACATACCACCAATAAACGCATTACGTCCAATACGTGCAAATTGCAAAACCATTGTTCCACCAGACAGAATTGCAAAATCTTCTATTTCAACATGTCCTGCAACCTGAACCAAATTTGACATCACCACACTATTACCAACCTTGCAATCATGTCCGACGTGTGCATTTACCATAATCTGACAGTCATCACCAATTACCGTTCCATCAGATGCAGGTGTTCCCGAATGAATTGTTGCATATTCTCGGATTCTGCACCGCTTTCCGATACGCAGTCCCGTCATTGTAGCTTCGTCCTGCCATTTCAAGTCCTGACTCATCACGCCCAAAACAGCAAACGGATAAACAATAGAATCATCACCAATAGATGTTTTTCCATCAATAACCACATGAGAAACTAATTCCACACGATCGCCCAAAACAACATTTGGGCCAACCACACAATATGGGCCAATTTTACAATCTGCCCCTAACTTTGCACCTTCTGAAATAATTGCTGTCGGATGTATTGCCATAATAAAACTCGCTTTTTTTACATTACTAACAGGCTGATAATACATTATTCCGACAAAAATTGGTATTAAAGAAATATAACCAATTATAACAAACGTCTGACTAACTGTCTAAAATCAGCACATTTTTGATTACGCCATAACAAAACCCCCAACACAGTAATAACAGGCATAACAGTAATTATTCCAAACATCACCAAAGCCAGCGCAAACATCATAACCCCAAACTGTTCAAAATCTGCACGACTGTGCCACACAGACACCGCAAACATCACAAACATTGCGGCCATAGTTCCAATAAATACCGGCACCGCTTCTGTAATAATAAACAGGGCAGCACCCAACGCACACAAGACACGCATCAACCATTTTAATTTAACAAAAATACTTCTTTTGACTTTACCAGAAGATTTAATATTCAACGTTGCGATTGCCGCCATTGCTGCCATCGCCAAAAGCAACATTGCACCTAAATGTGCAACAGTCAAATTTCCTAACTGTCCAAATCTAAAGAACTCTGGCTGCATCAACATTGCTGTCGCTACACACAGCACAATCAACAAAGTCCCAGCCACAGGTCTCATTTCCCCTTTGGCCATACGTCCCAGAAAGAAACCAAGAACAGTTGCCCCAATCTGCAATAACGGTCCCCACCACACATGCATATCAGACATACCAATCAACGCCACGCACACAGCGATCATCAATATCCGCCACCACGTCATACGGGGCAGGGGTCGATTTCTCATATGCGAAGAAACAAATAACGCAGACAAAAACAAAATCATTGCAACAGTAAAAGGCAACACTGATAAACTATCACGCAAGACATTATATGCCCCACCAAACAAAACAACCCAAGCAAAAATCAAACCAACAGTCCAAACAGAAACATTTTTGATATCGCAATTTAACTTCTCACAGAACAAACCTGAATATTTATACACAAACGCAAACAAAGGCACCGCCAGCAATCCCCACCATAAAAACGCAGGTGCCAACAACGCCGCATTATTAAACGCACTAACTGCACTTTGCACAACAATCATATTATCTAACATAAACTTGCCTTTTGCTTTTAATGCTTTATTATAAATAGCTATGAGCATAAAACAAGATTTTTTTAGCCTTTTAGGCGGTCGTATTCAAATGCGACACAGTCATTACAACCCAACATCTGATGCGGTATGGCTAGCAGCATTTGCACCAACAAACGCAAAAACAGTTCTAGACGTGGGCATTGGAACAGGGGGTGTTTCATTATGCCTGCTAAACCACAATCCCAAAGCCCAAATAACGGGCATTGACGTTTCCGATCAAATGCTAAACGCCACACAGATAAATTGTGAATTAAACAACAAAAACATTGAATTATTATCAAACGACATTTACACATGGCGAACGAACCGCACATTTGACCTAGTTATCACGAATCCGCCGTATTTTAACGGCACACCTGCCAATCACAATGCCCACCATAACGCAGATTTAAAAAATTGGATATCCCGATGCATTGCACGGGTTAAACCGATGGGAACATTTTGTATGATTACCGATGCAGCAACAGCGGCATTAGCAATCGGTCAAATGGCGACAAAACTTGGCGACATCCGAATTTTACCCCTATTTGGTGGCAAAAACACTGCTGAGCGAGTTCTGTTATCTGGCCGTCTAGGCACAAAAGGAATAACAACAATCCACCAAGGCTTGCCTATGAATCACGAACCAATTTTGCGTGATGGCTTGACTATTGACGATATTTTGTCTAAACTGACCCAGAAATGATAAACTTTATAACACGATATTTTACATCGCTATGGGCATTCATAACATCACCATTTCGTGCAATATGGCGATTGATTGTTCGCATATTTCCACCACGTGAGTTCACGGTTATGGACACACCACGAGGCAACGTTTACACCTATGGGCAAAGCAGTTTTTGGCGTTTTACCCGTTTTTGCGGCAAGGTGGGACTTGTTTTATGGGCATCATGGTCAACGTATGTATTTGTATATCACCGCCCACTGCTGCAAAAACGCACCCAACAACTAGAAGAAGCACGCAGCACTCACACCCGTCATATGTCTGATTTGCAAACCTATCTGACAAAATATAACAGCCTAGTGCGTGATTTAAACATTATTGATGACAAAGTTCTAAATGCAAAAAAACTTTCTGACACAGACAAAGAAAAATTGATGAACACCCGCATCAAGACATGGGGTGAACTAGATTTTTTACGCACCCGTATTGTTGAAATGCTGGGCAACGAAGATTTTACACCAGAATATACAAAATTATCTGAATTATCTGCCGAATACGAACTAACCCGTGCAGAAAACGAAGACTTAAAGAAACGCAACGCCCAGATGCTGGACACAATGGCAGAAATAATGGACGCAGACAACATAATTGTTGACACTGTCACATCTCTGACCAAGGAAAACACGGACGAATTACAAAAGAACATTAAACGCATAAACAACACGCTTGCGACACTGGGTTTAAGCCAAACAACATTATTAAGAAACGCAAACAAATACACCAATCCATTGGTCGGCTCTGCCTTTACGCCGATTGAATTTGACAAAGACTTGGACGAAAAATATCAAAAACTAGCAGATGGTCTGGAACGTTGGAACGGTCTGCGTAGATTAAACGAAATTTTACCTTTGGGCAAGCCTGTTAGTTCACGCATTACATCAAATTACGGCACACGCAACGACCCATTTACTGGCAAGCCCAAGAAACATCGTGGTCTTGATTTTGCTGGCAAAATTGGCACAGAATTGATGGCGGTCGCACCTGGCCGTGTTGTCTCAGCCGGAGAACGTGTTGGATATGGCACAACTGTTGAAATTGACCACGGGCTAGGCTTTACAACATTATACGCCCACCTATCGCAAATATTGGTATCACGTGGCGACTGGGTTCGTCCTGGCACAGTGATTGGTCTGGCTGGTTCTTCTGGTCGTTCAACGGGGCCACATCTACACTACGAAATCAGATACAAAGGTTCGCCTTTTGACCCAACAAAATTTGTAAAGGAAGAATAACAATGTTAGCATTTACGAATTCAAGCGAAAAACAATCCCCAACCGTCATCGGGGCAGGTTGCAAATTGACAGGTGATATAAAAACCGACCACAACGTGCAAATTCACGGCGAAGTGGTTGGCGACATCACTGCTGAAACGGTTGTAATCGGTCGTGGTGGCCGTGTTATTGGTGCAGTTCAAACACCAGTCTTGTTTTTACACGGCACCCTAGAAGGCCCTGCAACTGTTACGACTGCAAATATTTTCAGTGCTGCCAAAATGACTGGCACGCTGTCATATCACACATTAAACATTACTGGCAACACAGGCCTGGAATGTAAACTTGAAAAACGAAAGGACAACGACAAATGAACAAAAACATATCCAAGGTCTATATTGCGGCCGACCACCGTGGGGCAGGGTTAAAGTTATATTTAATCGAAATGTTATCAACTGTTGGGTATGAGGTTGTAAATCTTGGCGTTGACGACCCAAACACATCTGCGGACTACCCAGATGTCGCTGCAACATTAGCAGATGCAATGTTGGACGACAAAAACGCCCGTGGAATCATCATTTGTGGCACAGGTGCAGGTGTAATGATTGCGGCTAACCGCTATCGCCATATTCGTGCTTCACGATGCAACACACCATCTCAGGCACACGACGATCGTTTTCACGATGATATAAACGTCTTGGCACTGGCCGCAGACGATATTGATATCGAAGTTGCTTTCCTAACTGCTCAATCATTCCTGGAAAGCCCATTTGATGCAATCGAACGTCGCATTCGTCGCATTGAAAAAATTTCATAATAAAATATAACCTAAAATAAAAAATCCCCCGTTTGGGGGATTTTTTATTATTTCTTTATCACAAAGTTGACCAACTTCTTTGGCACAACAACCGTCTTGATAATTGTCGCCCCATCAAGTTTTGCACCTGCTGCAACTTTGGCAGCTGCAACAACTGCTTCTTCATTGCTATCTGCTGGCACAACAAAGTCATTTGCACGCTTACCATTTACCGACACAACGATTGTGATTTCTGTTTCAACCAATTTCGCTGGATCAAATGTTGGCCATGGCTGGAACACCAGCATATCACTATGTCCCAAACGTTCCCACATTTCTTCGGTTAAATGCGGTGCGAAAGGATTCAGCACCTGCAACAATGTTTCATACGCAGGGCGGGGCATACCACCACTAAACGCATTGATAAATTCCATCATTGCAGAAATCGCAGTATTAAACTTCATATTTTCAATACGATCTGTTGCATCTGCAATCAACTTGTGCATTAAACGTTCTTGGGCAGCTGTCATTGGCTCATCCGTCAAATTATCTGACAATGCCTCAACACGCTTCAAGAATCTTTCCACACCACGCAATGTATCTTCAGACCAATTCGCACTTTGTTCCCATGGTCCTAAATACAAAATAGCCAAACGACATGCGTCTGCACCACTGCGTGCAACAACGTCTGAACTAGGCACTGTATTACCACGTGATTTTGACATTTTCGATCCATCTGCTGCCATAATCAAACCATTACTGGTGCGTTTTTTATACGGTTCGATACCTGGCACATATCCTAAATCTGCCAACGCTTTATACCAAAACCGAGAATACAGCAAATGACGAGTTGTATGCTCCATACCACCGTTATAATGGTCAACTGGCATCCATTTATCCAGTTGTGTCCGAGAACAGAATTCATCATTGTTCTTTGAATCTAGATAACGCAAGAAATACCATGAAGATCCAGCCCACTGTGGCATAGTATCTGTTTCACGACGTGCTGGTGCTCCACAATGCGGACAAGTTGTATTTACCCAATCTGTTGCACGGGCAAGAGGTCCTTCGCCATCATCGGTTGGCTTATAATCTGCCATATACGGCTGCATCAATGGCAATTCAGATTCTGGCACTGGCACCCAACCACACTTTTCACAATAGACCAATGGAATTGGTTCGCCCCAATACATCTGACGAGAAAAACCCCAATCTTTTAACTTATACTTTTTAGTTCCACGTGCAAAGCCGTGTTCTTCACCATATTTAATTGCTGCTGCAATAGCTGCTTCTTTGCCCATACCGTCCAAGAACGAAGAGTTTATATGCACACCATCTTCTTCCCAAACCTTATCAGGCTCACCACCTGCCAGAACAGGGATAATTTCCAGACCAAACTTTTTTGCAAAATCCCAATCACGACCATCATGTGCAGGCACCGCCATAATTGCACCGAAACCATAGTCCGCCAAAACATAGTCTGAAATAAACACAGGTATTTCACGTCCATTAAATGGATTCTTGGCCATAACACCTTCCAGGCGAACACCAGTTTTATCCTTAGTCACATCTGTTCGTTCAAATTCAGACTTGGCACGTGCTGCTGCGATATAGTCATTCACTGCATCAACATTTGTGATTTTACCTTCTTCTATCCACTTCTTAACCAAAGCATGTTCTGGGGCAACGACACAGAAGGTCACACCAAATATAGTATCAACACGTGTGGTATAGACCGTCATTTTATCTTCGCCAACCATAAAATCGACATCTGCACCATAAGAGCGACCAATCCAATTTATTTGTTCTGTTTTGACTCTTTCTGGATAGTCAACATGCACCAAATCATCAATCAAGCGATCAGCATACTTAGTGATTGCCAAATTCCACTGCAACTTCATTTTCTTTTCGACTGGTCCATGACAACGTTCACAACAACCATCTTCCAGTTCTTCATTTGTCAGATTTGTTTTGCATGCAGGACACCAGTTCATTGGCAATTCAGATTTATATGCCAGCCCCGCCTTAAAGAACTGAATAAACATCCACTGTGTCCACTTGATAAACTCTGGATCAGACGTAGATAATTTAGATTCCGGATTAAAAGACAATCCCATAATAGAAATATCACGTTCAAAAATCTTGATTAGTTCTGCCACAGATTCACTTGGATGTTTTCCAATTTTGGTAGCATAGTTTTCGGACGAAATTCCCATTGAATCGTATCCGATTGGGAACAGCACATCATACCCACGAGAACGACGAAAACGTGCCATGACGTCCATACCTGTATATGGCAACATATGACCAACATGCAATCCCGAACCAGACGGAAAAGGAAATTCAATCAAATTATAATACTTAGGCTTTGACCCATCATTTTTTGGCACAAAAGCACGTTCATCATGCCATTTTTTCTGCCATTTTGCCTCACGCTCATGGATTTTTGTCATATCATCTGCCATTTTCAATTCCTATTTTATGTAAAAACTTGCTATACCATACCGCTATCCTCATTTTTTTTCAAGAAGATTCCTTGATTTTTTAAATTTAATGCATAAAAATAGCAAAAAAACAAAGGTAAGCATAAGATGAGCAGTCAGAAACAAAATAAAATCGAACGAAACAACAAATTGATAAAAACAATGAAACGAAATGCCACGGATTCAAAATGGGCATCCGTCCTAGCGATATGCGGCGGTTGTGGCTCACTTATCGCCGCAGTAGCATATTCCATGGACGAAAAAACAGATTCAGCCATCGCTCTAGCGTTAATTGCTGCAATTCTATATGGATGTGCATACAGCACCAAGCAACATTACAACAAAACACAACGACAAATAAAGCAACTACGCCATAAAAACAACAAAATAAAATCCCGCTAAAAAACCAAGGGGAATTAGAAACCATGAATAAAAAGAAACAATCCACAAAACAAGAAATAAAGCTTTACGAAGAAAAAAAAGAATACTTTCAAAAACAAGCCGATTTATCAAGAGACATTGCAATTCTCACGAGCAGTGGTGCTGGTGCTGCATTAATTATTGCAATTAAAAAGGCAATTGAAATCAACAATACCGACCAAACTGTTTTAACATCAATAGCAATATCAATCGCACTACTAATAGCCACTTGGGGGGCGATGGATCACAGTAAACTTGCCACAAAAAAATCTGACAAATACCAAAATATAATCAACGAGAAAAAAACGCTTCTAAACAAAACATCAAAAATACGACAATAAAAAATATCCGCAATTTTCAGGCGGATATTTTTCTATCTTAAACTTTTATCACAACTTAAAATACGCCAAAAATTCTGTATTCCCACTACCACCTTTAACCGGAGACTCCGTCAGTCCATCTAAAGTAAAACCGACCTCTGAAAACGCTTTTACAACACGTTCAACCGACCAATCGTGCCATTGTTTATCTTTTATTACACCGTTTGTTTTTGCAGCAACTTCACGCGGCACTTCAAACTGAGGTTTAACCAGAACAATTACCTTTTTTGCTTCCCATGCTTTTAAATTATCAACAATCGCCGTCAACGAAATAAACGAAACATCAACCACCACCAACTCAACCGTTTCTTGAACGGGCAGGGTGCGAATATCTGTTTGCTCTAACGACACAACTCGAGGATCGTTTTTCAATTCCGGGACCAACTGATTTGTCCCAACATCGACCGCATAAACACGCTTTGCACCACGATTTAACAAAACCTCGGTAAAACCACCCGTGCTAGCCCCAACATCCAAACAAACCATACCAGACGGATTGACATTAAAATAATCCAACGCACGAACTAACTTTAAACTGCCACGACCACTAACATACGGCAACGCATCAGCAACTATTACGTCTGTTTCCAGAACCGCCTGACTTGGTTTCTTTGCAACAACGCCATTGACCAAAACCAACCCAGCTTCGATACCAGCAACAGCTTTGGCTCGACTTGGATACAAATTTCTATTTACTAATTCTACATCTAATCTCATACAGACAATTCTATCGCACAAACCAACAAAAATCAACTTGCTATAACAAATATTTGATATAAAATTCTAACAAAGAACAACAATAAACAAGGATTCAAAAAAATGCCATTTAGCCAAACAAATCAGACAAACATTCGCAAATGCGACGGCTGTCCAGAACGCTGTGAGCTAGGCGCAACATCAAACCACAGTTATAATCCAAACGAACGATACAAACCAGCCATAAACGGCCAAACCATCGAACGTTTCTTATCACAAAATGGCACACTAGAACAAATTACTAATTGGACTTCTTATACAGCCGCAATCGAACAGGCCAGGGCAATATCACGCCTATGCGACAACTACACGCTGCCCCACCTAATAAATTTAGACAAACAGCCAAAATTTAACAAAATATCTGTCGCCACATATCTGATATCAAAATTTACCGACCAGATACAAAACAACACCCCCAAAAACATTAAAATAATGGCGTTGCTATACCTGTTATGGCTTGAATACCAGACAACAAAATCTAAATACACCAAAATCCCAACAGATTCCCCAATCAGTTGCTTTGAATGGAAAGCATGGGAATTTGGACCTTGCGACAGTGAAATCTACAACAGTCTTGATTTTATACGCTCGCAAATACAAAACAAGAAAACCCCAACCTTTGAAGAAAGCGGTTTCTTACGTGCCGAGCAAACCACCTTATCAATTGCGATTGAAAACACATACAACTACTGCCAAAACATCAGCATTGACGACCTTGTAATGTTTAACAAATACAATCTTGGGGAATGGGGTCAAACACAAATGTTCAAACGGATGTTCACCAACCCAACAACCGCCAACGCTAACGAATGCGATTTATATTTGAAAAATCGCCATACATTATTCAACACAATAAAAAGAAACAAAATAAAATAAAGTCAACAAAATAAACAAACTTTACAACAAATTACCTTCACGACAAAAAAACTATAAAAAAACAAAACGAAGAGCGTTATACTTGCGAAGTTATTGTAAAGAAAACAGAAGATAGAACAGGATTTTATTTACACAATGTAGAAATAGAAAATAAACTAGCAGATGTCTTAAAGACCAGACCCGATAGCGAGTTTTCAACTGGAACAACTGCTAGTTCTAAACTAAGTATAGCCAAGAAATGGGAACAAGTCAAGACAACCAGTCAAATAAAAAGCACACAGAACAGGGGAACATTCAGTAAAGATACTGGGAATATTTATAAACAAACAAAAAGCCACAAACAAAGGCAAAGACACTTTTCGTGGTGCGTTTGTGCCTGAATACAGATTTATTGCTATCACATCAAATTTAGCCACTAAAACACGATTGACACACAGCAGAACAGCAAAACGACGGACTTCCCCACCCCAAAACAACACTTTTTTTCGCCATACAGACACAAAAAGCACCAAAAAACCGCAGAAATCCGCCATTTTTTTCGTTTTTTCCGGTCAGAGTAGGGCAAAAATCACAAATTTTGGCTTTTTTTGGATCTTTTTTGACATTTTAAACATAACAAACACCAACCTGACACCAACAAACAAATCAGCAAATCCACATTAAACATCACAAGATACTAAACTAAATTCTAAGCCTGATAACAAAAAGATATTTGCTACTTTAAATACAGATTTTCAACTTTATAAAGAAACAAAAAAATTACAGAACCACCAAATACAACACACATTATACCACAAACTTAAACGAATTCCAAATCAACAAACACCACACGGACAGTCATCACAACAACAGAGCCACATCTACAACCACGCCACAACAACAGATATCACACAAG
The DNA here is from genome assembly GCA_045613785.1 of Candidatus Enterousia sp. Classification (GTDB taxonomy): domain Bacteria; phylum Pseudomonadota; class Alphaproteobacteria; order Rs-D84; family Rs-D84; genus Enterousia. Next base: position 83,750 of record JAZLBQ010000003.1, on the reverse strand, counting down.
CATCTAACAGAACAAAGCCAACAACCAAAAGACGACAATCGTTTGGACGCTCACAGACATTTATAAAAGCCACACAACAGACCACCACAAGCCCAAACAAAAGAAACAAAACACAGAAGCGAGCAAAACACCACAAAACGCCTTTTACAAACACTCACGACACCACAAACACACGCAACATTAAAAGACTATTAAAAAACCACAAAAAAAGAAAGAAAACACACCCACCCACACCATAAACTATACATAATATACATTATGCGCCTTTTGTGCATCGCTGCCCCACCACTATAAAAAGACCTCAAAACCAAACTAAAATCAACACATAAAACAACCACACACCAAACGCAAAATTCAGACACTAACACAGAAAGAACCCATACAATTTTATTTATTTACTAACACCCAACCATCTGTTTCACACACGACACACCACTCTATTACTCTAAGCACCAAATAACACCCCATCTACACACACTTACCACCACCCTACACAAACAAAACTATACATAATCAGCACACAGATCACATAAGCACCACAACAAAAAAGACGAGCCTTTTGCCCGTCTTTTTCAAACTAAACCAGTTTATCAAAGCATAAAACTAACGCTTTGTTATCTTTTTGATTTTTTTAATTTTACCCAAGGCTTCATCTGCAACACCAGACACCAACTTGGTTGCTGATTTAATACCTTTTTTCAAATCACTTTCAACAACCGCACCTGTTTCTACCACCTCTACCTCAGAACAACAAAATGGACATTTTGTTGCAGCATTATTGATTGTAGATTTACAATAAGGACACGCATGTGTATTTGCCGGTTTTTTATCACGCATTTTATTCATTGTTCTTACAAACAAGAATATCGCAAACATTGTTATAAAGAAACTAACCACAGAGTTCACAAACACACCAGCATTCAACGTAGTTACACCCGCCGCCTGAGCCGCTTCTATCGTTTCATAATGAACACCATGTGCCCCCAGCGTATAAAACCACTGCGAAAAATCAATATCGCCAATCAAATACCCAATCGGTGGCATCATAACATCCTTGACCAACGAATTCACCAACCCCGTCATAACACTACCGATAATGATACCGACAGCCATATCGATTGCATTTCCACGTTGAACAAAAGTCCCAAATTCCTTAAATATACTGTTCTTTTTTGTCATTTTTACTCCTTTTCTTGTTTGTTTGAATACTCTTCAATCGCACGCAACACTTGCCCCAGTGTTTTACGCAGACTTTCATCATGCGTTTCTACTGTTATATCAGCCAATGCATACGTTTCATATCTTTCAGATATCAGTTGCTCTAATATTTTACGACTATCCGTATTTAACAATTGCGGCCTTGTATCACGTGCACCTGTTCGTTTAACCAACAAATCCAAATCTGCACGCAACCATACTGACAAAGCACGTTCCAAAACCATTTCTCGCACCGCAGGGGTAATAAAAGCCCCCTCGCCCGTTGAAATGACTTTTAATGCTGGCGGTGTATCTAACAAGCGTTCAATAACACGCTGCTCAACACGACGAAACTCCTCTTCGCCATACATTGCAAAGATATCAACAACGCTACAACCTGCCGCCGCCTCTATTTCTTTATCTGAATCCACAAAAGGAATCCCCAGTCGTCGCGCCAACGCACGCCCCACACTGGTTTTGCCTGCCCCCATCAGTCCAACCATCACCACGGGTCTATCAATAAAGTCTTCGTTTTTTTCTTTCATAGTGCTTTTTATCTTATCAAAAATCCGAAAACATACAATAAAAAATACAAAACCCAATAATAACAAAACTTTTATTAGTTTAAATCAGACTATTTTTATGCTATAATTAAATCAGCAATTAAAGGGACACAAAAAAAAATAAGAGAGAATAAAAAAATGAAACAATCCACATTTTTTTTAGCAAGCATAATCACATTGGCATGCACACTTAACGCAAACGCCACACCAAGCAGCGTTCACACCAACACAATTTCCGGATACAACATCGGTTCAATTCAACACACCATAACAACGAACGCTTTTAATTCTTTCTTAGGCTCGATGGGCACAACACTAAACAAGCTTGCACCCAAGTCTGCCCAAAACAACGAAGACCCAAACAAAACATACGGCCATGCACCAATGTATGGCACCGCACCATTATACGGTGAATTTAATGACGACGGTCGTGCCGGACGTAGCGGTGGCGACACATTAAATGCAGATGCCGCACTAAACAATATATGGTTAAATTGGCAACATGCCGCAGGAAACACAAACCTTGATAACATTTCACGCCTTGACACCAAATACGACACATTGATGTTTGGAATTTCTGGCGGTCAGACAAAAATGCTAAACGGTTTATCAAAATGGGGTATTTACACAGGATATGTCGGCAGCAGCCAGCAAAATCACGAAATCGACATTGACAGCAATGGCGGATTTTTCGGAATTTACAACGGAAACACATTTGGCAATTTTGGCTTATACCTGACGTTAAACGGGGGTGTTTTAAACAACTCTGCCAAATTATATGAAGTATATAGTTCTGCAAGCGATGAATATACGAACTTCTGGGCTGGCGGGACAGTAAAAGCCATTTACAACATTGCCCTTGATTCTACATTTTCCTTGCAACCAGGAATTCATATCGGCTACACATGGATAAAAGGCGAAAATTACACATCTGCAACAGGCGACATTTTGAAAAACGACGCACTAAGCCTGGTCGAAGTATCTCCATCAATTCGTGCCATCAAACATATTAGCAACGGCTGGATGGGTGCAATCAATTTGACACACGTAATGACATTTGCATCTGGCGGCGACACAACTGCAAATTCATTACCAACCACAACACCTGAATTTGGCAATTACACAGAATACAGCATATCACTTGAAAAGACAGTTGATACACTGAATTTCTCGGCTAACTTTGGACGCTATGACGGTGCACAAGACGGTTGGATTGGCGGATTAAATATAAAATACTTGTTCTAAACCAAAATCTATCGAACAAAAAAAATCCCACTTTGTGGGATTTTTTTAACGCTGTCTTTGAAACTCCACTGGCAATTTATCAATTATTCCAAAACACCAACGCCAAGTATTTGCCACAACCTGATAATCCGACCCAGCCTGATCCATTTCTGGCAACCAGGTTAAAACTTCTGCCTTATGCAACACAAAGTTCTGATACGATTCATAACAATTACGTAAAGCACTTCGCTGAAATCTCAACCGTCTATCATATGGTGTATATTCCGCAAATGTTTTACCACTCAAAGTCTTCTGACATACATCATAAGCAGTTTTTATTTCCATTAAACTACGCATACGCTACTCCATATTTGCCAGTTGTTCCAACTGATCCGCAGCAATCAAGGCATCAATCATTTCATCAAGTCCAGCACCACCAGCCAAAATATCATCTAACTTATACAAAGTCAGTTTTATACGATGATCTGTCACACGTTGTTCTGGAAAATTGTAAGTTCTGATTTTCTCACTTCTGTCGCCTGAGCCAACCATTGTTTTTCTAGAAGCATTACTTGCATTCATCTGTTCTTCACGCTGCTTTTCATACAACTTAGAACGCAACACAGACATAGCCGCTATTTTATTTTGCAACTGCGAACGTTCATTTTGGCATGTCACAACAATCCCTGACGGAAAGTGTGTGATACGGATTGCACTATCTGTCTTGTTGACATGTTGACCACCTGCACCAGACGCACGGAAAATATCAATACGAATATCTTTATCTTCGATTACAACGTCAATATCTTTTGCCTCTGGCATAACAGCTACAGACGCTGCACTGGTATGAATACGACCACCAGCTTCAGTTTCTGGCACACGCTGAACACGATGAATTCCTGATTCGAACTTCATACGACCATAAGCCCCTGCCCCGTCGATTTTAAAGACAATTTCTTTATACCCACGCAAAGAAGTTGCATTTTCTTCGATAACCTCGACACGCCAGCCCTGACGCAAAGCATAAGATTTATATTGATTATACAAATCCCCTGCAAACAATGCAGATTCTTCACCACCAACGCCTGCACGAATTTCCATAATCACACTGTTATCATCAGCATCATCACGTGGCAACAATGCAATTTGCAAATTTCGCTCAATTTCTGGCAATTTATGATTCAGCTCAATCAACTGTTCATTTGCAATTTCACGTAATTCCGCATCATTTTGCATTTCTTTGGCATCTGCAATGCCTGCAACGACCTGAAAGTATTCGTTTATCAACGGCAAGATTTCCGCCAGACGTGAATATTCCTTAGACAACTTGGTCAGTTCATCACCAGACACATCTCCGGAATTCATCTGACGTTCTATATCAGACGCACGAGTTTGAATATCACGTAATTTCTGTTCAATAATCATCTTATACACCCTTTACCAAAACGACTGCTAAATCAATTGTCATTTCCAATTGTTCGCCCGTTTTCATATTTTTTATCGACACACGATTATTTTTAACTTCGTCTTCGCCGATAATAATGCTGTATTTTGCCTTTATCTTGTCAGCATATTCTATTTGATTTTTAAACTTTTTGTCTGCATCCAAATATGCAACCGATGCAATACCTGCATCTCGCAACGCCCCCAGCACAGACATAGAATACACTACATTATCAGTTCCCATACACAACACAGCAACATCAATTGGCGATTCAAACTGTGTCAAATCAATTCTATTTTCATCCATCAACGCAACCATGAGACGAGAAAATCCAACAGCAGCACCAACACCAATTATTTTGGTTTTTGAAAACTTGGACGCCAAATCTTCATATCGTCCACCACCGCCAACAGCCCCTAATTCAGGGAACTTTTCCAGAAAGAATTCAAACACAACACCTGTATAGTATGCATGACCACGCATAATTCCCAAATCAATTTTTGCGTTTTTAACCCCCATAGCATTTAACAATTGCATAAAATTATCCAGTTCTGCAATCGCAGCATCTAAATCATCGGATTTTCCCGCAAAAGCCTTATACCCATCAACAAAAACTCTATTGATTTCATCAGCGGCATCCTTTCCAATTTCTTCAGTCAAAGCACCAACAAAATCTTTCAGTTTGTCTTTCTTGTCAACCAAGACAAATGCACTACGACGTTTTTCAGAATTTAAATCTAAATAATCGAACATAGCATTCCAAAACTTTCTATTTCCGACACGAACGACAGTTGGGCCAATAAATTCAGCGACGGAGTCATACACACGTGACAACGTAGCAACAATTTCCGCATCATAATTTGTTGACAGCGAATTTATCCCCATAATATCTAAATCCATCTGATAGAATTCACGATATCTACCACGTTGTGGACGTTCTCCACGATAATTTCTTGCAAATTGATAAGCCTTGAACGGAAACACCAAATTATTCATATTTCCTGCGACATAGCGTGATAACCCAACAGTTCCGTCATAACGCAAACCCATTTTTGTATCACCTTTTTGGAACAAGAACATCTGTGTTTCAATTTCGTCCCAGTTATCTTTGTCTGTCAAAACTTCTGCACGTTCGATTGCAGGCAAATCCAGATGACTAAATCCTGCAATTTTTAATACTTTTTGCATACGTTGTGCACATTCATCAAAACAACGTTGTTGAATTGGTGTCAATTCTATAAATCCCGACAATGGTTTTGTTGGTTTTAAATCCATCTTTTTTATTCCTATTGTTATTATGAAAAATCACGACATTATCAATGTCAATTATACCACAAAAAAAATTTATATGCTAATATTCGCCCACATGGGCGTGATGGAAAGCAACAAAAATAAAACATTTATTTTGCATTACCCACTAATGATAGGACTTTTTTTTGTTTTTTCAAGCACAAACATAAAAAAACAGGCGGGATGCATAAAAATTCAAATACACATAACGAAAGAAAAGAAGTTTCTTGGCGTTAGCTTTTTTTGCTAATTTGAATTCGTTCTGCATCCCGGAAAGATATACCAACATAATAACGCATTACACACAAAGACGCCACAGGAACGTTATCCGATTAAAAATACTGATGTAATTGTCCACCATTTTGCGACAACCAACGCTTTGCACGTTCAACGCCAAAGCCATACAATTCACGCACAGTTGCCCAAAATTGTTGCGAATGATCCATATGTTTTTTATGTGCTAATTCATGCATAACGACATACCGCATAACATCCAGTGGTGCAAACGCCAAACGCCACGAAAAAGACATCGTCCCACTGGATGAACAACTGCCCCAACGTGACGAAGTATCACGTATTGCGATACGTTTTGGCCAGAAATCGCCTGGTGCACTACGCACCATTTCCTTTAATACAGATAAAAATTCACTTTTTATAACATCACGAACCCTGCGTTCAAACATATCGACAGAACCACCGATTACCAACACAGATTTATCATCATTAAATTTGTTCAAACGCACATTTGGATTATGTTGCAGCAACACACGCCGCCCCAAGAATTCAATTTCATCACCAGGCTTTATCACAACCTTAGCTGGACATTTTTGAAAGATGCACTCTATCCAACTTTGCTTTGAAACCAAGAACCGAATTGCTGCTGCATCAGAAACCAACCATGGTTTTGAAATACAAATTTCACGTCTTGGAATATTTTTCGGACGCAACGTAATATTTCGAACACCACGTCGTCCTGTGATAACCACTGGCACTTCTTCACCTGACGACAAAGTAAAAACATAGTCAGACATTTTTCATAATTTATTTTTTATATCAGCAACAATTGCATCAGCATCGAATCCCATTTCTGAATAGACCCGACTTCCCGATCCTGAAACACCAAAAGAATCAATACCAACAACTGCATCTGCAAACTCAAACCACGGTGCTGTTGCTGCTGCCTCTATCGCAACGACAAAGCCCTGCAAAATCTGCTGTTTATATTCAGCATCTTGGCTTCTAAAATCTGACACAGAAATCACAGAGACCACCTGAACATCTGCCCCCAACTTTTCAGCAACCGAAACAGCCAACGGCACTTCACTTCCCGTTGCTAAAATAGTCGCTGACACACGTGCTGTTTTTGCGGCACGAATAACGTATGCCCCACGATTTAAATCTGCCCCCAGCGGTGTCGAAATCTGCTTAAACTTCTGCCGAGATAAAACAATCGCCGTCGGGGTATTTTTTTCGCCCAAGGCACGCCGCCATGCATACATAACCTCTGGTGCATTACAAGGTCGAAAAACATTCAAATTTGGCACCATACGCAATCCTGGCAATTGTTCAATTGGCTGATGCGTTGGACCATCTTCACCAACTGCAACGCTATCGTGACTAAACACATAAACAACTGGCAATCCCGACAAGGCAGCCAATCGGATATTTGGTCGTAAATAATCACTAAACACCAAGAAAGTCGAACCATACACACGCAAACCAGCGATTGCCATACCGTTCATAATCGCCCCCATTGCGTTTTCACGAACACCAAAATTCACATAGTTCCCAGAAAAATCGTTCGCAGTAATATCACGTGATTTTTCAACCCGAACATTTGTGCTGCCCCCCAGGTCTGCACTGCCCCCAACGATATCGGCACCAGCCTTTAACAATTCGTTCAAATAAATCCCAGACAATTCACGTGTTGAAATATTTTCATCAACGACAGGCATCGACGCATTAGGCAAAACCTTTTTGTTTTCGCCACCAACAACCGCCACTTGTTCCATCGCAACATTACGCCACAATTCATCACCCTGTTGAGTTGCCAGTTGCTGAACCAACAAAATCAATTCCTTGTCTGAAACAGCCAACCCGTGGGCTTTATTAGTTCCTGCAACACTCAACCCCTGACCAATTTCTGTTTTGCACTGTATAAAGACCGGTTGTCTAGATCGTTTAGCCATCTGCAACGCACGATTTAATTGAACAAAATCATTACCATCAACAGACAACACTTTCCACCCTGCTGCCATCATTCGCAACGGAATATCACAATCAACCAATGCCGCACCATCGATACTAACACCATTATCGTCCCACAACAAAACCAGATTATTTAACCTATATTGTCCTGCAAAAGCGATTGCTTCATTTGCGACACCTTCCATCAAATCACCATCGGAACACAGACAATAAATTGTCGAATCTGCACGATTTATTTTTTCTGCCAACGCCATACCAACCGCATTACCAACACCACAGCCCAACGGTCCTGTGGTTGCATCAACACCGTCAATTCCATATTCTGGATGTCCTGGCAATCCGCCTAACATACGAAAAGAATTCAAATCTCCAACATTATATCCCGCCAACTTTAACACAGAATAAAGCAACGCACTGCCATGCCCAGCAGACATAACAAATCTGTCCCGTCCACGACGCAAAAAATTTGCATAAATTACAGTTATAATATCGGCCGCCCCCAACACAATCCCCACGTGTCCACTGCCAGCCAACCGCACGCTATTTACTGCCCACGCCCGGACAGCATTCGCCATTTCTTTTAAGTCTTTGGATTTATAGTTCATATGTGATATTATATCACAAAAAGGACGTATATAAAAATGTTAAAAATTTGGACAGATGGCAGTTGCCTGGGCAACCCTGGGCCTGGCGGATGGGGCTTTGTTGCAACTGATGGCGTTCATACAGCCGAACGCAGTGGCGGCGAAAAAGAAACTACAAACAATCGGATGGAACTAACAGCGGTTATCTGTGCGTTGACGGCGGCCGCCCGTCATAACGAACTAGAAATCCACACAGACAGCCAGTATGTAAAAAACGGTATGTTATCCTGGGTCAAAAATTGGAAGAAAAACAACTGGCGAACTGCCGACAAAAAGCCCGTCAAAAATCAAGACCTGTGGCAGAAACTAGACGAATTGGCATCAACAAAAAAAATCCATTGGCATTGGGTCAAAGGACACGCTGGCAATGAAATGAACGAACGGGTCGATATACTGGCTCGCACCGCTGCCGAAAGCTTCAAATAGCATTCAACAAACAAATAAAAAAACGCCGTTTTGGCGTTTTTTTAACCACGAAACCCTATTGCAACAATAAACATTTCCACACTATCCTTGCGTGAAGAAGGCGGTTTAATATGATGAACGGACTCAAACCGTTCTTTGATTTGCTTTAACAAATCCTGTGTTGTTCCACCTGTAAAAGATTTGCACACAAATGTTCCACCTGGTTTTAATGCACGCAACGCAAAATCAAAAGCATACTCTAACAAAACCATCTGACGAATATGATCTGTCTTTTTATGTCCAACCGTATTTGGTGCCATATCAGACACAATCACATCTGCCGTCCCTGCCCCGATTTCATCAGGCTGCAAACCTAACTTATCCTCTAACCAGTGCAAAGCTTCATCTGACGTGAAATCACCTTGATAAGTTTCAACACCAACAATCGGAGAAATTTCCAACAAATCCATCGCAAAAACCTTGGACTTTGGATATGTTCGTGCAATATATTGCGACCACGAACCGGGTGCTGCCCCTAAATCAACAACAACCTGTCCATTACGCAAAAACTTAAATTTTTCGTCCATTTCTATCAATTTATACGCCGCCCTTGCACGATAGCCATCTTTATGTGCACGTGCGACATATGGATCTGTCGCCTGACGTTGCAGCCAAGCGACCGAAGATTTTTTACTGGCAATTTTTTTATTTGTAATCTTCATATTTATCTATCTTTCTTTTTGAATCCGCCAATAAATACCGAACGAATGATTCAACGCCTGTTCGTCAGCGACATATTTCATATAACTCCCTGGACTTGGCGTTCCATCAAACCGATGGGCTGGCAATTCATAAACATTATGCCCTGGCACCCCATCAGTTTTAACAGTATAAACACAGACCGCTCTGCCACCATATTGCCACAGTGGTTTCATCTCGCTTTTTACATCCAAGATACGTTCTACGACCTGGGTTATTTTCATCTTACCTCTGCTTTACTAGTTTCCTTGTGGTTTAACACCTGGCATTCCACCATTTTGCATTTTAGCCATAACCGCTTCCATACCCCCCATACGCTGAATCATAGCCATTTGTTGTTTCATTTTTGTATATTGCTTTATCAAATGTTCTACTTCACGCACAGTGCATTTTGCAGTTTCTGCAATACGTGCCTTGGCATTTGCAAAAATCTTTTCTGGTTCTGCACGTTCTGCAGGTGTCATTGCTTCCAGTATTTTTATCTGTGCATCAACACTACCGTCTTTGATTTTTTCTTTCATCGCAGATACAGCACCGCTCATACCCGGCACCATCTTTAACAGACCGCTAAAATTACTCATTTTTTTAATCTGCTTTAACTGTGCCAACATATCGTTCATATCAAACTGTCCACTCATCATACGCTGAGCAGTTTCTTTCATACCCGAAGGCATCTTATCAACACCCAAATCTTTTTCTGCGGCCTTGACATCTGCCTCTGTAAAATTATTCTGCTGTGCTTTATCTTTCTTTTTTCCAAAACCGAACATACTTACTCCTTTTTGCCCTTTTATTTTATTTGCTTTTCTTTATTTGTCCAGATACTTCTTTAAATATTTTCCTGTTTTTGATTCTGGCACACTTGCAACCATTTCTGGTGTTCCTGTAGCGATAATATTTCCACCACCTGCACCACCATTTGGTCCTAAATCTATAATCCAGTCTGCGGTTTTAATGACCTCCAGATTATGTTCAATCACAATCACTGTATTTCCCTGTTCTACCAGCTCGTGCAGAACAGACAGCAACATCTTTATATCTTCAAAATGCAATCCTGTTGTTGGTTCGTCCAAGATATAAATTGTCTGACCTGTGCTACGTGCTGCCAATTCTTTGGACAGTTTTATACGCTGTGCCTCACCTCCGGACAAATCCAGCGAACTTTGCCCTAACTTGATATAATCCAACCCAACACGTCTTAACAATTCTAACTTACGTGCGATTTTTGGAACATTTACAAAGAATCTATATGCTTCTGCAACCGTCATATTTAGAACATCAGCGATTGATTTTCCCTTGTATTTAACCGCCAACGTTTCTTCGTTATATCGTGTTCCATGACAGCAATCGCATTCAACATATACATCTGCCAAGAAGTTCATTTCAATCTTTATCTGCCCATCACCCTGGCAGGCCTCACAGCGTCCGCCCTTGACGTTAAACGAGAATCGCCCTGATGTATATCCACGAGCCTTAGCCTCTGGCAATGCAGCAAAGAAATCACGAATATCACTGAACACACCAGTATAAGTCGCAGGATTACTACGTGGGGTTCGTCCAATAGGCGACTGATCAATATCAACAACCTTGTCAACGCTTTCCATCCCCTTGATAATATCGTGTGCCCCTGCTTCCAGCTTTGAATTATACAACGCACGCATCAATGCAGGATATAAAGTATTTAACAACAACGTCGATTTTCCAGACCCTGACACTCCGGTCAAAGCCACGAATTTTCCAAGCGGAAAATCAACTGACACATTTTTCAAATTATTTTCACGCGCCCCAATGACACTAATAACCTTACCATTACCTTCACGACGCTTTGCCGGCACAGGAATCTTTCTTGCACCAGACAAATACTGCCCTGTAATTGAATTTTTATTTTTTATAACGCTAGCCGGAGTTCCTGCTGCTATAACATTTCCACCGTTTACACCTGCACCACGTCCAATATCCACCAAATAATCAGCCGCACGCATTGCATCTTCGTCATGTTCTACAACAATAACAGTATTGTCCTTATCTCGCAGCATTTTCAATGTTTCTAACAACTTGTCATTATCTGCCTGATGCAATCCGATTGACGGTTCATCCAAGACATACAATACCCCCGACAAGCCACTACCAATTTGCGACGCCAAACGGATACGCTGTGCTTCGCCACCCGACAATGTTCCTGCCATACGAGATAAAGTCAAATACCCCAACCCCACATTTTGCAAGAAATACAATCTATCTGTAATCTCACGCAAGACAATCCGTGCAATATCATTTTCTTTTTGCGTTAAATGATTTGGCAAATCTCTAAACCATTCCAAACAGTCATCAACAGACAATTCACACACATCCATAATGTCTGCGTTATTTATTTTCACACACAGTGCGTGAATATTCAGTCGTTTTCCATGACAAACTGGGCACGGCTTTTCAGACTGATACTTTGCCAGTTCATTACGCATCGCCTCTGATTCAGACTCACGCCAGCGTCGTTCAATATTTGGGATAACGCCTTCGTATGGTTTTTCATAGACAAATCCGTTCCAGTTTATTTTTATTGGCTCATCACCACTGCCATACAAGACCAGATTCTTCTGTTCTTCGGTCAACGCATACCACGGCTTCGATAATGGGATTTTGAACTTTTTATGCAACGCTTCTAACAAGTTTTCGAACTGACTTAGCATACCACCACGTGACCAAGGTGCAATCGCACCACCCAGAATTGATTTTGATGGATCTGGCACGACCAAATCAGGCGACATATTCAACTGCACACCTAGGCCATCACAATTTTGACACGCCCCCATTGGTGCATTAAAAGAAAATAATCTAGGTTCGATTTTAGGCACTGTAAATCCACTAACCGGACAGGCATAACTTTGCGAATATAACGTATCTTCGTTTGTATCCAATCGACGCACCAAAACAGCCCCTGGCACCAATCGCAACGAACCTTCAAACGAAGAATACAAGCGACTTCTAAAATCTTCTACATCTGCACCATCAGCCGGCATTTGCAATCTATCAACAACAACAAATATATTGTGTTTTTTATTTTTATCCAATGGCTGAACAGCGGACAAATCAACCAATTCGCCATCAATAATTGCACGCTGATACCCTTGCTTTACCAAGAAAGCCAATTCTTTTCTGTATTCGCCTTTGCGTTCACGAACCAACGGTGCCAAGATGAAAATCTTGACCCCTGACGGAATTTTCATTGTCCACTCGACCATTTCTGCAATAGTCTGAGATTTAATAGGCAAACCTGTAACTGGCGAATGAGGCACTCCGATTCTTGCCCACAACAAACGCAAATAATCATAAATTTCTGTAACTGTTCCGACTGTTGAACGAGGATTTTTTGATGTTGTTTTTTGTTCGATTGAAATTGCAGGTGCCAATCCTTCAATTAAATCAACATCTGGTTTTTTTTGCATATCCAAGAACTGACGTGCATAACTAGACAGCGATTCAACATATCTACGCTGTCCTTCGGCATAAATAGTATTAAAAGCCAACGACGATTTTCCCGATCCAGATACGCCAGTAAACACCACCAATTTATTTTTTGGCAGATCTAAATCAATATTCTTAAGATTATTTTCACGTGCACCGCGAATTTTAATTACATTAGCCATAGTATTACAATATATAGTTTACAAGAAAAAAAATTCAATACAAAGGGCGAAAATTCCTTTCGCCCTTACCTTTTTATTTTTTACTTCCCATTAAACTATCAGGTGCCAACGAAATTCCTGCTTTTCTTGTATGGTCTGGGCCTGCATCTGGTGCTAATTCACCATTTACCCAAATATCTATACCGCCAGCATTTCCAAATGTCGCTTTATACTTATTTCCGACCGGCACATAATACAAATCACCTGGAACTAAAACACGACTAAACACAGTGTTTCCACGACCATCTTCAATCTTTACCCACGATTCCTGAATAGCCTGCAAAACAACGTCTGCCTTTTCACGATTATCCAAACCGAATCGTTCACGCACAGGCAACTTATATTCTGCCTCGGCCATCACAGATTCTACCACCACAGGTGTCTCTGGCACTGCAACTTCTTCTGCACTTGGCTTTAACATAATGATTGCGAACACAATCAATCCGATTGCCAACAACGCACCAGCAAACCAAATCCAATTTTGATAAATAAATTGGTAAATCTTACCAAAAGCAATTTTCACCCAACTTTCTTCTTTGATACTTGGCATTGCACAAGCCGACACGTCATCGTCATCTGACGAACAATCTGCGACCAAACCCATTTCTTTTTTAATTTTTGCGACGATTTCGTCCGGATTCAACCCCAATTCCATTGCATAATTGCGTGCAAATCCCAAAATATAAACAGGTTCTGGAATAACCTTGTAATCACCATTTTCCAACGCTTCCAAGAATTCTTCACGGATACACAACTGTTTTGAAATTGTTGGAATTTCACGTTTACGACGTCCTGTTGTTCGTGCATTACGCAGTATTTCTCCTGCGGTCAGTTCCACAGGTGTCTCAACAACAACGTCAACATTTTCGATATTTTCTGTCATATTTCACAATCCCCTAAGTGTATTAAACGTTCTCTAAATCATACCCCAAAATTCTTGAATTGCAACCTTTAAGACATCGGCCCTATCAATTCCATTGACTTTAATTCTAAATTCAGACGAATTATGCATACCTGCACTATACCACGCAGCATGTTTTCTAAACATTGGAATGGCCGTTTTTTCCCCATAGTATTCGATTGCATATTCCAAATGTTGCAAAGCAATTTCGCCAACATTTTCTGGCGGTTTGTGCCCTAAAATCTGTTCTAGTGCCCACGGCCGCCCCAGCAAACCACGACCAATCATCACCCCTGCATAACCTAACTCATCAAGTCCTAACAGATCATCAGCAGTCTTTATATCACCATTTGCAATTACAGGTATTTTGCATTTTGACACATCAGGATGCACAGCATTTCCCAAATATAACTGTGCCCGAGTGCGTCCGTGCAATGCGGCAAACTGCACACCACAATCCGCTGCAATATCAATCAGCGTTGCCCAGTCTTGATGTTCATTATCCCAACCTAATCGTGTTTTTATCGATACAGGAATCTGCACTGCCCCAACGACAGCCGTCATAATCTTGGCGGCTAACTTATGGTCCTGCATCAAGTGTGCCCCTGCTCCCGCCCTGGTTGCAACCTTTGGCACAGGACACCCCATATTTATATCAATCCACTTTGCACCTGCATCTTGCAAAATCCGTGCAGCATCTGCCATCAATGCAACATCAGCCCCAAATATCTGAGCTCCAACATTACCTTCCTGGACATAATTATCGAAATTACGTAAACAGTTCTTATGCCCACCAACCAACGAATGACAAGAAATCATCTCGGTCACCATTGGTGCGTCTGGCGAGAACATTCGCACCGTCCGACGAAACGGCAGATCAGTAATCCCAGCAAGCGGTGCAGCAAAAATTTGATTCTTGGTAAACATTTATGATATAATGCCACCTATGAAAGGAAAAATCAAAAATTTATTTAGCTTTCTTGGCCGGGCCTGGTCAGGCAGCACCCGTGGGAAACTGGGCGTATTTTTTGCCCTGTTTGCAATATTTATGTTTATTGGAATGTTCTGGGGCGACGTAAGTTTACAGCGTTTTGGCTTAAACATCTGGAACGCATCCCAAGATTCCAAGCAACTGGCAATGGAACAAAAGACCTTAGACGAACTAAATAGTCACATACGCCTGTTGCAAAATTACAGTCCAGATTACGTCGAAGAACTGGGGCTTAAATACCTAAACGTAGGCGGTCCTAAAACAAAAATCTTAAAAATTTAATCCCCCGATCGGGGGATTTTTTTTAATTCAACACCATAATGGTTCCGTTCAAATACAATGCAAATAACAACCACGCAACATATGGCCATATTAAATAATACGCTGGCCGACTGATTGTTTTGAAAACATTTGCCATCCAAATAGAAATGACAATCAAAGCGACCAAACACAACAACGCCGCACCAATAAAGTTCAAGCCAAAGAACAAATAAGTCCACAACAGATTCAATCCCATCTGTGCAGCGAACAAAATATATGCCTTTGACTTATTCTGCTTAGAGCGTGCATTATTCATAACCAAGAACAACGCAATACCTAACAAAGTATATAAAATCGTCCACGCCACACCAAAGACCCAACCATCTGGGGTCAGTGCTGAATTATTTAGCGAATTATACCAAATATCATTACTGTGGCTAGGCGTGAAAGCCACCCCAACAATTCCTGGAATAAACGAAATAAAAATCGCCCAAACAAATAACCAAAATTTTTTCATAACTTTCTCTCTCCTTTTGTGAAAACTGTATCACAAACAGCTAACCACCCCAACAGGAAGGATTGCCTAAAAAATTCAGCAACATAATCAAGAAATTATTTTTTTATAAACAAACAACTTATGCGGAAACTTTAACCGACCATATCGTGTGCAGCCAGCCCCCAAATCAACTACTTGAAAAGGCTTTTTACCAGTAATAGGAACATCTAAAACAATCAGAACTCCGAACTTGTCCAAGACATCAACCAACCTGTCATTTACCACCGGCCCCAAATAAGCAATTCCGACATCAAACTTTTTCTTATAATTTTTCAGATAATCGAACGCATCACACCGCACCCACGACACCCATCGTCCACCTGGAAAAATTTGAAATAACTTTGCCAAAAAGAACGTAAACGGCATATTTTCCAACGCCACTACCGGTATATTACAACACCGTCCAACGTATCGTGCCAACCAACCATACCCGGCACCTATTTCACATACTGACTTTGCATTTGGGCAATATGTTTGAATATAACTTGCGACTGCACGCCTTAATTTTTTATCACTAGCCATATATGGAATTTGTTTTTTTATAATTAAACACCACCAATGTTCAACCAAGCGGAAAATCAAATAAAATTCCAGCCCGATTAAAGCAAAAACTAAGATAACCAATCCCACAAACATCTTTTAATAATATCACAAAAAAAGCCTTCTCAAAACAATAAAAAAATTAAACCGTCCTGACGGACGGTTTTAATTCTGGCACGCCCTACAGGATTCGAACCTGTGACCTGCAGATTAGAAATCTGATGCTCTATCCAGCTGAGCTAAGGGCGCAACGCCGTCTATTTTACACTAAAAATAAAAAATATCAAGCCCGAACAACACAAAACAGCTTTTATTCATCGATTCCCAAATTTTCTGGGCTCAACTTTCCCATCGCCGCCAAAACAGCAAAGAACGCTGACACCTGTGCGTATTTAGCCCGAGTATGTGCCACACGTGAATTTAATAGTTCTTGTTCTGCATTCAACACATCCAGCACAGTTCTTCGTCCACGACGTTGCTCGTCCTGAATTCCAGACAACGCCAATTCATTTGCACGAACACTGGCCGCCGTCGCATCAATAGCCGATTTTTGTGCCTGATACATATTCCACGCACTACGTAAATTTTCAACTATGACCCGACGGGCATTTACAGTCTGTTCCTGAACATTTGCAACACTTGCCCGCACTTTTAAAGTATTTGCCAGCGCATTCCCCTTGTCATACAATGGCACTTTTAAATAAACACCAACCCGACTATCTGTAATGTCATCCAGGAACGGAACGTTATCAATTCGACTTACTGCACCACGCACATCAATTGACGGCATCATAGAACTGCGTGCAACCGTCTTGCTTTCTTTTACTGCCGTTTCTTGTTCTGCCAGTGCAATCAAAACAGGATGAAATCGCAATGCGTAATCCTGGGCTACATCAACCGTATCTGGAAACAAGTCCCGAACGACATCAACGTCGATTTTTTTATAATTGTTTTCCTTATATCCACAAATTCTAAAAAATCTTTCAGTTGCGTTATCATATTGTGCATTAGCATCTGTCAAATGATAGCGTGCCATTTCCAATCGTGCTGCCGCCTGCGACACATCTGTCTTAGTCAAGCGTCCAACAACTTGCCCATCTTTTACAAAATCATAGTATTGTGCCAACACTCGATTATTATTTTCGTTTAAATCTAGAACCGCCTTAGCATTCAAAACCTCTATATATGCATTTATCGCATCTAAAAAAACTTCTTGCTGAACCGCATACAGATTTGCATTTGCCGCCGCCAACATAGCATCTGCTGCCCTTATTTGTGCAAACATTGCCCCACCCTGAAATACATTTTGCTGAAATTCCACCCCATATTCCATCGGAGCATATCCAAACGAATACCCCAACACATCTGTATGAGCCACCCCGACATTACCTGCCAATCCCAAATATGGCCGCAAATTTGTTTTTGCCAAATCCAGTTGAGCCATTGCAGCATTTACCTTTTCTCGTTCCTGGGCAATTACTGGATTATCTTCATAGACTGCCCGCAAGGCCATATAAACATCTGCCCTTCCAGGCACAGCAACAAACCACAGCAACAAAGTAAAAAACATTATTCTCATCACTCTTCACCCCTTTTTTCTAGATTGTTGTCTTAAAGCGTCGCAATGCGATTCCCCAAATCACAACACCAACCCCAAACATAACCCCTGCGTGTTTAGCAAAATAAATCCAATCAGGTCCCTTTAACATTATATTTCGCACCAGATACGCATAATGACTTAATGGATTTATATAACTTATCCAACGCAATACAACAGGCATATTTTCCACTGAAATAATCGCCCCCGACAGCATCAGCGATACAAAAGCCACAATAATCAACCCCAACATTGCCTGTTGTTGAGTTTTTGTCCAAGTCGCTAACCAGACTCCAACAGCACATGCAGGAACACAAAAAGCCAAGAATGCTAACAAAAACATAAATTGAGAACCAACAAACGGAATACGAAACACCCACCACCCCACAACAACCATCAACAACATAACAACAAACGACACGACAACAAAAGGCAGCACTTTACCTGCCACAATATCATACTTTGATACTGGGGCAGAAATCAGCGTTTCTATTGTTCCAGTTTCTTTTTCCTTAGCAATTGAAACGGATATCAAAATCAACAGCGACAAAAACACCAAGATTGCCACCATAGATGGCACCATAAAAAACTTTGTATTCAACTGCGGATTAAACAGCACACGCACATTAAATCCAATCGGTCTTTCAAGCACAACATCCGACAAATCCAACAAAACCATCGATATAATCGACCGCAAATAAGCCTCTATGCTATGTGCTTTTAATATATTCATAGAATCTATCAAGATTTGAATTTCTGCATTACCACGAACTAAACTGCGTGTCAAACCGCCTTCTGGGACAACAATTGCAACATCTGCCACCCCGACCTGAACTAGATCTACAGGATTTTTATTTTCATCTGCAGCTGCATCGACAAAAAAACCTGAACCAATTGCACGATTATAAATACGCTCTGCAACAACATCATTAGGTGCACTTTTCATTACCAATCGCAAATTATTTGCCTGAAATGTGATTGCACCAGCCAACAGCACCATCTGAACCACTGGCATAATCAAAATCGCCACAGTCAGAACAGGATCCCGTATCAAGGCAACAATTTCCTTCTTAAAAAAGCCACGCAAAACCTTCCATTTCATTCCAGCGACCTTTTGAATCTAAAAACACAAAGAATTAAAACAACAAACGCCTGCAATGCTAACACTGCATACAACCACCAAATATCAACAAACAAACTACCCTTCAAAAATTGATCACGAGTTATATCCATATAAAACCTAGCAGGAAACAAGGCCGACACATATCGATATCCCGAATTCATATACTCTATTGGGAAAACAAACCCCGACAAAATTACGGTTGGCAGCAAACCAATTATCGCAGCATATTGAATTGCGACCTCTTGTTTTTTAGTTGAAACAGATATCAACAATCCAATTGCCAAGTATCCCAAGATAAACAACCAACTACCAAAAACCATTTGCCAACAAGAACCAACAAACGGAACATTAAAAACAACCCTAGCGACCAAGAACACCAACACAAAACCAATAAAACTAATAATTGCATACGGCACAACTTTGCCCAAAATAATATCTAACCGACTAGCAGGTGTGGACAACAACATCTCCATAGAGCCACGCTCCCACTCTCTGCATATCGTCAATGCCGTCAGCATTATCGCCACCAATGCAATAATAACAGCAGCCAATCCTGGCACAGCAAACCAACGAGAATTTAACTCTGGATTAAACAAATAACGCACTTTATATGTTATCCCCTGCGATAACGCCTGTGCTGGCACATCATTTATTTTGAAATAAGCCTTTTGATTCACCGTATTCAAACAGTTCATCACCGACATTATTGACGAACTTTCTGTTCCATCAACTAATATTTGAACATTTGCTGAATTACGTGCGAATAAATCATGCTCAAAATTCTGTGGCACAACAATCGCCACACGGGACAGACCATCCACCATATCATCTATTGCGTCATCGGCCTGCATTACATCATAAGATTTAAAATACCCAGAACTATCAAAAGTTTCTATCAACTTTCTAGACGCCATTGATTTATCAGTATCGACAACCCCCATATTGATTGATTTAACATTAAATTCAATAGAAGTTCCCAAAATCAAAACAATCAGCAAAGGTAAAACTAACGCCATTATCAACGTAAAAGGATCACGCACTATGTGCTTAAACTCTTTGACAAAGATGGCCCAACTCCGCTGCCAAGAAAATATTTTCATTTACTTTTTCCTTCGACCAATTTAATAAACACATCTTCTAGTGACGGTGTAATCTGGCTAATTTCCCAGTCCTGCTTCAAGCGACGCAATTGCTCTGCCACATCAACACCATCACGAAAACGCAAATGAAAATTCGCACCATACGGCTGCCAAACATCCACCACATCTGGCAACGGCCGACAAGGATTTTTTCGTTTTTGACGCAAAGAAAACAAATCTCCATCAAATGTATTTTTCTTTAACGCATCTGGACTATCTATTGCAATCAATCGCCCATCTTTCATCAACGCAATTCTTGAACAATTTTCTGCTTCGTCCATATAATGTGTTGTTACAAACACTGTGATTCCAGACCTAGCCAATTCTTTTATCAATTGCCAAAACCGTAATCTTGCGGTTGGTGCGACACCAGCAGTCGGCTCATCAAGAAACACAATCAAAGGTTGATGAATCAACGCAACACACAATGCAACTTCTTGTTTTATTCCACCTGGCAAATCTTTTACCAAGACATTTAATCGCCTATCAAAACCAATAAAATTTAATAATCGTTCACGATTATTCAGATATTGCCTTGAATTCATATCACGTAAATCAGCGGCAAAATCAAAATTTTCTTTTACAGACAAATCATTATACAACGTAAAACGTTGAGACATATACCCAACCTTTTCTTTTATCTTGTTTTCCTGTCCAGACACAAATCGCACACCATCGACAAACACGACGCCACTTGTTGCAGGCAGCAAACCACACAGCACCCTTATAGTTGTTGTTTTTCCTGCTCCATTAGCACCTAAAAATCCAAAAATCTCTCCACGTCCGATCTCAAAAGAAACATCGTCCACAGCAACAAAATCTCCAAATTTAACAGACATATTTTTAACTTCTACGATTTTCTTTTTCATATATCTGTTGCCCCCGCTTAAAAAACAGTTCATCAAAATTTCGGCTGTTATATTTTTTCAGCAATTCATCTGGTTGCCCTGTTGCCAAAACACGTCCACGCTCCATCAACATTACATTGCTGCACCGTTCAGCTTCGTCCATATAAGCCGTTGACATAATGACTAAAATTCCACTATTTTTTGCATCATTTAACAATTCCCAGAATTCACGCCGACTAATTGGATCAACCCCATTTGTCGGTTCATCCAGCAACATAATCCTAGGCGACCGCAACAACGCACATATCAGCCCCAATTTTTTATACATTCCTCCTGACAATTGACCTGCTGGTCTGTCTACAAATTTTTCCAACCTAGCCAGTCCCAACAAATCCTTTCTTTTTTTGAAATATTCCGCATCATCAATTCCATACAATTTACGAAAAAAATCCAGATGTTCCCCAACAGACAAATCTGCATACAAACTTTGACTTTGCGGCATATAAGCAATACGCTCTTGTATATTCGCATATGAAATTTTCTTACCATATTCAAAATAAGATACGACCCCGGAATTAGCTTGCATCAATTCCATCATTATCCGAAACAAAGTTGTTTTTCCTGCCCCTGCAGGCCCAATAACACCATACAAATTATCATTTGAGAAATTTCCAGACACATCATCTAACGCTAAAATATTTTTAAAGCGTTTTGATATACCATCAACCAAAATAGCAACATCATTCATCTTGTTCCAACGTGCTTTCAATTGTCATACCTGATTTTAAAATCAGTTCAGGATTATCAAACTGAACCTTGACTCCATATACCAAGCGTGTTCTTTCATCACGTGTCTGGACATTTTTTGGTGTAAATTCTGCTTCCTCGCTAATTTTTATAATCCGCCCTGAAAAACTCATATTTTCGGCTTCTGGCAAAACTCCAACAACTCTCTGTCCAACCTTTAATTTGTGCAAAACAGTATAAGGCACATAAAAATACGCCCATATATCATATGGGTTTGCCACAGAAATCAATGTCATTCCGGGTGCGACAACTTCACCTACCTCACGAAATTTTGTTATAACCAAACCATCTATTGGGCTTTTTACTAAACACCACCCTAATCGCAAGTCATTATCCTGTTTATTACGCACTAACACATCATATTCCACATCAGTAATATGCCCACGCTGCAACAATGCCGTAGCACGTTCAAAATCACGATCAATTTGGCGTGCCAAAATTTTATACGCATCACAAGACAAATTCATCAAAGGTTGCCCTTTTTGGACAACATCGCCTTCCACAACGAAAACATCATCAACATCTGATGCCACCCGAGACGCCAAAACAACCTTAGTCGTTTCCAAAGTTCCAGCATAAAAAAACGGTCGTTTATTTACCCACAGATTGAGTAAAATTACACCCCCAACCAGAACAATCGAAATCGCCAAAAGAATAAAAATCCATTTTATTTTAACTTGTTTCATACCTCAAAAGATATCAAAAAACCCGGCAAGTTTCGCCGGGTATGAATTCTTATTTTTTCATCAAATTATTTAGATCCACAATTGTTTTTATAAAAGAATCAAATTTTTTCCGCCCAATTTTTTCAGCCAAATCATCCATAAAGTTTTGATTTTTTTGTTTTATTTCATTCAACAACTGGCTACCTTTTTTCGTTGGCAGAACCAATACACTTCGCCCATCTTCTGGCGACGGAACTTTGGCCACCAACCCCAATTTAATCAAATTTGCCAAACTTGCAGTTATCATCGGTTTTGAAACTCCCAACACCTGTGCTATTGTCGCAGGATTACAAACGCCACCAGCATTACCCAGCAACATCAACAAACGAACTTCACTAGGCCGAATCGATACAACCGCCCGATTTTTCAAGACATTTTCACAAAACATCAACAATTCTTCATACATAATCCCACCACAAAATAATTCACCCTACCTAACTATTATAGTTAAATCACATTAACTAAATCAAGACAAAACTCATAATACAAAAAAAACAGGCACTTCGGTGCCTGTTTTTCATTAAACAATCAAAACGATAAATCATTCAGTTATAAGACCACGAACAACATCCAGCAAGCGAACCATCGCCAACGTATCCTGTCCGCAATATTCACGTAAATTTTTCATCATCTTTTCTGATTTTTCTGAAGACTGTTGTCCTAACATAAATTCCATAAATTCTTCGCTAGCCTGACCACCATTACAAATCCCCATACCTTCATATGTCATATCCGGCACAAAGGTTGGCAATGTCTTCTTTATTGAATAGCTGCCCATCTGACATGGTCGATATAAAAACCTATCTTTGAACGGATTCATTAAATCAACCACCCTATCATTTATCGCCCGCAATTCATCTGCATATTCTGGAAAATCAACAGCCATCATTTCATTTGCTGTTTTTTCAAAAGACTTGTTATAAACAATTACCGAGCCCTCTTTACCAATGGACGCTATCAATTTTTTTATCAACCCCGGACGAGGGTCAGCACCAGACACATCATGCAGATATTCAAAATGTTCCAACTCTGCCCCAGGCTTTCGCTGAACATGCAGTGAAAATTGAAAACAAATCTGTTGATAAGCACGAGAATTATCAAACATCGGCACTGCAGATTGTATTGACTCATAATCTAAAAAATACAACGGATATTTTAATTCCGAAATAAATTCGTTTAACGCATTTCTATCTATCAGTTCAACATTATCCAAAAAAGTCTCTATATCTCCAGGATGCAACTGACGTGCATACAATTCTGCTGGCACATTTTTTAAATCCATCCCATATTTTTCATAAACCTCATCAGCAAGTTTTCCACGAAACACATTAAATACAGAATATTCTGGCACATCTTTCCAGCAATGATATTTATATCCACATTCATAAAACTTATTACATTTTACCTTGGATATCGCAACACCTAACTCTGCCCCATCCAACAAAGCCCGTAATCGTGCAACCTCTTTTTCAACAGTTTCCATATCTTGCATTTCTTCATCAACAGAATTCAACTGAAACAACTGTTGCAAATCCAAATCTCCGCAACGGACATATTTATTGTCCAACACTAACACACCACAGCCAGAAATTTTAACCCCAGCTCTTTCGCAAACATATCGTTGAAACGAAACATCCAGCGTATGATACGGATGCACAGCAGTGGTTGACTTTACCTCTATAATAGACCATGTTCCATCGCCATTATTTTTTAATATATCAACTGCACAATATTCGCCTGTTTCTGTTGCGAACGTTGCCTCATAAATATACGATGCACCTTTGTCCATTGCATTTTTAGTTTGAATCAAGGCCTCTTCTTCCCACGGCTTTGCAGTAATTCGAACACCACCTGGAAATCTATCACAGGCCAATTCTCCAACTGCAGTCCCCCGTTCAAGAACAGTATCATTTTTTTCTGGAATCAGATCCTTACGAAAATTCTTGAACCACAATGCATTTGGACATTTTAACCCCAAAACATAATCAGATTTTGAAATTCTTATCATAAGCACACCCAATTTATAAATTCACAAAGATAAACAACACAAAACCGCCCAATGGGGCGGTTTTATTCAACCTACATTGCTTCTGGCACACGCAGCCCCATCAAATCAATGGCAGTCAACAGTATTTTCCGTGCCTGACCAACGATATACAATCTGGCTTGTTTTGTCGCCAAATCAATATCATCACGCAAAATCGGACAATGATGATAGAACGTATTTATATCCTGGCACAAATCGTATGTATAATTTGCGGTTAAATCCGTTGCACGACGTGCAAAAGCATTTTCAACAACACGTTCAAAATCCATCAAACGCAACATTAAATTACGTTCTTCCGGTTGTAATGCATAACCATCAATATTTGACACAACATTCATTGCTTCTGCTTTCTTTACCACAGAATTCAAACGCACCGCAGTATATAAAATATATGGCCCTGTGCGTCCTTCGAATTGTGTAACCGCATCTGTATCAAACACATAGTCAGATTTTACATCGTGCATCAAATCATTAAATTTCAATGCAGCTAACGCAATCATTTCAACGGTTTCATCTGGCAAATTCTTACCTGATTCTTCTGCACGTTTACGAACGGAATCTGCAACCATATCAACCATTTCATCCAGACTTGGCACATTTCCATCACGTGTCTTAAATGGCTTACCATCAGTTCCGGTAATTGTTCCGAAACCGATATGTTGTAGATTTGCCGAATCCATACCTGCCAATTTTGCTGCACGGAACACCTGAGTAAAATGCAAGTTCTGACGACTATCTGTAAAATAAACAATATCATCAGGATTATCTGTTTTTGTTCTGTAATAGATTGCTGCCAAATCCGCCGCTGCGTATGTCTGAGCCCCCGCGCTAGAACGCCACAACACAGGCGGCATTGGTGCTGTATCAGACTCCAACTTTACCGGAATAATATCCGCACCATCATCATGCACCAACAGATTTTTTTCTTCCAAAATCTTTTGCACTTCTGGCACATATTCTGCGACCAAACGTTCACCTTTATTTTCATCAAACGGCACTATATTCAAGCGAACCAAAATCTTGGAAATCTGGCTTAAGGACATTGGTGCAAAATCATTATAGATTTTATTATATTCAGGATTTCCATTTTGCAATTCAAAAGTTATTTTTTGTGCTTTTTCTAACCAGTCTTTATCTTCCTTGGCACGTGCATACGATGCTGGATACATTGCATTTATGTCATCTGCATCTTTTGGCATACCATATTCTAAAATCCAGGCAATAATCAGCCCCATTGGTAGCCCCCAATCACCCATATGGTTATAACACTTTGTTTTATGCCCCAAAAAACGTGCGATACGATTAAAAGTATCCCCAACAACAGTTGTTCTTAAATGTCCAATATGTAAATTTTTACCGATATTATAACTGCCATAATCCATATCAACCGTTACAGGCGAAAAACTATTATCTTTTGACAAAGCAAACGCATCAGGATTGACCAAGAAGGCATCTTTTAACTTTATATTGATAAACCCAGGCCCTGCAATTGAAACGCTTTCTACAAAATCTAATTCTTCAATTTTTGGTAAAATCAAACCTGCAATATCACGTGGCGACTTCTTTAACAGTTTAACCAAAACCATTGCAACATTAGTTGAAAAATCCCCAAAATCACGGATTTTTGGCACTTCTACAACAACATTTTTCAAAACATCATCTGTTAAAACATCTTTAACAGCATCAATTTCCTGAATTTTTGTTTTAATATTATCAGAAATAAAATTATATACGTTCATATTACACACCTCGCAAATTATCCCGTATATAATATCCTATATTTTTGCAATATTCAACCAAATCAAACAAAATTTTCAGCCAAATCAAAATGTTTCCAGCCCTAACCACCACCTAACAAATCTTTATAAAATCCAATATTTAGAAATACATTACTTTGCCAATCAAATACTGCTACATAATATCATTCAATTTACCGTTCGAATCCGCACGCCCCAGACAAAAAAAACGCCGCACAAAGCGACATTTTTAATTCTGGTCGGGGCGACAATGAGTAAATTTGCCAAGTGCTTAAACGCAGGCAAATTGTCACGAATGCCCCACAGGTTTGGTGCACACCGCACCAAACCGAGGGAAAGATTCGAACCCGGTAAATTTTGATTTACCGTTCGAATCCACAGTTCCACCAAAATAAATAAAAATACCGCATCAACTGCGGTATTTTTATTTATCTCTGGTCGGGGCGAAAGGATTCGAACCTTCGACATCTTGGTCCCAAACCAAGCACTCTACCAGACTGAGCTACACCCCGAAACGAAACCTATTATAACAGTATTTTTTTAAAATGCAAATTTTTCTTTTATTTTTCTTCTAAGTTTCCTATGATGTAA
Source organism: Candidatus Enterousia sp. (assembly GCA_045613785.1). Lineage (GTDB taxonomy): Bacteria > Pseudomonadota > Alphaproteobacteria > Rs-D84 > Rs-D84 > Enterousia. The sequence continues at coordinate 56,450 of JAZLBQ010000003.1, read as the reverse complement.
ACAAATGAGAAAAAGAATACTTTGTTTTATTGCATTTTTCGGCCTAACAACAGGTGCATTTTGTGCAACTCGTGATGCACAACTGACAAACACAACTCCATACAATTATAACTATATGTATCCTTATCTAAGCAATCAAATGCGAACAAACCTAAACCCAGGAACAACGACATCGCAATCACTCAGCCCTATAAATACGATTGTAAAAACTACCCCAATGGCTGCCCAGCGTCGTGTTGTTCCACGCACAGGCACTGGTCGCAGTGCTACAACCACGGCTGCCCGTCGCACAATTGCTACGACAAATGCACGCAGTGCCACGCCCAGCCAAACAACATATTCTGCCCCTGCAACACAACGCCGTGTTGTTGCACGTTCTGGAACATCTGGGACAAAAATAGCTGCAACGAATCGTTCTTCTCGCACAGAAAATTCTTATAATTACAAGACCAGTGCAAATGCAGCCGCAAACTTTGTTGAATCAGACAGTGCACGCATTTCATCTGTTCGCTGTATGGCAGATTATACCGAATGTATGAACAGCTATTGCGAACGTGACGACACAGAATACAACCGTTGTTATTGCAGTTCCAAACTGGCACAAATCGATTCGAAATATCGTCCTGCTATCGATTCGTTGCTTCGTCAAATTCTGACAATAAAATCAACGAACCAATGGTCTGACAATGAAATGAATGAATACTGGATGAATACTGTCGGCAAATATTACGGCGAAAATTCATTTGAAAATATTGACAATGCCCTGAACATAAACTGGGCAGATACTGAAAGTCGTGTTCGTGGTCAGAACGCATTTAATACAGGCCACGAATATTGCGTTCAACACCTGCGTGGTTGTTATTACATGGCGGCCAACCTGCACGACGCATACCGTTCTGAAATTTCACGTGATTGTGAAACCTATGAAAAATCATTATTAAAACTTCAAAACGCCGCCGAGAGTATAGTAGAGGCATACAAATGATTCACTTTTTTGGTATAGAATACGGACGTGGCTGCTTACGCACCGCCATAGAGGGCGGTCCTGCATTGGCACCAACCGCAGTAAAACAAATGTTCACTAACGCAAAATGGACAACTGTTGTCGCAGACCCGTTTGATGCAAACGAATGTGCCAACGACCGTTTTGGTGAAAACTTTAAAATTCAAAAAAAAATATACGCTAACACTCCCTGCGACAAGCACATAATGATTGGTGGCGATCATTCTGTAAATTACGGACATTTTGTTGCACTACGCAACCAAATTCCAACCCAAGATTTATGCTTGGTATATATCGATGCACATTTAGATATTCACACACCTGAATCCGCACAGGCTCAGGCATCTGGTGCACCTCATGGCACAAACGTCCGTGCCTTGCTGGGCGATGGCGACAAACGTTGGCTAACCTTGCAAGACACAGTCCCTGCCCTAAAACCAGAAAGTTTATTTTATCTGGCAACACGATCATATGAACCTGCCGAAATAGAATACGCCAGCGAAAAAAATATTTATATTCGACCAGCGCATCAATTACAAACAAAATCCGATTGGGAAACAGCTGTAAATGAAGTCCGCAACAAAATTGGCAATCGCCCATTTGTCGTTTCATTTGACTTTGACGCAATAGACCCAAAATATTTCCGTGATGTCTTAGTTCCTGCTGGCAATGGTATAACAGTCAAAGCCGCAGAATATTTAATTCGTGAATTTAGCGACGCACACAGCTTTGAATTTGTTGAATACGCCCCTTCTGGCGACAGTGCCAGTGCAGACATTGTAAAACGCCTATTAAACCTAGTTATCAAATAAGAAAAGTCTTAGCGACCTAAAGAATTCTGTTTCATAAACTGTTGAACTGGCAGATTGTCATCATAATACGCCAATAATCCAGCCAGTTCGACAGCATGTTTTAATTCTTTTTCAGTCAAGCCATCAGACTTTTTATCAAGCGTTTTTTTAACAGCCTTTGCATCCAGTGCCATAATTTGACGTATCAATTTACGCCCCCTGTATGTCAAAGCCCCATAATCTGTCCGATATGTTTCACCCCAATCGATTCTACGACCCGACCGCAAATTTCTGGATTCACTTTCTTTTGGAGTAGTGCAAAATATACTATTTTTATTTTCACGTTCTTTTATACCATCCTCGTCCCCAGCCCAAGCCGACATCATATATTTTTCATATATAAACGATGCCATATACATTGGATTATTATCCTTTGGTTCTGCCTTATTTGCAGCCAATGCAGTTGCAACTTCAAACCAAACACCATGATCATAATCGATCCATTCGGGTCTATCTTTATAAAACAACTTTAATGCATAATGTGCATTTATCTCTGGAAAGGACATTTTTAATACAAACCCCGACGCACCACTCCAAGGATTTACACCATACACATTTACCCCTTTGGCTTCTAAAACGCACTGTGTTCCAAACAAATCGCCAATCTGTGGAATATTATAAACCCTATCCTTATCCATTGAATAAATCTCATAGGCATTTTGAATCAAAAAATCTTCCAACATATTACGAAAATCTGATGTTACCTGAGATATATTCTTTCTATCCACCCGTCTTCTCAACTCTGGTGGCAACGCTCCCAGATATGGCGAAACATCACAATTATAAACAATATGTTGCAAATAAGCATGAAATCTATGCCATTTTTTTGACAAAAAACCAGTCAACGCCACGTGCTTTACCCGTGGTAAATTTATATCATAAATAAAATCGTTGCCATACATAACCATGCCACAGAATATATAAGACAAAATTACAACTTGTCAACTATTTATTTGTTATAAATTTCGCAAAATCTATTATGGCTATATATATTGCGTGCCAAATCATCACTAATCAGATTCCAATCTGTATTTCGTGCATATATTGGCTGACAAACAATCTTTGCACAAACATTATTCTGCAATTGTGTATTTCTGCCGCAAGAAGCCACGAATATCATCAGTGGCACGACTAACAGTTTCTGCATCTATTCCTCTTTGAATTTCTATAATTTTTGATTGTTGTTGCACCACACTATCAGTATATCTTGCAACACACCGCTGAATTCCTGTTTGTTTTCCCATACAATACGCAAAAAGAACAACGACCACAGTCGCCAACAAACCACACAAATATAATTTCATTATAAATTATCCATTAGTATTAAAAATCCCCCAATCGGGGGACTTTCTTATTGATTCATTGAATTAAAGAAATCGGTATTAGTTTTTGTCATACGCAATTTATCCAACAAGAACTCCATTGCTTCCAACGTTCCCATTGGGTTGATGATACGACGCAAGACATACATTTTGCTTAAAATATCCTTACCCACCAACAAATCTTCTTTACGTGTTCCCGACTTTGTAATATCTATCGCAGGATAAACACGCTTATCAGACAATTTGCGATCCAGGATAATTTCGCTATTACCAGTTCCCTTAAATTCTTCAAAGATAACTTCGTCCATCTTAGACCCGGTATCAACCAATGCAGTTGCGATAATTGTCAAGCTGCCACCACCTTCGATGTTACGGGCTGCACCAAAGAAACGTTTTGGACGCTGCAACGCATAGGCATCAACACCACCAGTCAAAACTTTACCACTTGATGGGACACAAGTATTATACGCACGTCCCAAACGTGTAATCGAATCCAGCAAGATAACAACATCCTGCCCTGCTTCTACCAAACGTTTTGCTTTTTCGATAACCATTTCAGCGACCTGAATATGACGTGCTGCTGGTTCATCGAATGTTGATGAAATAACTTCACCCTTTACACTGCGTTGCATATCTGTAACTTCCTCTGGGCGTTCATCAATCAACAACACAATCAATTTTACGTCTGGATAGTTTGTTGCAATGCTATGTGCAATATTCTGCAACATAACAGTTTTTCCTGTTCTTGGCGGTGCAACAATCAGCGAACGCTGCCCTTTACCAGTTGGAGAAATCAAATCAATCACACGGGCAGACAAATTACGTCCCTTATCCTTGTCGTTTTCGACTTCCATTTTTAACTGTTCATCAGGATACAATGGGGTCATATCATCAAAAGATACACGATGTTTCAACTTTTCTGGATTATCGCCATTTACCCGTTCAATTGTTTCCAACGCAAAATATCGTTCAGTTTCTGCCGCAGGGGCCTGAATTTGACCTTCGACATAATCACCTGTCTTTAAACCATATTTCTTAATCAAATTTGGCGACACATACAAATCATCTGGTCCTGCCAAATAGTTTGATTCTGGTGCACGCAAGAATCCGAAACCATCTTGCATACGTTCCAAAACCCCGTCACCAATCAAAGTAACCTTTTTATCCGCTGCAAACACACGCATAACCGCAAAACGTAATTGTTGCACATTTAACTGAGATGGATTTTCAATACCCATATCTTCTGCCATTTTCAGCAGTTGCTGTGGCGTTTTCGCCTTTAATTCATTTATATGCATAAATAATCCTTTTGGAGATTTGGGCAACAGAACTGTTCCCACTTGACTAACACACTATACACAAAATTGACAAAAAAGTCAAGTTTTTACTTTTACTAAAAAAATCCCCCCCGAACTGGGGGGGCTTTCATATTAGAATCTATACGATCCCGATACCCTGATATTATGTAATTGAATATCATTATTATACTGATAACGATAATCAACACCAACTTGAATACCACTTGCAGACAACATTTCTATACCACCACCGATATTTGCCCACAAAGGATCAATTTCAATATCATAACGGGTAAATTCATCTGCTGGCACAAACTTATACTTTGCAAAATCTGGCGCCCCAAACACATCATATTCTACACCAATCGATGCATATGGTCGAATCTGGAACCAAGCAGATGGGTAAATACGCTTTTGTGCAGTCAACGAATACCCTGGTGTAAAGATAAAGTATCCATCTGACTTCAAACGCATATAGTCATCACCTGCTGCCTTTTCCTTGACACTGAAACCAAAGTTATACCCAGCACGTGCATACAGATTTCCAACAACATATTGATTCAAGATATCATGCATCAATCCCCATTCTGTAATCATACTGAATGACAGACCATCGCCATCAATTGAATCAACAAAGTTCTGCGAACGATTCACATCAAACACATGCAAATCCAAGAAAGCATTACCATACAAACGCATTTTTTCGTTCAAAATCTGCATCAAATATCCACCGACCGCAACATCTGTGTCCTTGACATCGATACGAACATCCCCTGCTATGAATTCATCTGGTTTATATCCCAAATTCATATCATCGTGTGCAAAGGACGACGTATGTGAAACACGTCCAGTCAATCCCAAAACCAGCGTATTTGATTCTTGCCAATCAAAACCACCTGAAACACTGAAACGATGTCCATCTGTATGCTTACCATCATCAATATTCTGATAGAACATACCATAATCAACATCTAACCACGCCTTTTTCAACTGACGATTACGATTCCAAATGAATTCGTCATACATACGATCTTCAAATGAACGGAAAGTTGTATGTTCATTCAGCGAGATACTGCCCATAATCTGTTCCAATTCACGAACCTGGAACAAACGACTAAATCTGGCCAATCCTTCTCCTTCGGCGTTTTCAACATAATATTCCATACGATCATACAGTTCCTGGGACATCTGTTCCATGTTTGTATTTTTGAAAATCAGTGGAATAACCTCGATTGGTGTCCCGTTAAAGAACTTTTTATTATGTGCCTGACCAGCTAGCAAATCATCTAAAGCCCCCGCTGATACATATTCACCTTCTGTATGATCTGGTTCACGACCAACAATCGGCTGAATCTTCATATCTTCTATCAGTTTTGGGCCACCAAAGCGTGGATCAAATACGATATACAAACTATCTGAAACACCATCTTCATCCGAATCACGCACCGATACAAACACAGGCAAATCAGAATCAGTTCCGTTCTTAGTATCCAGCGATTCCAGATAGTTATAACACAACGAACCATCTGCATTACAGAATTTTACATCCAAGTTACGCAACTGCTCTAACTGGCTGAAATTTTCAACTCCACCATCTGCATGCAAGAACCAAATTGCAGTTCCCTGGTCAACAACATCAAACAACGAAATACCAATTTGCCCATTCGACAAGACAGCTCCCGGTGTATTACTGATAGTTTCGCCATCATATTGAACACCTGATGTGAACACACCACCAACACTAATCATTGCCTGACCATCATCAGCATTTGTGATATCACCCAACGTGTTATCATCTTTCAGACTAATTGTGGACCAATAATTTATATCCGTCGTATCTAACGAGACGCCCGTCGCATATGGCAAGACCGCAGCATACAAACGACTGTTCAAATCAAAGATATAATTACCTCCGATTGTCATTTTTTCCAGACCGATAAAGTCAACTCCGCCTGAAACATTTCCAGCGACCTCAACATTTTGCCAAATTGTTTCATCATCTGCATTTTTGACCGCAACAAATTCCAAATCTGTCGCTACGATATCACCACCAACATCAATATCACTAGAATTGACTACTAATTTACCATTTTGATTGATGCCTGCCACAACCAAATTAGACGTTGAAATCTGATAACTATCCGCAACAATATTTACATCCTTGGTCAACAAAGCACCAGTGTATTTCTGATACAACATTGCCCCTGGATTAAATGCATAATCTGTTATCAAACCGACACCATCTAAAGTCAAATTACCACCATTCATCGTCAGTGTTGTCAACTCCAACACTCCATCACCAGAATCAATATTTATGACCCCAGAATTACTGATAATTTTACCTAATTCGATTCCATCTGTTGCATTTAATGTCAACGCACCAGCATTTGTTAAATCACCACCAGTGATAGACCCACCTGCATTAAACAACACTGTCGCAGCACCAACAACATTCAATCCACCAACCAAATTGACGTTTGAGCCAATTTCATAGGTTGTTCCACCAGATGTCGCAATAAATTCGCCACCAACTGTCAAATTTGCTGCCGACAGTTTACTTGCTTGCAAATTCAACATCGCATCTGTGCCACCCTGGCTCATATTTCCAGCAACATTGATATTACCAGCAACATCAAGGCTATCCGCATTTACGTTAGCCATTGTTCCTGCAGCACCACTAACCACCAAACTTTGCATTGAAACAGAATCTGCGGTCAAATCCATCACACCGCCAGTCTGAGAAACAGCACCTGCAACAAAATCGGTCGCCGCCACAACACTCAACGAGCCACTGTTTGCAACATTAGCAACGTTTACAGCCCCCGATTCGGAATTCAAAACAACATCGCCCGAATTTTGCAAATCCAAAGTTTCAATTGTTGCAGCTGCAATATCAACAGTTCCCGTATTTTGGATATTTCCTGCCACTTTTGCAGCACCCGTTGCATTTACACGCACAGTTCCGTTATTCGCCAACAGACCAGCAATTTCTACCTCATCTGCAGACTCCAAAGCCAGCGTATTACCATTTCCAACAGATGTTGCACCAACACTAATATCCGTGCCATCTGCGGCGGTCTTTAATGTCAAAGTCGTAGTATCACGAACAATCATACCAGCAGTTGGTGCGGTTGGATCATTGGTAGGATCAAAATAAACATTTCCTGCGATATCAATATTTCCATTATCCGCAGTAATATTCTCGCCGTGGACAAGGAATTTTCCATTTCCAGAAACAGAACCAGCAATCAAATCATCAGCGTATGTTTCAAAGACACCGCCATTATTTGCAATTAAATCGCCATCAATTTTCACATATGAATCTGGGCTTTTCCCCAGCGTCAGCATTCCCAGATTTTCAACTGTCGCATCACCAGAAACATCAATCAAAGCCGAATCGATTTGAACATTACGCACAACCGAACTATCAACAACATTGACATTTCCGCCAATAACAACCGCATCTGCCCCCAAGACAAAAGCCGGATTACCACTAGCAGCAATATTTACATCACCTGCATTGACAGCATTATTAGCACTGGCTGTCAAATCACCTGCGATTTGAACACTGCCGCCTACGGTCAAATTCTTTAGACTATCGCCCAAATTCAATGTTCCACCTGCAACGGTAACAACATTATCAATCATCATACTGCCAGCCAAAGCGTTCAAATTGACCGTTCCTGCAGATGCAACGACAGAGCCAATTTCAACCGCCCCACCTGCTGTATCAGAACCACGAACAGTTGTTGTTCCACCATTATTTGTCAAAACGCCAGCGATACTAACGTCTTTGGCCCAGATTGTTGTATTTCCATTAGAATTTGTAACATTGCCTGAAATTTCGACCACACCAGTTGATGCTGTCAGCGAAGACACTGTCAAATCCGCATCAACACCAGAATTAGACACAGAAGCCAAATTTACAGCATTACCGTTTAACGTCATATCTGCATTATTAGAAACAGCACCCAGAACAGTCAATGTTCCAGATGCAATAACATCAGTTGTTGTTCCTGCAGCCCCGATAATCTGACCAGATACATTGATATTACCAACAGACGAATCGGCAGCTGGTCCGACGATATCATATCCAGAATCTAAATCTGCCGCCTTGACTACTAATGTTTTACCATTGTTACGAATTGTTGTTGCACTAATATTCTGAGCCAAAATAGCCATATCCGCTGTTGCATTTGCAACACCATCTGAATTGATTCCGTTCAAAATAGTTGAAACATTGATATCACCATCACGCACCGCCAGATTAAAACTATCCAGATAATTAGAGAAAGCATTAAACCAAGTCTGACTAGTTGCACTTGAACCAAATTCCAATGTTCCCGTATCCAAATTAAACACATTATCCTTGGTCATACCGCCCAAATTCATACCATATTCCAGATATGTTTTTCCTTTGACCGTTGCAAACAAATTTCCACTATTCACAAAAGAATATGCTGATTGAGTGCCACCATTGACAGTCAAAGAATCCAAATTCATTGTCAATGTTGCAGAAGAAGCCTCATTTGTCAGCATTTCACTAACCGTCATATCCGCCCCACGGATAGAAACATTTCCTGCAGACTTATTTTCAACGCTACCAACAACATTGATATCATCACCAGCGACCAGGTTCATTGTGCCAGCATTATTCTGGATTGTTCCATCAGAAGAAAGCACCCCACCTGCTGTAATATTTGTTGTCCCATCACTGTTTGCGACCAATCCACCAACAGCAACATCGCCGGTTGCATTGACAGTCATATTTCCAGTGTTTGCATTAACCAATCCCATATTCACAGAATTTGCAGACGCAGAAAAATTACCATATGCAATCACAGAACCATCAACCGTCAAAACATCAATATTTTCCAGATTTAACGTTGCATTTTGTTCGGCACTACCAATCTTGATACCTTCATTTACATTTCCCGAACCAACAGTCAAATCAAAAGCCGTTGGATTTGTATCAGATGTCTTGAATCCCAATGTCTTGCCGTCCAAGACCTGCAAAATTGCACCAATAGAAATATCACCGGTCGAAACAACGGTAAAAGGGTTTTGAACACTATTCAAAACATACAAATCACCATTGATACTTCCCTGATCTGTTGGCATACCAACATACATATTATTAGCAATAGAAAAACCATTTGCCGATGAAATACCATTGACAGCGGCACTATTGATAGTAATTGAACTACCTGCCCCAATCGCCTCTGTCCAAGACGCTTGTTCAGTTGAAATTGAATTTTGTCCAGATTCTGGACTAACGACAACAGCCCCTGCACCTATTGGCAAAAGGCAGCAAACAAAAGAAACTAATTTTTTTATCATTTTTCTATTTTCTTCCAATCCTAAATGTGATTATATTATCACACATTTAGTCTAAACAAGGCAAGACTAAAATGTAAACATTTTGATTTTTGTTATATAATATAAAGGTAAGGAGAAAAAGGTATGTTTGAAATCAAAAAAATTCACGCCCGCCAAATTATGGACAGCCGTGGCAATCCAACAATCGAATGCGACATAACATTATCTGACGGTGCATTTGGTCGTGCTGCTGTTCCATCTGGTGCCTCCACTGGTTCATTTGAGGCTCTTGAACTGCGTGATGGCGGCGACTCTTATATGGGCAAAGGTGTTTTAACTGCTGTCAAAAACGTAAATGAAATCATTGCACCAGCACTAATTGGTATGGACGCCAGTCAACAAACTGCCTTGGACGAAAAAATGTTAGAACTGGACGGCACACCAAACAAAGACAAATTAGGTGCAAATGCAATATTGGCAGTGTCGATGGCATTGGCACACGCTGTTGCGAATGCAAAACATATTCCATTATATAAATATATCGCTGAAATTTACGGCAACGAAACCCCAGATGTTTTGCCACGCCCAATGATGAACATCATCAACGGCGGTGCACACGCTGACAACGGCCTGGACGCTCAGGAATTTATGATTATTCCAAATGGTGCAAAATCCGAAATCGAAGCAATTCGTATGGGTTCTGAAATATTCCACCACTTGAAAAAGATTCTGAAACAAGGCGGCAACTCAACCAACGTCGGTGACGAAGGCGGTTTTGCACCTAACTTCAACTCTTGTGCCGAAGCCTTGGACACAATTATTGCGGCAATACGTTCTGCAGGATACACACCAGGCGAACAGGTTTCAATTGGTTTAGACGTTGCATCATCTGAATTCTATTCAGACGGCATTTATAACTTTGAAGGCAAAAAATTATCATCTGATGAAATGATTGCTTTCTATGAAAAATTGATTTCAGACTACCCAATCATCTCAATCGAAGATGCTTTGGCAGAAGAAGACTGGGACGGCTGGAAAAAACTGACAGACACAATCGGCGAACGTTGCCAGTTGGTCGGCGATGATTTATTCGTAACTAACCCAGCACGTTTGGAACGTGGTATTGAAAACGGTGTTGCGAACGCAATTTTGATTAAAGTAAACCAGATTGGTTCTTTGACCGAAACATTGCGTGCTATAAAAATGGCACAAGACGCAAACTATGGTGTAATTATCTCGCACCGCAGTGGCGAAACCGAAGACACCACAATTGCAGACTTGGCTGTTGCAACAAACGCAGGTCAGATTAAAACTGGTTCAATGTCACGCACAGATCGTATGGCAAAATACAATCAGTTGATTCGTATTCAGGAAGAACTGGACAACGCTGCAAAATATGGTATATAATCCACAACGAATGGATTTAGGGGGGGCATACAAACGCCCCCTTTTCTATATAAAAATGATATTAAACATCGACATCTTAGCCATTATTAAATACGCACTGGGTGTAATGATTTTACTGGCGATTATATTTGCACCAGCTTGGATTGCACGCCAAAACGGCAAAGGCAAACCTGACATGCACGCAGTTCGTCTGGGCAGTTGGATATTTTCATGGTCAATTATCGGCTGGCTGTGGGCATTATTTTGGGCTACACGAAAATAAATATAGCCATAAAAAATCCCCGAAATGGGGATTTTTTTTACAACTGGATATACATTGCTGGATTTTTTTCCAACTGTTTTATGCCATCATCTAGAATCTTACGATATTCAATAAACTTTTTCTTGTCTTCTTTTCCCAGATTACTAATCGCTGGCAATTTAACTGTCATTGGATTCACATGAACACCATCTTTGATAATTTCATAGTGCAAATGCGGCCCTGTTGAATAACCCGTTGACCCAACATATCCAATCGTCTGCCCCTGACGAACAGTTGTTCCAACATTTACGCCCTTGGCAAATCTGGACATATGTGCATAAAGCGTTTCGTATGAACCGTTATGTCTAATCTTTACAAAATTACCATGTCCACGATTAAAACTGCGTGCAACAACACGCCCTGCCCCTGCGGCTGGAATCGGTGTGCCAGTTGAAGCACGGAAATCAACTCCCTTGTGGGCACGTGTATAGCCCAAAACCGGGTGTTTACGATTTCTGGAAAAATTACTGGTAATTTTAGCATTATTTATTGGCGTTCTTTTCAAAGACTTTATTGCACCATTACCTTCAGCATCATAATATCCCGTTGTTCCATCTGATTTTCTAAATCTATACATTTGCACATTGCCACGCAGTGCCTCGAATGAAACAGCCAAGACCCGACCATTATCGATTTTTTTACCTTCGGAAAAATTTTCTTCATACAAAACCGAGAATTTTTGTCCAGCCCGAACATCACGCTCAAAGTCCATTTCAAAAGCCAGCAAATCATAAACATCTGCCAAAATTCCAGCAGGAATTCCAGCACGTTGCCCAGCCAGATAGAAACTATCCCCGTCCAAGATTTCACCGCTTTTATAAATCGCCCTTGTATCACGCTGAATATCAACCGTCTTGCAATCCCAAGCACCGGATTCATTGCAAGTCAATTCTACCTGACGCCATGGCGAAGGAATAACGACGATTTTTGACACAGGTGCATCATCTGTCGCCCGAACAAATTCCAATTTATCACGGTCTGCACGCAGCGTTGTAATTTCTGCATTTGATTTCAAAACACTGGCAATAGTGTTGACATCATTATGATTCAAGCCCTGTTCCAACAACAGTTTTGATAACGTATCACCAGAAGAAACGACCACCACAGACTTGCATTCATTTAGTCGTGCCGCCCGTATTTGCCCAGGAGTTCGCTTGGTCAAAACCAAGAAAATCGCAACCAAACTCAACAACACAGCCAATGCCACCACCAGCCGTGTCAGATTGCGTGTATTCATAATATCTTTTGCTTTTTTCATAGCAGCGATTATAATGCCTTTATGAACAGAAATCAAGCATTCACAGTCTTACAACAAGCCGGTGGCATTCGTGCTGCCCGTGTTATAACTGAAAACACTAAAAAATTTTCCAGGATTTATATCCTTTATTTGGCACACCAATTACGACGCAATGTTCCAGTTGCCAAACTAATTCATAAAAAATGGTTTTATGGTTTGTGTTTTTATACAAACAAATACACACTTGACCCCCGTCCTGACACGGAAACATTAGTTGCCGCTGTTTTATCAGACATTTTATCAGACACTACCCCACGTATTTTGGATTTAGGCACAGGCACAGGCTGTATAATATGTTCATTGGTCAAGAACATATCAGACGCATCTGGAATTGCGATTGACAAATCTCGCCGTGCCTTAAATGTTGCCCGTCACAACATAAAAAACCTGGGCTTAGAATCAAAAATCAAAACAATTCGAACAACATTTAATCGCCCATACGACTTTGGCGAACGATTTGATATAATTGTTTCAAATCCACCCTATATCCCATATAAAGATTCCCGTGTAGATGCCGGTGCTATCCACGACCCACATATAGCACTTTATGCAGCAAACAATGGTCTAGCTGCCTATCAATCGATTGCAAAGAATGCCAAGCACTGGATAAAACCAGACGGCAAATTGTTCCTGGAAATCGGCATAAACCAAGGAACAGACATAAAAACAATATTTATTTCAAACGGCTGGGATTTACTGCGTTCTGAACCTGATTTAGCAGGCATTGAACGTGTCCTAGTATTCACCCCATCACAGCAAAACAACATTATTCAAACATTATGAAGAAGCTAACTGACGACGATATCAAACATATGCTAGGCGAAGAAATCACACCTGATGACACGGCGGTCCGCCGTTCTGTGCGTTCTGAACTGCACCTATCCAGCCGAATTCCGCACACTCCACCAACCCCACAGCACAGCGTTCTTGACCTGCACACTCTGACCGAAGAACAAGCCTGGTCAGCAATACTAAGCCTGGCAAAATCAGGAACTCGCACAGCCAACATAATCACAGGGGCCAGTGGAATACTAAAAATCAAATTTCAACAATGGGCAACAGACAGTGTTTTGTCCCCATACATAATATCATTTCAACCAATCAACAACGGCAGTTTTTTCGTTCGTTTCAAGCGTTCAGATAAAAAATCATTGCATTAGTTCTGCAGGATCGATATAAATTCCATCTTTTTTAATCGCATAATGCAAATGTGATCCTGTGCTGCGACCTGAATTACCAGACTTTGCAATCAAATCACCTTTTTTTACTTGCTGGTTTTGCAGAACCAACTGCTTATCCAGATGACAATAAAGTGTTTCATAGCCAGAACTGTGCGAAATCTTTATCCCACGTCCACACGTTCCATCTGTCCAAACACTAACCACTTTTCCATTTGCCGGGGAAAAAACATCTGTTCCACTTGCGACCGCCAAATCTACCCCCGTATGATTTTGCTGATTTCCTGTAACGGGGTGAGTTCTACGTCCAAAAGGCGACGTAATCTTTGGGCGTCCTTTAACCGGCCAACCAATAGGCCACCCCTGAAACCAATCATCGTATGTTGTTTTCGCCTGGATAGAGGCATAGTCAATATCAGCACGCAAATTATGCAATGGGATACTATTCTCCGTATGTGACAAATATTGAAACTGCGGAGTCAGATTTTCATTAGACGACACCCCTGTATTTGTTTGACCTTGAAATATTTGCTGAACACCAGGCAATATATTTTGAACGACCTGAACAGTCTGCGAGGTCTGTGCCGACTGAACAGATTCTACACCCTGCCCCAAAGACACATGCCCCTGCGTTGGCTTTGGCGGCACAACCTGTCCTTGTTGTGAAACAGATAACGGCAACGCCCCCTGACTTTGCAGTTCCGCCACAGCAGTTTGCGTTTGTTGTTGCATACGCCGCAAATCTTCGTCTATATCCATCGTGCTATATGCACAACCACTTATGCATCGCCCATTTGAATCATATTCCGTCTCCCATGGTTCATATCCCTGAGCCAAAACCCGCATCCTGGTTTCAAAAGACGCATCACTAAATACAGTTGGAAAACTTTGTGGCTTTAAAAAACTGCGTGCCGCACGAGTCAACACTCCTTCTTCTGCCACAGCAGCATTTACAAATACACAACACAAAACAACAATACCCCAACTTCTCATAATAATTATTATATCACAAAACAGACCATAACTTCATAAATAAAATCCTTAACATATGATTATTTTTATAACATAATCCCATCAGAAACCCCAGGAAACAAATATGTCCACAATAAAAACGGTCTATGACCATATTCGCAGCAACAATATCAAGACATTTATACTATTGGCGATGTTCCCACTGTCCTTTATCGCCCTGCTATTTATTGCCTTTACCTTCAGCAGCCCCCAGCAAGAAGCCTTGGCCACATCCTTGGCAATTTCTGGTCCAATTTTTGCGATTTGTGCGATTTGGATGCTGATATCGTGGGCATTTGGCGATTCGATAATGCTAAACATCGCAAACGCTACTGAAATAAAACCAGACGATTCTGAATATCGTGAAATCTTTCGCAGCGTCGAGAACATATCTCTAGCGGCAGGCCTACCTACACCACGTGTTTACATAATCCACAGCAACTCACTTAACGCCTTTGCCACGGGCCGTTCCCCACGAGACGCATCAATTGCACTAACCAGTGGAATTATCAAAAGACTAAACAAATCAGAACTTGATGGCGTAATTGCACACGAAATGGCTCATATCGGCAACCGTGACATTCGCTTAGATATGCTGATGATAACAGGCGTCGGTGTAACGGTATTTATCGCAAATATATTATGGTATACCGCAACCCATAACATCGGCACACGAGACAAAGAAAAACAAGGCGTCGATTTAACAATCTGGCTATGCTGGCTGGTTTTAAGTATATTCAATGTAATAATTGTCCCTGTATTACGTATGGCTGTATCACGCAATCGTGAATATGCCGCTGATGCCACTGGGGCACACATAACACGCAACCCCAATGCTTTAGCATCAGCACTGCGTAAAATCAGCGACGATTCACGCCTACCTCAATTAGATCGTGCCAAAACAATGGCATCTGCCTGCATTGCATTTCCTGGCAACCCACGTGCATTTTTTGGCGAACTGCTGGCGACGCACCCACCAATTGCCAATCGCATTAAACGCTTGGAATCAATGACAATAAAACAATAACACATCACCCAAGGAAGGGAAAAAATGGCAAACCTGCATTTTCACTATGGGGTAATGAGCAGTTCTAAATCTGCCGCCCTAATTATGAACGCATACAATTTCACCCAGAACGGGAACAAAGTCGAGGTTATCAAACCATCATTTGACACACGTTTTTCTACACAAAAAATAAATTCTCGACTAGGACTGTCATGGGAGGCAACTGCATTACAAAATCTGGAAAAATATGCTCCAACACCAGAAACAAAAGTTATTTTAGTTGACGAAGTTCAATTCTTTTCTGAATCAGACATAGATAAACTGGTTCACATTGCCGACCAACAGAATAAAATAGTCATGTGTTATGGTCTTATGGTTGACAGCAACGAAAAGATATTTCCTGCCTCTCGCCGATTGATAGAAGTCGGTGCCAAACTGCACCGCATGGAATCGAATTGCCAGATAACAGGCTGTATGAAGATGGCAACACACCATCTACGTTTTGATAAAAATGGTCGAGTAATACATGCAGGCGACCAATTTGTTCTTGGAGACAGCAACTATAAATCAGTATGTCGTGAACATTACAACGAACTATACAAAGGCATAAAACAAAAAACCAAATAAAAAAATATTTTTGCTTGCAATTTAAATAAAAAGGTATAAAATAACAAACCGTTGCATCCATAGCTTAACTGGATAAAGCATCTGACTACGGATCAGAAGACTGAGGGTTCGAATCCTTCTGGATGCGCCACGAATTCAAAGCACCGCCCCACGGCGGTGTTTTAAATTTGTGCTGTGCGTCCCAGGATTTGAACACGACAAAAGGGTTCGACAACTAGCAATCAATAAAAAAAATCCCCCAAATGGGGGACTTTAAGACAAGAAAGGAAACTTTGTTCACTATATCAATCCAAATGATGTAATATAGTTAAATGAAATACCCATTATAAAATTACTGCCATAGACATCAACGCCACGGGCACGTGCACGACGATATTGAACATACGGCCCCATCGTCAAATCACCCCACAAATTCGTATCCATACGCAAGACAGCACTAAAATCACGTTCTAAATCAGTTGGTTCATATACAGAATAACTTAAATATTCACGATAATAACCATTAGTCGATAACTTTACGCCTTCACGAACCTGATATTCCAACCGCCAACCAACTTCTGCTGCCAACTTGCTAATCGTCTGCGAATATGTAAAGTCATATTCATGCACCCCAGTTAAATACAAACTTTTGATAATCGCATTATCGAACAACGAAAGACCGGCACTGGAACGAATAATATTCTGACGTGGAGAATCCCCTGTTGTTTTAAATTCTGTATCATACGCTGCACGCACAGTTGGTCCAAATTTAAACCCAGAAGCCTCCCAACACGCATAAGACAAATTACTGCTCAACAAAATATCATCAGCATTTTCACTTACCTGTTCCACACCATCAACTGGTTTCAACTTAGTTTCACCATATTCCATAAATAAACTGTTATCCCACTGGAATCGATTTTTATTATATTCTAATGCCGTGTCAAAGACCCCCTTGATAAAATCCTGACTGTCTGCCTTCAATGCAGAAACAGGCGAATCTTGATACTGCAAAGAATTACGAACCTGTGTCTTAGACCATTCCAATCCGATACGACGCACAGCCAACACCAAAGAACCTTTGTTTGCAGCATCAGACGAAACCTCATCAGCCCAACCATACAGCGGCAACAAAACCATCAACAACGCCAAAGAAACTTTTTTCACTCACATCCCCTTTTTTTTCATCTATCCACAGCATATTTCATAAAAAAACCAACGAACATGCTATCCAATTTTATTTCCAGATATTTAATACCCCATCTTTGTTTGCATATCGCCATCCAGCCTCACGCACAGCAATTGTCCATTTTCCACGCACCGAAACTGGCATTTCAACACGAACCAAATTCCCTGTAATACTTTTTGTCATCATATCAATATTTTCAGTTCTTGCAATTTGATTTAATTGTCCCCAATCTGAAAGCGGATTTGATAATTTTACTACAACAGTAAAAGCATCACGCTTTGTTTCATCTGGCAACCAATTCTGCACTTCATTTGTCGCCAACCAATTTCTTGCAGCATCTAAATTTAAGGTCATAGAAATACTTGCTGAATATGTCGTATCAGATGTTTTTTCCCCGTCAATACTAGATTGCTGAACCAAATTCATCAATTCAGAACTTTTAGCACTTTTTACAGCAGAACGCAAAGCATTTACATCTGCATATTGCCGCAATGCATCCATGACAATCTGACGTCTTGCCTCATCAAAAGCAATATTTTTTGCATTTGCCGCGGTATCACTTGTGATATTTACATTTGCGACCCCACGCAAATCAACCGCACCAGCAACACCGACATACAATGCGAACAATGCAACAAAAATAAATCTAAACCTTGTCATAACTATCAGAACTTTGCATTTATACCAATACGAACACCCAATGATTTATAGAAAGATTCTATTTCACCATCAGCCGAACAAACCCAACCTGGGCAGTCTTGTTCCAACTTAATGATATTCAACGCAATTGGATCTCCTGTTTTTGGATTTATCATATCAGCTTCTGTAAAACCAGCGGCTTCCCACTGTCCCAGCAAATCATTATAAATCCCCATATAATAAGTATCGTTCAAATACGTCTTGGCATCTGCACCTGAAACATTATAATAATCATAAGTTACACCCAATGAAAAAGCCACGGTATCTGTAATTGCGGTTGTCCAATTTGCCCCCATACCCAAATGGAAAGCAGAACCGACACCAGCTGTATCTTCTACTGACTTTGGGTGCTTCCAGTCAAAGCGATATGGCTGATCTCCCGTAGCCTTATATGATGGCAATCCCAGTTCCAAATATGCATTTACAGCATTATTCTGGTTTATATCATACAACATATCCAGTGCAAAGTAAGGCCCAGACCATGCGACCTCATACGAATGACTTATTCCCGGCTGACCATAGTAATATGTTCCACCAGCATTTACGAACTCATACGACGCATCTGTCGGAATCTTTATTTCATCATTAAAATTGATAACACCATCACCATCTGTATCACTACGAGTTGCCAAATACTGATTCAAATGACCATCTGCATCATAAAAATAAAATATAACAACAGGGTCGCATTGTATTTCATCACTACCTTCGACAGAATAACAACCTCCCTGTCCTGTATAAGTATCAACTGCCAACCCATGATTATTATGAGTTTCCAATTTATACTTCAAATAACGCCACCCAACAGAAGGCGTAACCTTTAAATTCCCCCAGCGAAAGAAATCAGTCAAACCAATTCCTGCATTAAATTCCATCATCGATCCGTCTTTGCTAGTTCCAATCGACAAAGAATTTCCCATCTGATTTCCCAGATGCTTATACCTTACACAATTTCCATCAGAATCAACCTGTTCGCAAACATTTCCATCGACCCACTCTGTCACAAAATAGCCACCATTTGTGATATCATCGTCCACCATTGTTGATTCACCAGCCTGCATACCAAATTTAAAACCAGCATCAATTTGCATTGGCGTATTTCCTGCTGCAAACTTATAGCCACCTTTGATATCCAAGACATTCCAATCCACATTATCATAATGCAAAATAGATTCAGATTCCTTCATCTCAAATTGCCACATCGAAGTCTGCCTTGACAAGCCACCTCCCAACCAGAATCCTTGATTGCCGGTCTGTATTGCCGCACGATTTTGCTGTGTTGATTGACGCTGCTGAGCTGCATTTTGTGCTGCACGCTCTGTCGTATATCCTGCATTTGAATATTGATTGCGACTATACGCCGACCCCCCCTGCTGGGAATAAGAGGTTGTTTTTGCACGTTGTGAATATGACTGTTGTGTATAACGACTTTGTGGTGATTGATAATTACCCGTATAATAAGTTCCGGCTGCATTTGCCGCCACTGGCACCATCAACAATGCGGAACACTTGAACAGAAATCTTGGCAAGAAACTCATATTTTTTTCCTTTTCCCTTTCAACATCTTCACTATTACTTATAATAATATCATAAAAAAGGTTGAAAAACAAATCCCAACTTGTAAAAATAGCATTTGAAATGCGACTATGGCGAAATTGGTAAACGCGCAGCACTAAGGATGCTGTGGGGCAACCCTTGGGGGTTCAAGTCCCCCTAGTCGCACCAATTTTTTTTCATTTTTTCTACTTGCTCAAAAATTCAAAAATTTGCTAACATCATACTAAAAGGATGAAGGGAATTAAACTGCTTTTGGCTGTATTGCTTGCACCGCTTGCGTTTCAGGCGGTGGCTGACGATGCTAGCGACATCGCCCGTGCAGCGACACGTCGCAACTCTACCCCCACTACGGTCACACCATCACGTCAAAAAAGCACAACAACATCACAAACGCCTGCACACACAGCGTCAAGAACAATCAACACAGAAACGACTGGCAACGCATTGCGTTCACGCACTACTACAACCAAGCCAACCATAATTACACGCCCTGATACAGGTTCGGCAACACAATCGGTATCGTCACGTCCTGCACAAAACATTCAATCCAGAACGGCGAAAACCACCGACAAAGACGCCACCCAATCACGCACAGCAACTACATCAAAAAAATCGGCGCCCCGCCCAACAATTCAGCCAACACGCAGTGTAATTTCTGGCCGCACGGCAACAAATAATTTACGCACAACCAAGGCACGCAACGCCACAACCAAACCAAGTGCATCAGAAATGATGACTCGTGATTTTTCAAAATGTCGCACTGTGTTCTATGACTGCATGGATGAATTTTGTGCGAACAAAGACGCCCAGTTAAAACGCTGTGCCTGTTCTTCACGGATAAACGAATTCAACAGCACCAAACGCAGTCTCGCTAACGTCGAAGACAAATTACTTGATTTCAGTCAACGTTTACTAACGGTCAGCATGGACAAAGAGGATGCCGCCGTTCTAAACCAAGCAACAGAGGGCGAAATCGCATACAGCAATGCGGACACATCCAAATCCAAAAAGATGTTAGACGAGATTGCAAAAAAACTAAACACCAGCTTTAACGACAGTAATTTCGACCAAGGCCTAAATGCGATATCACTATCGCTAAACATCGATTCGGCATTTGACACTGTTGACTCTCTTGCTGGTGCTTCTACAACGACAAAGTCTGGCACTGACTTATACACTGCGGCTCTGCCTGTATGCCGTCAAATGGCACTAGAAGTATGTTCATCTGAAGATTTAAAAATCGCCGAAGGCGGCTATCAAATGGTCATTGAACAAGATTGCAACACAGTAAAAAAATCGTATCAGACCCAGGTTGATCAGGCACGAACAAAAGTATTTGAAAGCAGTGCTTTACTTGACATGTCACGTCTGGACATACATCAGAAACGCAATTCTGACGATATTTTAACATGCAAACAAAAAATGTTAGATATGCTGACAGACACCACCGTTTGTGGAAAAAATCTAACAAACTGCCTTGACACAACTGGTCGCTATATTGACCCGACCACGGGCGAAGCATTTTTGACGATTGATCTTGCTGGTTTAGGCTCACTAATACATCGCCCCGAATCGAACAGCACCTGGACAACCATGCCCGGCAACGAACGCTTTGTTTCATATTTGAATTCAAAAAAGAAATATCTTGAACCTGCGATGGAGAATTGTCAGGACATCTCCGACTATGTCTGGGACGCCTTTCTTGAGGACGCATTGGCACAGATAAAACTAGCACAAGAATCTAAACTTGAACAAGTCCGCCAATCTTGCACGACATTGACAACCCAATGTATGGACGAAGCGTTTGATTCACTTGCTGATTTTGATGCCCGTGCCTTATCTATCTTTGGTATTGCGGCCGACAAAACCGTAAATGCAATGTGCAGCCAAGTTCGCACTGCCTGCACATCGTTACTGGATTCAACTGGTGGCGGCGAAGACTGGTCAAGTGGCATAACAGAAATTGCCACAGAAAAAACTTATGAATCTATTCTAAAAACCTGTCGAGAGGTTGGCCGTGCCTGCATTATCCAGGCCTGCACATCAATATCGGGTAATTTTGGTCTGTGCGAAAACATCAGCACATCAATCAACCGCAAATCTATTATCAACCGCACTGCCTGCTGGCCTGAAGTCTTAGAATGTGTAAAAAGTGCTGGTTCAGAATCAATTGCAAAAATTCAATCTCAGCATAAACTAACATATGTTGAAGCATCAACAGAACAAACAAATGTCGCAACTGAAATCAGCGAACCAGCGAAAGACCAACCATCATACCTTAACTTTTATCCAGAAATGTATGGCATTACAACGCAAAACAATATATGGTTACCCTCTTCTTTTGATTCAAACAAAAATAATGCAAATTGTATAACAGGCCAAGAGGCAAACTGTGTGCACGACATATGTGCCAATCAGTGTGCTAATCAATGCACTGGCAAAACATGCGATATTGTGAACTTTGATTGCTACAGCTGCCGCCTAGCCGAACGCATTTGGGGTAATTGCGAAGCCGAACCAACAACCGACATAACTGAAAAGGACGCTCACAACCGTATTAAAACACCATTGATAAACAGCAAAGAAGACCCGAACGGCACACTATTATCCTGGTTTGCACAAAACACAGGAACTGCGAATGCCGCCGACAGTTGTCGTGACACCACATGCGGCCCTGGCTACAAACAAGACGAAGACGGTTCATGCAAAGACATAAATGGTTTTTCCTCTGACGGGGAATACTGTATAGGCAGCAATAAAGGAAAATTTTACACTATTGGCGGTGAAACAAACTGTTGCACCACGGTTATAACCGAATCGTTTGGTAACTGCTGCACAAACCAGGCAAAACGAGTCGGAACTAATAAGACAAACTCATGGTGGTCATCAATAATAAACGACACGGCAACAGAAGCCCCACTAGCAGGCAAAGTGTTATGCACATACAATGACAAAACACCATATGTAATCGCCAAATACGAAACAAAGAACGACGCAACAACGGACCAGGAAACAATATACATCATTTGCCTAAGCAACAACGGAATGAATCAAGAGTGTAATGCAAACGAAAACAACCCTAAGAATTTCCCGTGTGGCACAAACATAGAATGCGATGGCGAAGTAATTGCAGTCAAAACCACCAAGGACGGCACATACTACTACGACCCAATAGACCCAACAGGAGAAAACTGTGCAGCAGCAAAATCATATTATACCTCCCCGACAATTGGCACATGTGAATATAACGGTTCAGAATGGCCCGGGTCCGACAACCGCACCAGTCCAATAAACACTAAAGTAGAAATAAAAAGTTGCAACACAAACAACCAATAAATAAACCAAGCCAAAAAATGAAAAAAATAATTTTTATTACACTTTTATCAATACTGACACCAACCCTATCCTGGGGTGCCAAATCATGTCCCGCTGATGCCACAATTGAAAACTGCAGCACAAACAAGGGATGTTATTGGAACACCACCAATAACAAATGCGAACTATGTCCAGCAGGAACATATAACACAGGCGGCGAAGCAAACAAAACATCATGCAACAGCTGTGATAAAAATGGTTCAATAAAGCTGGGTCGCAGTGTTTCTTGGGACCGAGACGTAACAGGACAAGAAACAGCCAATTGCCAATGGAAAGCGGCCTGCCAATCCGGCGAATACCTGAACCACTGGAGAGGCAGCAGTATGAACAACGGCTGTCAACCATGTTCATATGAAATCAATTACATAAACTACGGTCCCAATATAAATCTTACATATTACGGCAGCGTAGACAGCGGTTCATATTTCATAGCTGGCACATCAACACACAACAACGGAAGCAATATCAAGCTACCCCTTGCCCCCGAACAAGGCGAATTAAGCAACTCTTATAAATTTTGTCACCAATGTGGCAATAACACAACTGGCGTCACTAATGATAACGGTAATTTCACAGACTGCAAATGCAGTCAAGATTATCACTATGGCGACAGTTGGAATACGGGCCAGGAATACGATAACCTACAAAACACGGACTGGGATGCCCTATTTAAAAATTGGGATAAATACCTTGCATGTAGAAGCAACTCAAAAGACCCAAATTGCACCAGTGACAAACCATACGTTATCACCCCAAAAAACTGCGTAGCAAACACATGCACACTTACCCTTGAACACCCTGATAACACTACAATAGAGGAAATTGACTATGGTACCTACGAAACAGATGCTAATGACGGCAGTCCCACAAAATATAATAAAACAATAAGAATTGTAAATATTCCATTGATAAAAACAGAAATTAATGCTGATCATACGCAATACAAATACAATTGTGCCGATGTATCATTGCCAGATTCTGAATATGATACTGGCAACAAAATACTTCATGCAGACTATGACCCTACCAATGACAAATTTATTCGTGCTGGCTATAACCTAACCCACTGGCAATGGGGCGAAATACAATATGGTCCATTTTGGTATTTTCCAAGTGGTAATAAAACTGCTAACCAAGTCTATGAAAGCGTCACCCTAACACCATACTGGCAAGAAACCAAATTCACAATCAATTATGACAATGTTGACTCGACCCCAGAATCCCCAACAGAATGTTCACCCAGCACAGAATGTAAAGCCCCTAAAACCGCCAAAGAGGGATATTATCTCGAAGGCTGGAAATGCACAATCGATGAAACAAAAGAACCTTGCACCTCAGGAATTGTTGAACCTGGTGCTGACATCACTAGAATCTCAAACTTCAAAAACATGACCCTTTCGGCCATCTGGAAATCTTGTCCTGCTGGCTATTATTGCAACGGCGACCAAAACACTTGCCCATCCGGTGCAACATCCGATGAAGCTTCTGACGATATTTCTGACTGCTATCTTCTTGGTGGCACAACAACAATCACAGGCACCAACGGCACATTTATACTGCCAGAAAACCTATACTACAAAACAAATGTTTCTAAATAAAAAAACGCCGTTTTGGCGTTTTTTTTAGTTGAACAACCTTATTTCTGAAATCGCTTTTTCAATCAAATCCAATTGATTTGGACCAAGTTTACCCAAAACCCAGTCTGCAGGATCAATTTTCAAATCAAAATCCCGTGGATGTCCAATACCAATCCGAATACGCCGATAATCACGTCCAACATGTGCATCAATTGAGCGTATTCCATTATGCCCTGCACTGCCACCACCAACTTTTTCACGGCAATCTCCAACCGTAATATCCATATCATCGTGTATTACAATCAGATTTTCCAACGGTATCTTATAAAATGTCATCAAAGCCTGAACTGCAACCCCACTGTTATTCATATATGTTTGTGGTTTTGCAAAAATTACACGTCGGCCATCAATTTCCACACGTGTTGCCAGGGCATCTTTTTCATTTTTCCACGTCACCCCATCACCTGCCAATTTATCAACAGCGATAAAACCAACATTATGACGTGTCATCGCATATTGCCCCCCTGGATTGCCCAGCCCAACAACTAAAAACGGTTTATTTTCTTGCATATTTATATCTCTTTTTTTTATTATAATATCACACAAAGGAGAAAAATATGAACATAAAATCGTTTAGTATTTTAGCGGCTCTCTCAGTAATGCTTGCAACAGGGGCTGCGAACGCAAATCTCTTGTTTGATGTTTATGCTGGTGGCACCTATGGAATGGGTGGCTATACAGCACTGCATAACGACAAAGATGTTTCACATTCTGCCAATTCATACGGTGCCATAATTGGTATGGATATCCCACTGTTCCGTATCGAAGTCGAATATAATTATATGGATTCAGACAACTTTTCATTAAACACCGGCTTTGTAAACGCATACTTCAAATTACCAACCCCAATTGCAAAACCATATATTGGTGCTGGTATCGGTTCAACATTTGACAGCAAATACGAACAAAAAAATGCCCCATCTGTTGATATTGACGACACACTTGCCTATCAAGGTATGTTAGGTTTAACGCTGGACATTCCAGTTATACCATTTAACATCGACATCGAAGGTCGTGTTTTATACGCTCCTGACATTTTACCTGACACAGACATGTTGCAATACGACGGTCGTGTAAAACTGCGTTATGTGTTCTAAACAACCGATATTATTACAATGGGGGGCGAACACAACGCCCCCTAATTTAGCCACAGGAAAAAAATTCAAATGCTGACACTAATTGATGGAAACTCGTTATTATTTCGTGCTTATTACGGCGTTCACAGTCGCCTTACCCGTTCAGACGGCACGCCAACAGGTGCAGTATATGGATTTTTCAATATGATATTACCAATTTTATCAGCGGCCGCACCTGACGATGAATTCGTATGTATTTTTGACGCATCACGCATCACATTTCGCCAAGACATCTATCCAGAATATAAAATGAATCGTTCTACCCCCCCCGAAGATTTGATTGCCCAGGGGCTACTTATCCGCACTGGCCTGGCAGCGATGGGTATGCCCGTGCTATGCGTTCCAGGGGTCGAAGCAGACGATGTTATCGCAACGATTGCCAAACAAAACTGCACACACAAAAACGCCACCCGAATAATTACCAGCGACAAAGATTTAATGCAACTGGTATCAAACTGTGTGTTCTTATACGACGGAATGAAAGACCGTGAAATCCACGAGCCCCAAGTTATCGAAAGATTTGGCGTCTTGCCATCCCAGGTAATTGATGTTCAATCATTGATGGGTGATTCTTCGGATAATGTTCCTGGTGTTCCTGGTATTGGACCTAAAAAAGCCGCTGAATTGATAAACCAATTCAAAACACTGGATAATTTATATGCCAACCTAGACGAAATCAAAAATGAACGAACACGCAATCTGTTGGCGACCAACCAGGAAATGGCCTATATTTCCAAACGCCTAGTCACATTAAAAGACGACGTTGATTTAACAGGTCTTGAAATAAAACCATTTGTATTTAATACACCTGGTGCATTAGACTTTGTCCGCAACGAAATCGAAAGTAATTCATTAGCAACAAAAATAGAAAAATTATTCCCACTACAGGCAGCACCTGCCCCAGCACCCGAATTCAAGTTCCCAGGCAACGCATGTGCCTTGGAAATGCCCCCTCTTGCACCTGCCAAAACAAAAAAGCGTCGTGAAATCCAGTGCGAAACTATCACAACAATATCAGCACTAGAAAATTATCTGGGCAAAATTGATAAAATATTGGCATTAGACACCGAAACAACCGGTCTTAATCAAACTGTTGATAAACTGGTCGGCATATCACTGGCAATTGACGACACACACGGTGCATATATCCCACTTCGTCATCGCAGTGGCAAATCAGACCTATTTGGTGGCAACGAATACACCCCAAACCAACTGCCCGTTGATGTTGTTTACGAAAAATTATGGCCAGTGCTGACCAATCCAAATATAATCAAGATCGGTCATAACCTGAAATATGACCTGCATATATTTGCAAACGAAGGCTGGGACACAAAACAAATTCAACCAATTGACGACACAATGTTGCTGTCATATATCTTAAACGGTGCCCGTCACGGCCACGGTCTTGATGAATTAGCCCACAGTTATCTGGGACACGAAAACATTGCATTTTCATCACTATTTCCACCCAAGACCACAAATGCAAATATGCACTTTGACGAACTAACAATTGAATCTGCCTGCTTATATGCTGCCGAAGATGCTTGTATTTGTCGTGCACTTTACGATTTATTCCGTCCACAACTAAATCTAAACGAACAATTACTTCATTTATATGAAACAGCCGATTTACCACTATTACCAGTCTTGATGGAAATAGAACGCACAGGCGTCTTGGTCGATCGCCAAAAATTACAACAGTTATCTACACTGTTCCACAAGCAATTACAAACCCTGGAACAAGACATCTGGGTTCTGGCCAACCATGAATTTAACATCGCCAGTCCTAAACAACTTGCAGTTGTTTTATTTGATGAACTAGGTCTGCCATCGAATAAGAAACGCTCTACAGATGCCGACAGCTTAAATGAACTGGTTGACACACATCCAATCGCTGAAAAAATCTTAAACTGGCGTTCTATTGCAAAACTAGCAGGCACTTACGCAGACGCATTGCCGCACCAAATTGCAACAGATGGTCGTATTCACACCACATATTTACAAACCAGCACCAACACAGGTCGCTTATCCAGCCGTGATCCAAACTTGCAAAACATACCAATAAAGACGGAACTGGGCGAAGAAATCAGAAAATGTTTCATTGCTGCCCCAGGTCATCAATTGATATCGGTTGACTATTCCCAAATTCAATTACGCTTGCTGGCAGACATTGCAAACGTTCGCACATTCAAAGAAACATTTAACAACGGCACAGACATTCACAACCAAACCGCCCGAAGAATATTTAATATCCCAGACGACCAACCTGTTCCCCGAGAATTGCGTCGTGCTGCCAAGACGATAAACTTCTCGATTATCTATGGGATATCGTCGTTTGGTCTGGCTGCCCAACTTGGTGTTTCCCGAACCGAGGCACAAAATATAATCAATTCTTATATGGCCGGCTTGCCTGAAATCAGTGCCTATATTGAACACACAAAACAATTTGCACTGGATAATGGTTATGTAATGACGCCACTGGGCCGTCGCATAGAACTGCCACAAATAAAAAATCCACGCTTGCGTTCTTATGCCCTGCGTGCTGCAATCAACGCCCCAATTCAGGGTTTCGAAGCTGATTTGATGCGTCTTGCAATGGTTGAAATTGATAAAAATTTAATGCAACCAAACCCAGATAAAATTCGTATGATTATGCAAGTCCACGATGAAATGGTATTTGAATGTAAATCGGAATACGCATCGGAATTTGCCGAAAAAATCAAGGCTGCAATGGAACAGATTGCCACACTATCCGTCCCATTGATTGCAGAATACAACATTGCCCCATATTGGGGAAAATAACCAAAGAAAAAAACCGCCTAAACGGGCGTTTTTTTTCATTGATTAAACGATTCTACGTCGAATTGCACCAAACATTGCAAACCCCAGCAACAACACCATAATAAATACAAAAATCGCCGTTGCAGTTTCATCAAATTGGGCAAAAGGCAACTTTACATTCATTCCGTAATAACCAACAATCACAGTTGGAACAACCAAAATAATATTCCACATCGTCAAGCGATTAATGTTGGTATTCGAATCCATATTGATAACGCTTTCAAACGTTTCCTTGATAGATTTCAGCATTTTACTATATGATGTCACAACTTCAGTTGCCTGTGCCAACTCGATTCGGGCGTCTTCGGCCAATTCTTGTGCATCATCTGTTTTCACGAATCCACGCACCTTTTCTAACTTGTCCAGCACCGCAACATTTCCACGGATTCCAGCCATATACAATGTATAACTATTTTCAACCTCTAACAAATCCATCAATTCTTTCTTACGAATACGTTCCTGCAAGACACGTTTTGATGCCAAAACTCTTTTATTTAATTCCTTTAACATACGCAGATAAGATTCCGCAATATAATACATAATATTCAGAATAAATTCTTCACGAGATGTTTTTTCAGACTTTTTAATCCTATCCAACAAATCACAACGCTTGCGACAGACAGTAATTACCCGATTCGCAGAATAAATTATCGACAGCGGTTCTGTGTGCCACAACGTATCAGATTCCCGATTGATAATTGGGAAACGCACGATAATAACCTTATAGTCATCTTCGACTTCAAGGCGTGGCTGTTCATCAGGATCCAAGATGTCAGAAATAGTATCTTCATCAATCTTGTATTCTGTCTGCAATTTTTCGAAATCTTCATGGTCAGGATTGCCAACATTTACCCAAGAGAACGTTTTCAATTTTTCTGTTACAAACACAGCAACCCCCTTGTATTTAATTAAAAGACCTCACAAAGTTTATCCTAAAAATTATATTTTTGCAATAAATTCTGGGAATATAAAACCATATTATTAGCGTTCAGCCCATGCTACAATCACGTATATAATCCAAGGGAACAAACACATGGCAAAAAAATTTACAACTAACACCAACGCATTTGGAATTGCACACTATATCTTATTATTTTTTGTCGTTATTTTATGCATTTGCACGATTGCATTTATAATCATCAAACGCAACAACCCTAATCCCCAAAATAACGTTCAGCCAACAATAACCCATATAAAAAATAACGATCCTTGCGTCCAGCGCACAATAAACACAATCGCACAAATGTGGGCATACGATCCAAAAAAAGTTCCTCAAAAATACTGGGATATTGCAACAAATTATCTAACAGAACCAATAACAACCCGATTTTACGGCATCTGCCAAGACGTTGCTTATACCTGTCATCCTGGTCAAATCCGTCGAGATTGTGATCCATGTGCAGTTCCCTCTGCACGGGCATACGCAATGGAAATCCACACCACAGATATGATTCAAGCAAACTGTCCAGGTGCAAAATACAAATAAAATTAGCGAATTTTTTGCGGACAAAAACGCTGAATTATATCCTGAACACATTGCACTAGATACGGCGTGTCAGACTTGGTAAGTATTTTTCTCAATTTTTCCTGGTGTTCAGGACAGAACACCAAACATCCCGTATCAATATCAAACTTATTTTGGCACCAATTCTTAAAAACCAGCTGCTTTTTATACAACTCATCACGCTGCTTTTGACTCAAATACGGATTATTATGATTTATTACAAATTCATAGACATCTTTTGGATGAAAACCAAACCCGACACCTAATAAAAAGCAAATAACAAATCCCCAATCACGTTGCACATCAAAACGCAAAGCATAATCGAATCGGCTTTCAGGATTTAACTTCCAAACATACTGGGCATAATAATAACTAATTCGTGCAGCATCATTTAACATTTTATCTACATTCGCTTGCTGCCCTGGTCGAACGCTTCCTTGAATTTCACCAATTGCTAACAAATAAAAATATTCCAATTTATATGCATCTTGAACAATATCTTCACTGGTCAGTCCAGGAATATTATATTTATACGAGAATTTATATTTTGTTTTAAATCCAGCATCTTTTAATTGTTTATCTAATGCTGCGGCACTTGACTTTATATCACCATACAACGCCATTTGTTTTTGTGCATATTCGTCTGGGCGACAAAAACCAGTATTTTTCAAATATTTACGCATATCAACAGACGTCACCTGTGCCACAGATGCCCGCAAATCATAAACAGTGAAAAAATCCCCATCTCTTATCATGATGGACAACAAAATATCACAAACAAACTATTAGTCAAGCACACAACCTGTCCTATTCAAACATTTCCAACGCAATGTCATGTTCCTGACAAAACTCATAAAAGAACTCCAAAAAAGCCTGAACTTTGGAACTTTTTACTGTCAAAGGATTTCCAACCCCAACCAAAATATATTCATAATCAAAATTAACATTTGGCACTTCTAACAATTTTGTATTTTTCCCTGCACTCCATTCTGGCATCAACGATATTCCCACCCCATCAGATATCAGATTATAAATAATCGATGCCGAATCGGCAGTTGTATTTAATTTTTTTGCACGCTTTAACAAAAAATTACACTCTGGCAATTCCAAAAACTTTTGCCTAATACACAAATCAAAGTTTTCCAACATATCATCCATATCTTTTGGAAATCCATGTTTATTCAAATATTCTGGGGTCGTATAGAATTTTGCCTTTGTCTTGAACTTAAATAAGGCCTTGCCCGGTATTTTCTGTAATGCCCTGGGATCCATAATTGTGATATCAGGATTAGCCATATTCATATGTCGATTCGTTAAAATATCCAATCGAATTTTCGGATGCTTTGCATAAAACTTAGACATTTTACTTAGCAACCCCGCCCCTGCGAACCCTTCTTCGGTCCAGACAGATATATAACCAGTCAACTCATCTGGGGTTGTCAGATTTTTTATAATATTATCCAACGCCAATGAAATATTTTCTATATCTGCATACAACTGACGTGTTGTATTTGTTGGCACGCACCCCGAAGAACTGCGTATCAACAAAGTCGTCTTGAACCGAGATTCCAAATCGGAAATCATTTTCGACAAATTAGAATGCTTGATACCATTTCTTTCTGCAGCAGCATTTATTTGTCCAACATCAATAACCTCTTTCAAGGCCAAAAGTTCACGCAAAAAAGCAATTTTTGTTTTAATTGTAGGCATCAAAAAACCTTTTGCTATATCATATTCCAGGAAAACATACACCAAACTCCTTATTTTTCCTAAGAAAAAATGCCGTTTTTTTCACAGGAATAAAAACCTAGCAAGCTAGAAAGCACCAAAAATCAGGAAAAAAAGTCACTTTTATATACCCTACCCCTTTTTATACATTGTTCCAAATAAAATAAGTATAAAAGGATATATAAAAACCTAATCTATAATATTCTTCGTCAGGACGAACCTGATTATAACAAAAGGAGAAAAAAAAATGACCCACTCGGACGTATGGTTTGCAATCGATTGTTTTGCAAGTGCCAACAATATGTCATGTTCTGGTCTGGCTAAACACTGTGGCCTGGACCCAACAACATTTAACAAAAGCAAGCGTTATTCCAAATATGGTCAACCACGCTGGCCATCAACCAACAGCATTGCAAAAATTCTAGAAGCGACTGGCACAAACATTGATGATTTTATTAAGCATTTTAGACATTCCACGCCCCACTCCAGTCAACTAGCAAATCCATAACGGGGCCAACAATTTCGAAACAGATAAAAACATGAGGGGGACTACACGTCCCCTTTTTATACACACAAGACTTCATCTAAGACAAAAAACAGCACTTAGCCGTATTTATTTTATGGTCGGGGTGACAGGATTCGAACCTGCGACCCCTTGCACCCCATGCAAGTACTCTACCAGGCTGAGCTACACCCCGACAACGCCACAAACTTTAATATACCCAGTCCATAAAAACAAATACTTTTTTGGGAAAACACGCATCTTGTTGAATTGCAAATATCGCATTATCATCATTACGTCCGGACAAAAACAAACAAAACAAAGGAAGAAAAATGTCAAAAAACGAAAACAAATCAGGAAAATGTAAAAATTGTTCTTGCACTCACGACACTGGTTGCAATAAAAAACCAGAATGCGACAAAAAAACATGTGATAAATAAAAATACCGCCCGATTGGGCGGTATTTTTTTGTTTTTATTCCAAAATGAATTTTACGCTTGCACGAATCGCATAAATATTATTAGTATGCCATATCAACAACACCAACAAGGGAGTCTTTCCGTGATACTAGGGATTGGAATCGATCTTGTCGAATGTGGCCGTTTTTTAGATTGGTCTGCATTCAAGAAACAGCGTATTTTCACAAAAAAAGAATTAGAATACGCCGATAACGACAACGCAAATTCTGAAAAGCATTTGGCAAATTTCTGGGCTGCCCGTGAAGCATTCTTAAAAGCAATCGGCACGGGCTTTGGTGACGACATTGCATTTTCTGATGTATCTGTGATTCATAACGACGCAGGCCGTCCTGAACTATTGATTGCTGGTGGGGCTCGTGCTGCGTTAAAAGAACTTGCTGCTGATTCAGAAACACGGATTCACCTGTCCATAACGGATCAGGACGATTACTGTGCTGCAATGGTAGTAATCGAAACAAAATAATTAAAAATGGGTGGAAAAATTTCCACCCGTTTTTTTATGCTGCATTTTGATATTGCTGACCCAACATCCATAATTTCAATGTCTGCTGTTGCGTCATTTGCATTTGTGCCTGTCTCATTTCGACACGTTTTCTTGCAACAATCAATGCCATTCTTGCATCTGTTTTTTGTGCCACAGGTTTCCGCAATCTTGGCTTTTGAACCATTGGCTTTTTCAAAACCGACTTTTTTACAACCGGTTTGCGAACAACAGGCTTGACAGCCATCGGTTTCTGAACAACTGATTTCTTGTCCACAACAGGCATTACCTTTGGCATTGTTTTTTTCTGTGCCACCGCCACCTTTGCCATTTGCGGCAAACGGACTGGTTTGACTGCTTGCTTTCGAATCGGCTTGACCATTTGGGCAGGCTTTGCAACCTGTGCCAATTGAACATTTTTCATCTGAATTGGTTGTGCAATATTTACCGGCATTGCAAATGGCATTTGATTTTCAGCCACCGCATTGACCTGTGGCATTTGCACCTGTGGCAACGATTGCGACTGTGCCTGTTGCAGCTGTTGTGACTGTGCAACTATTTCCGCAGATTCTTTTTTCACAGGCACAGATTGCACTGTTGCCTGGGCAGCAGCATTTGCTTGTGCCTGCTGAACTGCAACATTTGCTTGTGCATTTCCTGCTACATTTTCAACCTTCAATTCTTCTGTATGTTCATTATAGCGTGCCAAGACCATATTGATAACATCCATTGCATTTCGAATTGCCATCTCTGCTTGACTACGCAACTGCTTTACCATTTCGATATCAGGATTGATTTTATTTTCGCTGTCTTTGTGCATCATAATTACACGAGACCAATATTTTTTGTGTGATGCAAAGACACCATCTAAATATTTTGCTGCCAAATTTTTTTTGTTCTTGGTTTCAACAAACGCCCCACATTGCATCAACGCTGTCTGCCAAGCACGCCCAAGCGAATATTTATTCAACCAATTGACCCAGGTAAAACCTGAAAACAAAGTTAAATAGGCATCTGCTAATTTTTTTCTATCTTCCGGGGAAACTTTTTTTGCGATATCCGCCCCAACCTCTATTACAAAAACATTTTGTATTTCTGCTACACTTTTCTGCTTTTCCATACTGAACTCCTTTCTATATATACAGAAGCTCTGCAGTGCCGCATCACTCACCACAGTAAACTTATATAGTGCGACCGCCATATATTGTCAACCCCCACCTGTCAAGAAAATTTATTTTTTGACAATCTTCCTACAATAATCCAGAATACGATTGTGCACATCACAAAAACATACTGTTGCCAATAATGGGCGGTATGGATATGCACCCACATCTTGCCAATAATGGGGGTGTGGCATTTCATCAAAACTAAGGAGTTAAAACGATGAAAAAAACAATCAGTGCAGCAGTTGCGTTGTCAGTATTAGGTGCACCTGCAATTGCAGCCAACATGGAAAACCCACTGTATATGCCAAAGCAAGGTGCAGTGTATTCCAAAACATCTGCTGGCGTAATGTATAAGGTTGCAGACGACACAGATGCAATGCAATTAAAACAGCACGATGGTGCGACAGAATTTCCAATCTGGCGTGTTCACGAAGAATTGGGATATGGTATTTTGGACAACCTAGAAGCCTACTTAAAAGTTGGCTACACACACGACGGCGACATTGACCGCAAAGGAATGCATCTGGGTCGTGCAGGATTGAAATACCGTGCAATTGACACGACAGATGGCTGGGTATGGGATTTGTATGCCGACGCACAGTTGGGTGGCATCAGCGAAATGTCCGGTGCATATACTGCCACAGGCTTTAACTATGACAACTATTCGAACGGTCGTTGGGGTTTCCACGTTGGAACATCTGTTGGCAAGACATGGTCAAAATTCAGCATGGCAGGATTTGTCGAAGCATTACGCACATTCGGCAACGACAACAACAAAATTGATGTTTCATCTATGGGCATTCCTGCGATGTTGCAATTCCCAGATGAAATTTCTGTCGATTTGAAATCAACAACTGAAATCAACGCTGGCTTAAAAATGTTCTATGAATTGGATGACCGTTGGTCATTTGGTGGCGGATTGACATACAAACACCACTCTGACAATGGCGTAGAAGGTCTGGCAACTGATTTAGCAGAAATAGCTGAACCATTGAACACAGTCCGCCAAGGCATTGTGAACGATTTGTTAACAAAAGTCGCAGATATGGAAGACGGATTTGACGAATATGTATTAAATCTGACTGCTGCATATCAGTTGGACGATGCAACACAAATTGCCGTCTATGGCGAATATACATTTGACGAAGCACACAAACAGTCTCAAAACGGCACAGACGTCAAGGCTGAATTAGGTGTTCGCTTGAATGTTCAGTTCTAATTTCAGAACAAAAAATAAATAAACTAACATATATTGGACAAAGTCCCCAGGCAACTGGGGATTTTTACTATAACAATAAAAATTCCACTTCCCCGCCCAGCATTTTATTTATCACTACGAACAAGCTTCTGATAAAAAAAATCAAGAAAAACAAAAAAAATTCCCCAAACGGGGAATATTCATAAACTCAATCAGGCCTCATCGTCTTCGACTTCTTCTTCATCCTCTTCGACGGCATTCAAATCGATTTCCTTTGGAATCCCCAAAATATCCTCAATCTTGTCTGATGCCGCATCTAAATCAAGCTTATGCAACACAGCAAATTCCTGAGCCATACGTTCCAACGCACGCAAATATAACTGACGTGCAGAAAAAGTCATTGTATCCGCAGCACTGCGTCGTTGCAAATCACGCACTACTTCGGCCAACTTCATTGGATCGCCTGAATTGATATTTTCTTCATATTGTGCTGCACGTCGTGCCCAAATCATACGTTTTGCCCCTGCCTTACCCTTGGCCGACGCAATTGCTTCGTCCATTTTCTTGGCTGTTGACAACGGACGCAAGCCCGAAATCTCAGCCCGTTCCAGTGGAACACGCAATGTCATATGATTACGTTCAAAGTCAATTACCAGCAATTTAACCTTTTGACCACCGATAACTTGTTCTTCGACACGCAACAACTTACCAACACCTTGTGTTGGATAAACAACATATTGTCCTGTTTTAAAATCTAGTTTTTTACTTGGCATTTGGATACCTTTTTACGGTTGCCATTCTCTCTGTCCCGGACATTATATCATAAAAAAAGCCAAAAAACAAACCCACAACACAAAAAAGTTAAAAGCCGGGATTCTGCCCGGCCTTTTTACTATCTTTTAATTCTACGCATTGTTCCAGTTCGACGAACACCAGACGCACGACTAGCATCTGTCGTCCCTGTTGACGATGCACAAATCCACTTTCCATCTTGCAAAACAGCGGTTGTTCCTGCCTCGCAATCTGGTTTTTCCAGACGCCACGCAAAACACCCACCTTTTTGATACGATTGATACGTTGCATTATCACCGCCACGGGTATAAGCCCCATATTCTGGATTCCAGTCACCTACTGGTTCACCAGCACACCATTTACGTGCCCCCCAACATTCGACACAATTACCATCTGCATCACATAACGGATTCATTGAAGACGTTGACTGATAACCACTGTTTGGCTTGTCATTATTGCCCATTGGTTTGCCAGTTTCTAAATCCCGGCACCACAACTTCTGGCATTCTGCCATTTCAATTCCATCCAGTTTTTTTCGTGATTCAACCAGAATATGTCCTGGTCCACACGACAAAGCGGTTGATTCAGTCGCTGCATCCACCGCAGTGCTAGCAGCAAACAACATAATTGCAACAATAAAAATATTCTTTTTCATACCTTATATTTTACATTATTTCCATCTTTATAACAAGACAAAAAAATGCGTCCAACCAAGGACGCATATTATTATTGTCCCAACCCTGCCGGACTAAACCGCCCGATATTGTTAAACAACTCCTCGATTGCATTTAGTTCAATCGCAGCTGGGATTTCTGTTTCGCCCTGTGCCAAGACAACATCAGGCAAATCCGCATCATACAAAACCTTGGTCTTCGTGACCTTATTACCCTTGACCCATACCAACAAAACCGTTTCATCTGTAAAAGTTGGTGCCAATGGTCCACGATAATTTTCATCAGCCCCATAGTAAATCCAAACAGTATCTCCATAAATTGTTTTAACCTGTGGAGCACCAATTTTATCAATCAACTGTGCAGTTGTTTTGACATCTGCCACCTGAGATTCTAAATCATTTGGGAACACATACCCACGATGTTTTGTCTGAAAGGTGCACGCCCCCAGACAAAAAAAAGCCAAAACGACGAATAATTTTTTCATTTATCCTTCTCCGTTTTCTTTAACGACCGGTTTATTTAGCATTGCGAACTGTGCGATATGCTTTTTCAATTCACTTTTATAGGCATTATTAGCCTTGGCCATATCAACCAATTTATCAAACTGCGGATTTGCTGCTCGTGCTGCTCCGAATCTTGATTCTGTTTTCAAGAAATCTTCCAACGGCAGTGGATTATCAACACTTGAATCCATTGTCAACGGATTGTGTCCATCTACAATTAAACGTGGATCAAACCGGAACAAAGGCCAAGCCCCTGTCTGAACCATCTGCATTTGATGACTTGCACCATTTTGCAATGCAAACCCATGTGCGATACATGGTGCATACGCCAATATGATAGAAGGGCCATTAAATGATGCTGCCTCACGCAAGGCACGAATCGCCTGGGCTTGATTTGCCCCCAACGCAATCTGTGCAACATATGCCCCAGACATCATTGCAATCATACCCAAATCTTTCTTGGCATTATTTTTACCACCGATTGCGAACTTCATACTAGCACCAAACGGCGTAGATTTAGACTGTTGTCCACCAGTATTAGAATAACCTTCGGTATCCAAGACCAATATATTTACATTTTCGCCGCTATGCAAAATATGATCAACACCGCCATAGCCAATATCATATGCCCAACCATCGCCACCAATAATCCATACAGACTTATCAACAATTTCGCCAACCAACGTTTCTGCCAATCTTGCCCGTTCACTGTCAATCAATGCCAACTTATCACGCAACAAGGTTTCAATTTCACGTTGTTTTTTCGAATCGGTTTCATCGAACAAACCTTCAACATTTTCGATACCTAATTCAAACAACAACGCCTTCAAGTTCTCACGTTTTTGGTTCAGTGCCAAACGCATACCCAAACCATATTCGGCGTTATCTTCGAACAAAGAATTAGACCACGCTGGTCCCCGACCATTTTTATCCCTAGTCCATGGTGTTGTCGGCAAATTCGCCCCATAAATAGACGAACATCCTGTTGCATTTGCAACGACCATTCTATCACCGAACAAATGAGCCAACAGTTTCACATACGGTGTTTCACCACAACCTGCACATGCTCCTGGAAATTCAAAATAGTGCGGCAACAGTTCCACATGCTTTGGGATATTCAGATTTAATTTTTCACGTGGAAAATCTGGCAAATCTTCTGCGGCATTAAATTCCACCTGCTGTTTTTCCATTACATCACGTGCATTTACCATTGAAATCGCCCCAGTTGGACAGTTTTTCACACAAATATTACAGCCTGTGCAATCAGCCGGTGAAATATTGATTGTGAAATACATATTTTGTCCCAACTCTGGTGTTTTCATTGGCACAACCTTTATACCACGTGCCTGTGCATCTGCGACCTGTTCCTGGGTCAATGCCTTGATACGAATAACGGCGTGCGGACACAGCATAGAACACTTGCCACACTGAAGACATTTTTCCAAATCAACTGTTGCAACCTTGTCGCTAATTGCACGTTTTTCGTATTTAGACGTTCCAACAGGATATTGACCGCCACCAAATTGGCCATCAATCCGGAATCTAGAAACAGGGATAGCATCACCACGTTGTGCAGCCATTTCACCCAATGTTCCTGCAATTTCCGCGGGCGTATTTAATGTCATTGCTGGCACAAAATCTGGTGCAAATCCAGACACAGAAGACGGCAAATCATATTTATTCAAATATTCTGCGGCTTTATCGACAGCGGCCCAGTTTGCTTGAACGACCTCCATCCCCTTCTTTTTATAAGTCTTTTCGATTGCGACCTTGGCACTGACCGCCGCCTGTGCTGGGTCAATAACCTGGGTTAAATTAAAGAAATTCAGCATAATAAATGTATTTATGCGATTTCCCAAACCTAATTCTGCTGCGGCCTTATTTGCATCCAAGAAATAAACATTTGCACGAATTCTGATTAAATGTTCCTGAACATCACGTGGCAGATTTGCGAACGCCACTTCTGGGGTCATTGATGTATTTATCATAACCGTTCCACCGGCACGCAATCCACGGAACACATCGAAACGTTGAGCAATCATAAAGTTAGACACACTGATAAAATCAGCAACTTCAACCAAATATTGACTTTTAATAGGTGCATCAGAAAAGCGAATATGTGATGCAGTCAATCCACCAGACTTTTTCGAATCATAGACTGCATAAGACTGTGGATATAAATCTGAATTTTCCCCAACGATTTTTACAATATTTTTTACCGCCCCAACAGTTCCATCGCTGCCAATACCATACAAGATTGCTGTTTTGAAATTCGGGTCTTCGACAGCAAAAGCCGGATCTGTTTTTAACGACAGCCCCGTCAGATCATCATCGATACCGACGGTAAAATTGTGATGCAACGTCCCACGCATCAAGTTTTCATATATTGCCTTGACATCACGTGGCTTAAATTCCTTAGACCCCAAACCATAACGCCCGCCAAAGACCAATGCACTGTCGCCAACAATTGATTTAACATCTTGATACAAAGGCTCACCAACACTACCTGGTTCCTTTGTTCGGTCAAGAACGGCGATTGCTTTTACATTTTTCGGCAATACGTTCCGGAAAGCCTCGACTGGGAAAGGACGATACAAATGAACTTTAATCAAGCCCAACCCTGATGGTAAATGAGGCAACGTTTCTTCGATTGTATCGACGGCACTGCCCATTGCAACAACGACATATTCTGCATTTTTATCCCCGACATAATCCACCAAACCATACTTACGCCCGGTCAATTCTGCGAATTTATCCATCATATTTTGAACAATTTCTGGCGTTTTATCATACAATGGATTTGCCGCTTCACGCCCCTGGAAATACACATCAGGATTTTGTGCTGTTCCACGGATTGTTGGGTTATCAGGACTCATACCACGGGCACGATTTTCCATAACGATTGATTCTGGAATCATTTCACGTAAAACATCATCATCAATACGTGTCAAGCGTGATTCTTCGTGGCTGGTGCGGAAACCGTCAAAGAAATGCAAAAACGGCACCCGACTACGAATTGTTGCAGCATGTGCAATTGCTGCCATATCATGTGCCTGCTGAACATTGTGCGAAGACAACATAGCAAACCCTGTCGAACGAACCGACATAACATCACTGTGATCACCAAATATAGACAATGCATGGGTTGCCAATGCACGTGCTGCCACATGCATAACAAAAGGCGTTTGTTCACCAGCAATTTTATACATATTTGGAATCATCAACAACAATCCTTGTGATGCAGTAAAAGTTGTTGCCAAACTACCCATCTGCAATGCACCATGCATTGCACCTGCGGCCCCTGCTTCGGATTGCATTTCGATTATTTGTGGGATTGCCCCCCAGATATTTTTCTTGTGCTGGAATGACCACTCGTCGGCCAATTCACCCATAGTGCTGCTGGGAGTAATCGGATAAATTGCTGCAAAATCTACACATCTGTATGCCACATCTGCTGCGGCCCAGTTTCCATCAACAATCAACTTTGACATAATAACTTTCCTTTTACCTGATAAACATTACCCGAATATTACCCCCTTTCCTTTCCTTTGGCAAGGGCTTTATAACACGGATTACCCCGAAAAAAAAGACAAAGCAATAAAAAATAAAAACAAAAAAATCCCCCCAACAGGGGGGAATTCCTTTAATAAGTAGGAGTACACGATTCCGTAAAATTATAAGTTCCAATCTCATCCTTAACACTAGAAACTTCTACCCTACAAGTGCTATCACCCACACCATTTGCAGAAGTTGCAGGTGTTGCTGTTCCCCAACTTGAAATAGTTGGCTTGTAGCTATTCTGCAAATACAACTCTGTCATTTCGTCACATTCTTGACAAACAGTCCAAATATTCTCATAGTTCCGAGTTGCATTTTCGTCTGACGGCGTCGTACCAACCTGTCTATAAGCACAAACATCTCTAATATAAGAATTCGATTGCATCCCAGCATAAGCATCAGGAGAAAGCAAATTCAGTGCAAAATTCCCAGATTCCCCATTCAGCAATTTTTCCTTATAATAACCTTTTTTACAACCTTCAAAATAATACAACACAAACGGTTCATAAAAAGTCACAGTACTCGTAGAACGCCAGCCAGGATTAGGCTTAGAATATGATGCCGTTTCATAGTATTTATAACTATACGACTTTGTAGCCGGAGCATAAAAACACGGGCAAGATGTCGAGTTCGAATTTGATCCTGATCCTGAGTATTCACAACACCCTGCGTTTATAAATGGGGTAGACCCATACAAATACACTGCCCCATACTTCTTAGTTCCTTCAGAAGAATACTCATAACTAAAACCACCAACCTCATCACGGTTCATAACACAACTTCCTCTAAATGATCGTGAGGACGGGTTGTCCCCAATACCTGTCGAAAGTCCCAAATGAGCACCCGATAGCCATTGATCATTTTTACACAATTCAAGATCATCAGCAGCAGCCCCCGGAACATTTCGCCATGTTCCCACAAAATAGCCACTAACAGAACCCGAATAACTATCTCCAGAAAAACCTAATGCCATAGCAGAAGTTTTGAACCCATTTGTATAAATCAATGGCCAATCCCCAGTCATTGAATTATTACCATTATTATAGTCATGGTTCAACCAGCCAACATACCAAGGTACCAAAACAACATTATATGTAATATCTGAACCGTCAACAGTGCAAGACCCTGACATTTTTAAATTGATAGCCCCAGACAATGTGTCTGTAGATGGTACGCATCCCGAATTAAAAAAACATGCCGAAGCACCCGTAGCAGCCCATGACGCACCTGGTGCCGCCTTATTCCCAAGAACAACTGTCATTGTAGTATCATACGACACCCCCAATCCAATAGCAGATAGCACACATCCAAACAATCTAATAAAAGCACGTCTCATACGGTTTCCTCTCCAGATTTTATACAAAAATAGCTATAAAAAGCCAAATCCTTCCAATACTACTTTGGTCTTATCGTATCCATTATACCCCGACCATGTCAAGCCAAAAAAAACTTTAAACAAACTTTATTTTCCCCAAAAAAAATCCCCCAGTCGGGGGATTGATTTTATTTAGAATCCGAAAACCATACGTTGTTTTGATTGACGTTTCTTTTCATTACGAACGGCTTCTTCTTTCAAACGCTTGCGTTTAGTTGTTGGTTTTTCATAACGCTGACGTTCTTTCATTTCACGATACAGACCTTCTTTTTGCGATTTACGTTTTGCAACACGCAATGCCTGTTCTACGTTATTATCACGCACCAGAACTTTCACCATATGACTTCACCCCCTTTAACGCATTTTATTTTGTTTAACTCAAAGAAAAGGGACTTACGTCCCTCCCCTCGTTTATTTTGGTGGAGCCAATCAGACTCGAACTGACGACCCCCTGCTTGCAAAGCAGGTGCTCTACCAACTGAGCTATGACCCCAAAACTTTGCACTTTCAAATTCGAAAGCGAACACATTTTATACATTTTAAAACACGATGTCAACATAAAAAATAAATCACACCCAATAATATTTTTAAGACTAGACAAAATTCCGGACACAACTTATAATAATAAACGCTATGATTAAGAAAATATCTAATAAAATAAAAGCCTTTATCAAAGGCGACGAATCAAACGGCCGCATCAAGTGGTCTTTATACGGGCGTGTATGGAACGAAGTTGGTAAACCATACTGGAAATGGCTAGTTGCCGGAATAATCTTTACAATTCTTGCCGCAGCAGCAGAAGCATACACTATAACCATCGTCCAACAGGTTGTGGACAAGGCCTTTATTGAAAAAAGCATAAACGCTGTTTACTGGCTGGGTGTTCAAGTTATTGTTGCATTTGGTGCCAAAGGCACATTTACATATGCCAAGGCATTGA
Source organism: Candidatus Enterousia sp. (assembly GCA_045613785.1). Taxonomy (GTDB): domain Bacteria; phylum Pseudomonadota; class Alphaproteobacteria; order Rs-D84; family Rs-D84; genus Enterousia. The sequence goes on along the minus strand of JAZLBQ010000003.1, from coordinate 12,517 downwards.
TTATGTCCAAAGGTGGTTTGCTGGCCAGTGCAAATCTGCAAAAGAAAATTTATAAACATATAACCCACATGAATCTTGCACGCTTCTATGCAGACGGCATTGGCAAAAACTTGAACTACTTCACTGTTCAGGCTAATGCAGTTCTGAACCTGGTCACAGGCACTGTAATAAAAGTTGTGCAAAATGTTGCCACACTTGTAATGACATTGGCATTGATGTTCTATTATGCACATCAGATGTGTATTGTTTTGATGTTTCTGACACCAGCAATTATGATTCCAATGGTTTTGATTATGCGTAAGCGTCGCAAACTATCACGTCAATCTTTTGGAATTGCCAACAATGTATCTCAGCAAATAAACCAAACATTGCATGGCATAAAAACAATCCAAGCATTTGGTGCCGAAGAACGTGAAGAAAAAAATTTCGCTCATGTTTTGAACTCTTCTATGGTCAACGCATATAAAAGCACCCAGGCCAACGCCCTGCGTTCACCATTGATGGAATTTATGATTTCAATTGGTTTATGCATTGCGATGATTATGGGCGGTCATTTCATTGCCAGTGGTGCAATCACAACTGGTGATTTTACAGCATTCTTGCTGGCATTGACTGCGGCATACAAACCTGCAAAATCAATCACCAGCACCGGCGACACATTACAACACGGCCTGTTGGCAGCAGAAATATTGTTCCAATTCCTGGACAGCAAGCCCGACATTACCGATTCGCCAGATGCCCGCAAAATCACAGCAAAGAATCTATCTGTCGGATTTCATAATGTATCATTTGCATACAACCCAAGTGAACCAGTTCTAAAAAACATCAATTTGAACGTTCCTGCCGGCAAAGTATGTGCCTTGGTTGGTCCTTCTGGCGGCGGAAAAACCACACTATTCAATCTGTTAGAACGTTTTTACGAACCACAAACTGGTAAAATCACAATAAACAAAACAGACATAAAAAAATATACACTACAATCACTACGCCATAACATTGCAGAAGTTTCGCAATCGGTATTTTTGTTCAACGGCACAATCGAAGACAACATCAAATACGGTCGCCCTGACGCAACAGATGACGAAGTCATTGCTGCTGCACGTGCTGCAAACGCCCACGATTTTATTATGGAATTCCCTGATGGCTATAAAACATCAGTTGGCGAAGGTGGCGGTTTACTGTCTGGCGGTCAGAAACAACGAATCGCCATTGCACGTGCAATATTAAAAGATTCGCCTATCCTACTGCTGGACGAAGCGACATCTGCCCTGGATACACAAAGCGAAAAATTGATACAATCTTCATTAAACAGCCTGATGCAAGGTCGCACAACATTTGTGATTGCACACCGTCTTTCAACAATTCTGGACGCAGACATAATTTGCGTAATCAAAGACGGCCAAATTATAGAAATGGGAACAGATGCTGAACTATGTGCTTTAGATGGCGAATACAAAAAACTGCGAGATATCCAGTTTAAAACCGAATCAAAATCAACAAAATCAAAAAAATAAAAACAACTAGTAAAGGGGGGGGGGCAACGGAATCAGAAAAACATAAACAGGATAGCAAATGAAAGAAACAACAACATTTAACATCGAAGAATACATAAAAAAAATATCACCAGATTTATTAAATAATCCTGATGTCCGCTCTGCCATTGAACAACTAAGAAACGCCACAACCCTGCTAGCGACACAAATCTCGCAACATATCACATACAATCTATTGCAAGACACAATTCAACCAGTCCAACCAGATACTGTTGCACCGGCTATCAAAACCACACAACCAGAACGCAGAACAAAGTCTTCTTCTGTCGATTGGTCAAAAGCAACCAAGGCAGCATTATCATCGGCCTTATTTTATCGAAAGAAACATAAATTACCAGTCGAGCCGGCACTACAACAGGCACTAGCGGCCGCCTTTGCGGGATACGACCCAACGACAAATACAATAAAAAAGATATTCAGAAAGAAAAGAACCGTTCGTCCTACAAACTGGGCAAAATCGTCCAAGCAAACACTACGCACGGCTCTGGGCTATCGCAACAGACGCAATTTGCCAATCGAACCAGAATTACACGCTGTCCTGATTGCCACATTTCCAGGCTATGACCCTGCCCTAAAAAAAATAACAAGACAGACACGGGCAAGGCGTGCCACAAAAATAGATTGGTCAACCAAGACAAAACGCCAATTACAAGTTGCTTTTTATAATCACAAACACACAAACAAACCAATTTCCGCTGAATTCAATAACGCACTTGTTGCCACTTTCCCAAATTATGATGCCGAAAAACAAAGCTTTGTCAGAATTAAAAAGCAAAAAAAGGCACAAACACCACAAAAATCTGCAAGCACACCAGACAAAAAATTACAAAACGCAATATTACCACTATATTCTAAAAAAACCATCAGTGGAAACTACTGCTTGGTATTTAACGACGGCACAAGCGAAAGAAATCTGCTAACAGCATCGAAAATACCATACGAACTATATTTCTTGGACACAAAAAACAAGACCGCAATTGTTCGTAAAATGTCAAACAAACAAAGTCATGTCCTTTATCTGATAAACTATTCGAACGGCAAGCTGTTCCAGGATACCTCATCTGGCGTTCAATCTGCTGCCTATACAGAATCAACACACGATTTATATACAAAAAAATATCGTGACATTTCACAATATTTTCTTCACGTGTCACACAACGGCCAAACAATCGAACATGTCCTGCAATTACCACATGACGCAAAAACACTACGTCCAGGCGAAACAATCATAATTGATGATAACGGAAATATAACAACACACCCACTTGTAATATTAGGCTCTGCCTCTGAACACCAGCAACAAAATGAAATTATCAAAAAAATAACAACACCTGCAAGCATACCTACCTCTCAAACAACAGAAACGGTTGCCGCCAGTATAACCCCTAAACAACCAGCACAAAGAACACCATCTGTTCCAAAAAAAGCCACAACAGACACAAATCAATTATCTGTAACGCTAGAACCAGTAAAAACAACACTTGAAGGAACCTATAACAACGTCTATGTAAACGGTAAAAAGATTCTATCCAATCACTTTGGCACAGAAATAAAATTACTAATGGACAACACTATCCTGGCAATCCACGGCATTGTTACGGATAACCACGAACTGCCCCAGACACCAATCTGGCAGATATATGGCCCAGATCTACGTTCACGCATCTCATTGCAGAAACAAAAATTCAGTGGTTATAACATTCATGCAAAATCCGTCAAAGAAACTGCCGAAGGTCTGCGAATTGAATTGTCCAATCGTTGTTCTTGCCTATTAAAGACAGAACGCTTACTCAAAGAAGCCGGCTCTAAACGTTTCTTTATCAAAGACGAACACACCCGATAACGCCACACAATGAAGTTGGAATCAGACGGAATTTTAATCAGCCTACGTCCATTAAACGAACGAGATTCCATCGCCCGTATTTTTACCTATGAATACGGAGTTATCATCGGGGTAATGCGTGGTGCAATAGTTGCAAAAAAGAACAAACCACTCATTGCTCAATGCGGCAATGCGACCTGGAATGCCCGTCTAGATTCCCAACTTGGCGTTTTTCACTGGGAACCAGAAAAGAATTTATCCGCACCACTAATCACAGACATAAAAAAACTATCTGCGATGAATGCGGCCTTTGATATTTTATCCACACTTTTGCCTGAAAACGAACCATATAAAAATTTATACAACGAAACATTAAAACTATTACACAGCCTACAAACAGATTCAAAACTTGCATATCTAGATTGGGAAATTCAATTATTACGTGAACTTGGTTATGCACTTGACCTATCAAAATGTTCTGGCTGCGGTGCAACAACAAATTTAAACTACTTATCTCCTCGCACAGGTCGTGCAGTATGCGACAAATGTGCTATGCCCTATATAAACAAATTATACAAACTGCCTCTAGACCTACAAACAACATATCGCTTTTTAGAAAACATCTGTCAACAGCAAGGCAGCCAACTTCCAACAATGCGTGCAATATTGAAATTGGCATAAAATTTACAGATTTATTCCTTGCGATTTTATAATTTTTTGCTATTGTAAACCTGTTCAACACAATAAGGAGAAAAAAATGACTTGGACAATCTTAGTATTAGTTCTGGCAGTCGCCTTGTTTATGTTTGGCGGTAAACTGCTGAAACAAGACGCAAAAAAACCAGCACCTGGCATTATGTGGGCAAAAAAAGCAATCAAATTGATCGCTATTATTATGATTGCAGGCAGCGTATGCCGTCTGTATGTTCCTTACTACTTGACCAGTGTAAATCCTGGAATCTTGCAGGAAATGGTCGAAAGTATGCAAGCTCAGCAAAATGCCGAAAAGAACAAAGCAATCCGCAATCATGTTCGCAAAAAATCATTTGAAATGACAGAACACGCCCCAATTTTGGGTAATCGTGAAGCAAAGAAAACAATTTATGTTTGGACAGCTGCATCATGTGGCTATTGCCGTCGTGTTCATGGCGAATTGGATCGTGTATTAAAATCACGTGATGACGTTCGTGTTGTTATCAAGAACTTCTCTATCCACGGCACTATGAGTGATGGTCCAGCACGTGCAATGATTGCTGCAAACATCCAAGATGCAGAAAAAGCGGCAAAATTCGTTGACATGATTATGACCCGTGAATATCGTCCATCAGAAAATATCCAAGACCAAACAAAATTGGCTGAAGCAATCGAAAAGAACCTGATGAAATTTGCTGAAGAAGCCGGCTTGGATACAGCAAAATTGAAAGAAGATATGACCAGCGAAATCGTTGAAATAGAATTGGCAAACGTTCGTGATTTGGCAAACCAGTTTGAAATCACAGGCACACCATTCTTGATTATCGGCGAAGAAGCATTCCCAGGTGCAATCCCAGCTGATCAAATCAACTCAGCATTGGACAAATAATAAAAGATCCCCCAAACGGGGGATTTTTTTTAGAATTTAAAACCCCACAAAATATTGTGGGGTCTTATTTATAACTATCTACACCTGATAAATTTTTTGAAACGTTCAAACCAAGTAATAGTATGCTTTGAACTTTCCAACATTGCCATCGACTGCATAACAACATCATTTTCTGAATTAATAAAATTTTCATTTGCAATAAAATAATCATTCATTGACGAAAAATGGTCATCTTCGACACGTTTCAAATCCAAAGGTTTAAAGTTTGGATTCCTTGCGGCCAAATCTTGTGCCCTAGCCAACGCAACACACATATCTTGATATGCGTTTCTGGAACGAGTCAATTCAATTTCGCAAAAACCTGGTGTTCTTTTGTTATTCATAGCCGAGATATATTAAACACAAAAAAACTTTTGTCAAGTCACTATAAAAAAAACTTGTAAAAACACATATTTTACTTATATATATCATAAATTAGCGAATCGGCTTTTCGTATGGTATAATTTCACATAAAATAAGGGGTTTTGTATTATGGCACTAATACCAATGGTTATCGAAGAATCACCACGTGGTGAACGTTCGTTTGATATTTACTCACGCCTGCTGCGTGATCGTATTGTAATGGTAAATGGTCAGATTGAACCAACAATGGCAAACAGCATTGTTGCCCAGTTGTTGTTCTTGGAATCTGAAAATCCAAATGCTGATATTTCTATGTATATCAACAGTCCTGGTGGCGACGTATCTGCCGGCTGGGCAATTATGGACACCATGCAGTATATCAAAGCACCTGTATCAACAATTGGTATGGGGCTGGTTGCATCAATGGGTTCTGTATTATTAGCGGCTGGTGAAAAAGGCAAGCGTTTTGTTTTACCAAACACACAGATAATGATTCACCAACCATTGGCTGGTGCCCAGGGTCAAATCACAGATATGGAAATTCAGATGACCCAATATCAAAAAAACAAAAAAATGCTTATCAAACAGATGTCTGAATTTACTGGCAAATCCGAACAAGAACTGTTTGATGCAATGGAACGTGATAATTGGATGGATCCAACCCAGGCTCAAGAATTTGGACTGATTGATAAAGTATTGGAACGTAAATAATCATATTTAATGGGATTTCAGATATGAGTGACGAAAAAACACCAAATCCAGAAAACAACCACCAGTTTTGCAGTTTCTGCGGCAAAGCTGTTTATGAAGTAAAAAAATTGGTCAGTGGACGCAACGTGTGCATTTGTGACGAATGCATAAATCTTTGCAATGACATAATGGCAGACGACACCCGCCAACAGGTCAGCAAAGAAACAACCAAACTGCCGACACCGTCCCAGATTTACAATTTCTTGAACGAATACATCATCGGTCAAGAAACTGCGAAACGCACATTGTCTGTTGCGGTATATAACCACTATAAACGCCATAATGTTGCAGCATCATCGAACATTGAAATCCAAAAATCGAATGTTCTATTGATTGGCTCTACTGGAACAGGTAAAACATTGTTTGCACAAACACTTGCAAGAATCCTAGACGTTCCATTTGCAATCGCAGACGCAACCACCTTGACCGAAGCCGGCTATGTCGGTGACGACGTGGAAAGTGTTCTGACTCGTCTGCTACAAAACGCAGAATTTGATGTTGAACGTGCCAGCCGTGGAATTATTTATATCGACGAAATCGATAAAATTTCTCGCAAATCCGAAAACCCATCATTGACCCGTGACGTTTCTGGTGAAGGCGTGCAGCAAGCACTATTAAAACTAATCGAAGGAACTGTTGCGAACGTTCCTGCTGGTGGCGCCGGTCGCAAACACCCAGGCGAAGCAACTGTCCAACTAGACACCAGCAAAATATTATTTATCTGCGGCGGTGCATTTGATGGATTGAACAAAATTATCGGCAATCGCACTTGCGAACGTCGTGGCATTGGCTTTGGTGCCCACGTTGAATCCGCCGAAGAACGCAAAAACAAGAACTTTCTGGCTGATGTAGAACCCGAAGATTTAGTAAAATTTGGTATTATCCCTGAACTAATCGGTCGTCTGCCAGTAATCACTACTTTGCAAGAACTTGACGAGGCTGCATTAGTAAAAATCTTGACCGAACCAAAAAATGCTGTTGTAAAGCAGTTCACAGCAATGTTAGAAATCGACGGTGTTAAATTGACTATAACCGACGATGGTCTATCTGCTATTGCCAAGATTGCGGCTCAGCGTAAAACAGGTGCTCGTGGGCTACGCAGTATTCTGGAACGTGTTCTTCTGCAGCCGATGTTCAACGCCCCAGATCAAGATGATTTAGCAGAAATTGTGATTGATGCCGATGTCGTAAACGGCAAAAAAGAACCAATCGAAGTTAAATCAGAGGCAAAAAAAGCGGCATAAGAACTAAAAAGCAAAGAAAAGACTTAAGAATAAAAACCGTCTAACAGACGGTTTTTTCTTTACATTTCTCAAAAAGCATAGAAATAAAAAACAAGTTGACAAATGATTTTTACGTGCTAATATCCCTGCCAGAAAAATTAAAAAAAGGATTTATTATGTCAAATTGTGTAAACATGCATTGTCCACACGTGAACAATGAAACAGGTGCTTGCTCATTTAATGGGGAATGCATTGTAAAGAAATACAACCTGGCTGAAATGAATACAGTCAACAAATTCTTGTGCCGCACAACGATACAGGAAGAAATTGAAGACAAGCCAAAAGCAATCGCAATCTCAACAATCAAGGTTGTTCCACAGGCTGGATTCAATCCATTTCAACGTGGCAACGGCTGCATGTTATCAGAAATATCCAGCATTGCAAAAACTCGTTAAATTTAATGAAAGCAAATAAAAATCCCCGCTATGGGGATTTTTATTTACCTATCCATAAACTGACTTGCCAAGCCCCCCAAAGATTGCAACGCTCCCATACCACCTGTATTTGCAACCCCACTAACAGTTTGCATAATTGCCCCTGTATTTGTCTTTTCACCAACACCAGAGATTGTATCAATCAAGAAATCGCCCCACATTGCTTTCTTTTTTGCATTCAATTTAGAATACGAACATTTTTCAATCTTTGAAATCAATTTTGCGGCCATTGTTGCTTCGGTCGGGGTATAATCTGCCTGAGCAAAATCAACCAAATTAAAGACATCATATATATTAGAAACTTCGCGTCTTTCTTTATCAGAACAGCCTGTCAACGCCCCATCTGTGCAATAATAAGCCTTAACAGCCATTGGGAAGTATTCCCAAACCATATCTTCATTACCTGGTCCACCGAAATAATCAAAACAAACTATGCTACTTTCATCTGTCCCTGCCGCAACACGCACAGAAGTCTGATATCCCCCTGTTGGTCCTGTGGAACAACGCCTCATTCCCAATCTGTTTTCCACTTCATCAGCTGTTGCAGCCCCAGTTTTAGCCCACTCTTTAACAATTTTATTCACAAAATCTAATTCCTGACCTGTAGGACTACATTCAGCGGTCAGTTCTTTTTGCTGTTTATTTAATTGTTGAATTCCACTTACCAAACCTAAAACCGTCGGCACTAACGTCTGCCCTGCTTCCAGTGCAGAAGTCTGCTTGGCTGCGACAGGTGCAGCTTTTTTAATAGTAATAGCCCCCTGGGCAACATTACCGACCAAGGCAAGACCAGCGACTAAAAACAGTAAATTTCTTTTCATCTCTCTTAGTATCTATTATAGCATAAAATCTAAGAGTGATAAATATAAAAATTGCTTTTTTATTATTCATTGTCTAAACTGCGATTATGAACAAAGACAAACGCAGTTTTATAATATTCTCTAAACACAGACGGTTAAAACGCCTGTGGCAGTTCTTTTTTACTGGCTGGGGTTTAGTTATGGTTGCTGCCTTGGTTGCGGGTTCATTATTTACCAAGCAAATTTTATGGACACCAATTTCTGCAATAAATATGACAGACATTGTCACGAACCAGTTCAAGATGTCAGGTGCATCATTTGTAGGCACTGACAAAAATGGCGAACCTTTCAAGTTGCGTGCCAAGACTGGCTACCAAGAATACAACAATCCCGACATAATATTTATGAACAGCGTATCTGGCATAATCAGCCGTAAAAATGGCGGAACAAAAATAACAGATAACATAACGGCACGTTCTGGACAATACAATCGAACAGAAAAGACAATAACATTGCACGGCAACGTTCATATTGATTCCAGCAACGGCGACAAACTACGAACTGACGAATTGGTGATAAGACTATGAAACAATCAATATTACGTGTTGAACATTTATCTAAATCGTATGGCAAACGCATGGTCATCAAGGACGTATCTCTTGAAGCACGCCAAGGTGAATCGGTTGGCTTACTTGGGCCAAACGGTGCTGGCAAGACAACTGCATTTTATTGCATCACAGGCCAGTTATCAGCCACAGGCGGCCAAATATTCCTTAATTCCCAGGACATAACTCACCTGCCCTTTTATCAGCGTGCCCGTCTGCACATTGGATATTTACCCCAAGAGAACAGTGTATTCCGTGGGCTAACGGTTGAACAAAATATTATGGCAATATTGGAAGTTGTCGAACCAGACCGCAAAAAGCGTCAAAAGAAATTAGATTCACTGCTTGAAGAATTTTCAATTTCATCACTGCGTCGCAGTCCTGCGACAGCATTGTCTGGTGGCGAACGTCGTCGTGTTGAAATTGCCCGTGCGTTGGCAAACGATCCAAAGTTTATTTTATTAGACGAACCATTTGCTGGGATTGACCCAATTGCAGTAAATGAAATCCGCAGCCTTGTTTCACAGTTAAAAAATCGTGGTTTAGGTGTAATCATTACCGACCACAACGTTCGTGAAACATTGGGGATTACAGACCGCAGCTATGTCTTGCACGATGGCAAAATTCTGAAACACGGCACGACTGCAGAAATTGTTCAAGACGAAATGGTAAAAAAAGTTTATCTGGGCGAAGACTTTGTAATGTAAACGTAAATCAAACAGAAAACGAACTAAAAAAGATAAAAGAAAACGCCCCAAACGGGGCATTTTCTATTAGTTTAAACACCGTTATTATTCTTCAACGATATCAACAACTTTTACTTTGAAGACAACAGATTTACCTGCCAATTCTGGAACATATTCTGTTGGGAAAGTGATATTGATATCACGTTCTTCACCTTCGCTCATACCAATGACCTGTTCTTCAAAGCCTGGGACGAACTGACCGCTACCCAATTTCAATGGGAAATTTTCTGCTGTTCCGCCTGGGAACTGAACACCATCTAAATAACCAGCAAAATTGATAACCACAGTATCACCATTTTCTGCAACAGGTGTTTTTTCACCACAACCTGTCAAACCAAAAACAGCACACAGACCGATAACAGATGCCAACTTTTTCATTTTTCTTCCTTTTTGTTTAGTTTGTTTAGTTTATTTAGTTTATTTTACATACACGCACCGAAAACCATATTCACGCATAGTTGCACCTTCGGCTTCGATACGGTAATCGAAATACGGTGTTGGTCGCATTGCATCGAACGATGGTCGGTCATAGACCATCACGATACTATCGGCATTACGTCCGCACACACGTTTCATTTCATAATCTGCGACCGCCGCCAACACTGTGCGAGAATCGCCATCAATATCCATACCATCAGCGTTTTGCATCAAACGCAGACGCATTTCACGAACATCTGTATTTCCCAGCAAGATTTGCACCCGCACCATTGCACCACGATATTCCTGCCATCTAGTTTCCATTCTGGACGTATTCCAACGGTTAGAGTTTTGTTCTTTTTCTTCGGCTGTTTTTGGTTTATACGAATCGATATTTGCGTATTGGTTATCAGACTGCATAAATGTGCTGGTTCGTTCGTTATACAGCGGTGCATCTTCACCGCCCTGTGCAAAGTCAACTTCATTATAAGGCACATCCTTATTTGACGCACAGCCCCCCAAGGCCACTATCCCCAGCAATGCAATCAAGAACATTTTTTTCATATTCAATCTCTCTTTTTTTTTATTTTAACAAATAAAGACTTTTGATTCAAGCCACGATTTATGGTAAAATTACCTTGATGTCAAATATTGTTTTGGATTCTTTACTCAAACCACTGGCCGAGTTCTACAAACCCGAATTTGTAGAAGAAATTGCCATAAACAATGCGGGCACCGTATGGATGCGTCTGCATGGTGCACGTGTTCCATGGGTTCAATACCGGTCTGAAATACTAAGCAAACAATACTTGGTTGATTTAATTCATACTGTTGCCAATATTTACGAGCGGCCATTTGATCCGATTCACGGAATGCCTGTTGTTTATGCAACATTACCAGGGAATCATCGATTTACTGCGATTGCGGGTCCAAATGTTCAGTATGATGAAAACGACGTAACCGGTGGTGTTGCACTAAATATTCGTGGTGGCAACGCCCCCAGCACAAATTTTGAGAATTATCATCTGCGTCGTGGGGAAAAACTGCTAAAAATCAACCCACGTCAAACGGTTCGTCCAGACGACCCGTATGATCGCTTGATGTCTGCAATAAATGACGGCAGTCCAATTTTAATATCTGGTGCGACATCAACAGGAAAAACAACATTTTTAAATCACCTGCTGACATTGATTGATCAAAACAGCCGTGTGATTACGGTCGAAGACGCACGTGAAATTCGTGTTCCACAATCGAATCGTGTTCACTTTGTATTATCACGCACAGAACAGACCAACGATTTTAACTATACCAGATTATTGGATTTAGTTGTTCGAATGACACCTGATGTGATTATTGGTGGCGAAATATCAACTGACAACGCATCTGCACTGTGGCAAATGTTGGGGACTGGTCACGATCACTTTTACACAACAATTCACGCTGAAACTGCCGAAGCGGCGTATGCCGCATTTGCGGATCGAATTTTACACACTCAACCTGCATACAACCGCACTGATTTAATTGCAGAGATGAAGAAAAAGATTCGTGTTGTTCAGCTTTCACGTGACGGTTCGCTACGTGCAGTAACCGAAGTTGTTTGACAAACAAAAATAAGAAAATAAAATAACAGGAAAACAAAAAAGGATAAAATATGAGTTCAGAACCACCATTTGTCGAAGATCCAAATGTCAACGTTCCTGGCACAACAATGGAAGAACGCTTAAAAAAATACGAAGACCAAAAGCAAGAATACAGTGCCTGGCGTGAAGAACAACGCATAAACGAACCAACTACATTGGAAAAAATTATCGCTGGCATCAAAAAAGTATATGCAAAAATAGCACAGCGTAACGCCACCAAAGCAAAATCAAACAGTCGTTAAAAACCAAACAAAACGACCCAAAAGAAAAATCCCCAATTGGGGTTTTTCTTTTTCAAAAAGCATCACAACAGCAAAACATCAAAAACGACCATATTTTACATTATCAATTTTTTTATTTGAAATTACATTACCAACAATTAAATCGTTATCAGAAAACAAAACAAAACAAAACAAAACAAAACAAAACAAAACAAAACAAAACAAAACAAAACAAAACAAAACAAAACAAAACAAAACAAAA
>JAZLBQ010000002.1:0-11101 GCA_045613785.1 Candidatus Enterousia sp. | reverse complement strand
ACCCTTACTGTTGATTCTGTTTGTCTTGATGACGTTTTTTTAACAAGACCGCCTTTTAACGACCATTCTCGTTCATCGTCCGGCATGCCATGCCGTTCATAATTGCCGACATGGTCTAATATTATCGCACGTTCTTTGCCTAATTCTGGGCAAGGTCTTAATGCCCGTCCGACCTGTTGTAGATACAGTGAGGTCGATAAGGTCGGACGTAGCAAGGACACAACCTCAATAGCAGGCAGGTCAAACCCTTCGCCAAAAAGTTCTACGTTTGATAAAACTTTTATTTCACCGGTTGCAAAACGTGAAAGAATATCCTCACGTTCAGCGGCAGGGGTTTCACCATCGAGGTGTGCAGCGGGTATTCCCGCATCTTGGTAGCGTTTGACGATTTCCATACTGTGTTTTACATTGCAGGCAAACACAATATTTCGTTTGCCATTCGCCAGTTGCTGATATTGTTTTATATTGTCGCCAATTATTTCCCTTTTCTGTGAAAAAAAAGAAAGGGCATCGGCAGTAAAATCTGTCTTGTTATGCTTCATGCCTGTTGTATCAATAACACTCGGTGCATAATAATCGTATGGCGTTAATGCACCAGCCTTTATTAAATCTGCGGTAGATGGACCTATAACAAGTTTATCAAAAAATTCACGTAGTGGCTTGCCGTCTAATCGACATGGCGTTGCTGTTAAACCAATTATTTTTGCTTTGTTCCATGTTTTTTTGATGGTAAGCCATTGGTTCGCCATGCAGTGTTGGCTTTCATCATAAATAATAAGGTCTGGTTCTTGGTATTTATCAAGACGATTACGCAACGTGCCTATTGTGGCAATCTGTACCGGATTGTCTGTATCGGGCTTGACGTTCGCCATAATAAACGCTGGTTCAATACCATAACCTCGGAATGTTTTTGCTGTTTGTTTTGCTAATTCTTGGCGGTGTACGACAAAAACAACACGCTTTCCTTTATGAAATGCGTCATGGACAATCTGTCCTGCACAAACAGTCTTTCCTGCCCCTGTGGATAATACCAAACAAGGGGCAGAATAACCATCGCAGAAACTTTGTCTTGTGTCTTTTACTGCTTTTTCTTGATAATCACGCAAGACATACATTTTAAGCCTCTATGCCGTTCTCAGCCATGTAATTCGCAGCTTTGTAGCACAACGGCACCTCAATATCCGCTTGCGTATAAGATTCGGCAACCGAATCTTTGTGTTTATAATACAATTCTAATGCTTTTTCAGTTCTAAATTTACCCAATTTGTACCACTGTGATTCCCTGTCGACACAAAATCTTGCTGTGCCTGACGGTGTTTCTGATGATACAAAATAAAAATAAACCCTATCTGCACCGCTAAGTTCTAGTTCTAAATACGCCTGCATGTCATAACCGTATTCAAAAAATTCACGACCAATGTCGGCTGGGTCTAGCGATGAGGTTGTTTTAATTTCAATCAATGAATCGTTGTTTGTAAACGCCAAGTCTGGTCTTGCTTTTACTTTCATGCCGTTGATTTCCCCAACAAATGTCGGTTCAATAACCAAGTCATCTAAGTCCATAGCCGACACAATAAACATGTCGTTTTCAATAGCTTTCATCATCGACACCGCTAGTACAGACTTTGCAGGTGTAAGTGCAAGACTTTCATCGACTGTATTTACATAAGAAAAAAGCGGGTTGCCCTCGTCATCAAGTTTTGGGCTGCCTGCTGGTCTGCCGTTTGTGGCACGTTGATATAATTCTTGTTTTGTTGTCCAATCTGCCGATATTTTAATGCCATTTTCAATGAAGTCATGAATAAAAGTGCCTAACTTCATACTGTCGTTGACTTTGTGTGTGCCGTTTAGGTACATGTTTAAGTGTGCAGGCGATTTCAATGCCTGTACTAATGCTGAGCGAGATGGGATTGTTTTTTCGCTGTGATAATCAGCGATTGATATATTTCTGTATAAGTTCATGTCTTAGTTCCTTTCGTTTTAAAAAATGTGGGGCAACAACTTGAGGTCTTGTTCCCCACATGGTGTATATTTCTGTGTTATTACATGCTTTTGACTAGCGTGATACGGTAGCTGGGCTGTATGCGTGACGACATGTTTTGACTGGAAATAACAAAACCAGCATAACACAGTTTTCTGAGAGCCAATATACACTACTTAGCCCTTTAAAGGAGGTCACATGCCCGAACTTGGTGGTGGAATCTTAAAGGACGGAAGGAATGGAGAGAAAGAAGGCCCATAGAGATTCCACCAAACTGTTTGATTATACACTCATCTTTTACAATCTTCAAGGTCTTTTCGCAACTGTTTTAACAGTTCATTAAACCCAAGTATTTTTGCTTGTTCTGGGTTTACTAATATAAACTGTTCAATCTCTGCGATTCTTTTCCTTATCTGATTTCGTGTCATTGTATAACCTTATTATTCGTCATCTTCTTCTACCAAGACATCTTCGAACAGTACTTTTTCCAAATTTTTCTTCTGTACTTTACCGCCCAAATCTTCAATGTCTTTCAATGCAGTGACCATCCATGCACATATTTTCTTGCCTAATTTGTCTTGTTTCAAGGCTGTTCTATCAAACAACAAATCACGCCAACGTTCATCTTCCATAAGTTCCATAAACGTATCTTTCGCAGACTTTTTACCCTTTTTCTTATGGATTTCAATAGATTCTTCCATTGATTCATCTAATGATTTGCCTTTTGTTGACAAACATGTTGCGTTTGGCAAGATTTTTTTCATTATAAGAGTCAAGATTTCGTCAATATCTTCTGGTTCCAAATCTTGAATCGCCAATAAATCGCCAATCAGTGCCGTTGCCATCGGTGGTGTGATGCCGTCTTTGCTTTTGCCTTTGTATGTTGTATGGCAATCGTACCCGACACACTTTCCACAGTCATATTCTTTAACTTTTTCTTCTGCTGTTATAGTAATTTCGTGTATGTTTTTTGACATTTTTAGTTCCTTTTGTTCTTAAAATGGCACAGAATCTGATAATTCATCGATTGCTTGTGCGTTAGTTTTTTCAACCGCTGGTTGCTGTTGTGTTGCAGGCGGTTGTGTGTTGTTTCGCAAGTCCATAATTGCACTCGCTACTTTTTGCAATAACAATGCCACGTTTGGCAAGTTATTATCAAACATTGATACAGACTGTTGTTGCCACTGGTCGTTCTTATCTTTCCATGATTTTTGCAACACTGCTGAATAACTAACATATTCGGTTTCGTCACTGCGTTTTTTCATGTCAGCAAATACCGCCACAGAAAAACCGCCATCGCCACGAATTTTTATAATTGGTGTTTTCTTTTCGTCCATTATAAATTCTCTTCTGTTATTGTTTGTTCTTGTTTGATTTCGTCAGCAAATTGTGTTGCTAACCGTTTTTCGGCAGGGTTTAATGATTCAAACCAAGCCTTTCGGTCTTTCGCCTGTCTGCCAGCACTTATAACCGATTCTTTTGTTGCGTTTTGCCACTCTAACATGCGTTTTGCGTGTTCTTCTGTAAGCAATTCGCCACTTTTGAATATCCAATCGCCACCGTCAAACGTCTTGCCGATTTTCGCAATCTTTTTTGTGGTGCCGTCAAGGTGTAATTCCCAAGTAATGTTATATTTATTGCCCGATTCACGTACAATTTCAATTTTCTTTTCTTCCTTAACCACCGCTTTACCGTATTCGTTTTTTTGAACATCAACTATTTCTTTGGTGCGGAAAGTAAAAATAATATTCATTGATGAATTACATATTTTATTCATCATTTCGGAATACGAGGCTTTTGGCAATGCCCATACCGATATTCCAGCCTGTCTGCCATTGTGTGTGCTTTCGTATTTTTCTTTTAATGCCGCTGCCCATGAAACGCAACCGCCATCGCCAGCCCATGGGTCAGACAACGAATCAATGATTAACACTTTTGCCCCATTTTTTTTAGCAATGTCAATCAATTCAATGTAATTCTGTGGTCTGTGCGTGGGTCTGCCAACCGCTACTGCGTACTCGGAAACGTTAGCGACTTGATAATCGCCAAAAATATCTGCGTACATAGCCCCACGATTTTCAGTATCAATTAAAAAAATTTCTTTTGGGTTATTTGTTAAGCCTGTTGCAAGTCTTAATGCGGAATAGGTTTTACCGCAAGACGATTCCCCGACCAGACTAACAATAATCGGGGTTTTCGCCTTCATGCTACTAGCACTTTTGAAAGGGTTTATGACTACCATTACAAAAATCCTTCTTTTCGTTATTTCTTTATTATAATTATAATGCTGCGATTCCAAATGTCAAGGCTTTGGAATTAAAAAAATTTAATATATCGCCATAACTGTCTGCAAGTATATAAAAACCGCCATTTTTTTCAATAAATTTTCCAAACTTTTTCTGTTCCGCTGTTTCTTTGTACTTGCCATTTTTATCTAATTTTACCTCAACGCCAGTAAAAACGCCAATGGTTTTGCCGACCATATCTTGCGTTATTTTTACAGGTGTTATACCAATCAAATCTGATGACCCTACTGCAAGCCCATATTTAACCGCTCGTGGGGCAATTACACTGTGTGTGCTGGGGTTATACTTTCCTGCCCATGCTGTGCCTACTGGGTTGTTAAAAAGTGTAATACCGCTCTTTGCCGACAATAAAATAATGTTATTGCGGACATTTTTTTCTAATAAAAATTTTGTGTCTGTCATTTTAATAATTCCCTTACTGCTTTGCCGATGATTTCAATTTGCTGTGGTGTCGGGTATTCTGTCTGCCTTGCTAGTGTGTATAATGTAAAAGACAACCGCAGTAAATAACCACGATTGTCCTTTGTGTAATAATTATATCTGCCCTCAATCGGGTTGTTTAACCGATTGCGTACTGTGCTGGCTTGCTCGCCTGTTAATCTGCTGGCTTGCACATAAGATTCAACACTGGCAATATAATCGTTTGCACTATCATATATTTCTATCATAATTGTCTTTTTTTCTTATATGTTTTCCATGATTGTATCGCATAATGTATGCTGATTACAAGTGCTATTACACTACACGCATGCCCCACAAAACTGTGACCATGTGACAAAATCAAGGCAACGATATACCACAACATACCCAAAATTTCATCATGCGTTGATTCTTTTTTCAAACAATCTAGTGCAATGTTTTTATAAGACATGGCAAGTTTTGCCATGTCATCTAATTCAGATTGAATCTGTGCTTTTGTTTTAGTCATTGTTTTTACCTCTTTTTTTTAATGTTTCTAATACTTTTTCTGACGATTTGCCAATGTCAACCAATGCTTTTATGGTTGCCAATGGGTTAAATAAGTTTATTATCAGTATAACAAGCACAAAACAAATGCAACGTACTTGACTACCCAACCACCAGCCTAAATTAAATAAAATTCTATTCATTTTTTTTACCTCTTTTGTTAAAATTCTGCATAATGCACTTTTTGATTTCCAAACCCTGTTAATGCCCCTTTCAATCTCTCTGCATGTCTTTTGTTATTTGTAATCCAATGAATATCGGCTGTCCTGTGATTCGTTGCCCACAGTCTTAATTCTGCCAATTCATAGTTTTCAAATTCTGCGTCTGTTATGATTATTGACTTTTCTTTGTTATTTACATTGCACAAAAATCTTGTGCTTGTTCCACCGCATGCAACAGGCAACTGATTTTTAATGTCAATTTCTTTTACGTCAAAACCACCAGTGAAAGAATAATACTTTGGTCTCAATTCGCTGATTCGTCTGTGGTGTACTCGCAAAAATGCCCCAATCGCAGACGTTATGCAATTAAAATGCCCCCTGCGTATGCTCATACTGCCTGACGAATCAATGAAAAACGCAGGTCGTTTGCGTGGTTTATTTGATTTGTACACTGGCAAAAAACAACCTTTAACAAAGTGACTAAATCGGCTTGGTCTGTTATACCCTCGCTCTACTGACCGAATTTCTGTCTGACCTAATATGTCATCTAAAATCTTTGTCAATGCTTTGTGCAAACCAATAGATTCATATTTGCCTTGTTTATCAGTCTTTAATTTTGCCATTGTTTCGTGCCTCCCTTGACCTTGCATAGGGAATATTTCACGACCTGCGTGCGATTCAATTTCTTTTACTGCATGTTTTGTATAGTCATCATCTAAATATGATTCAAGGAATTGCATGTCATCTGGCAATGATTGCTTTGATTCAGCAACCATTTTATTCAAGTCTGCTTGTGTCAACGCAGGCTGTTGATTCTTATTGGCTGATGATTGCTGTTGCTGTTGCCGTTTTTTGCTCTGTTTTAATACTTTTCTGTATTTTTCTCTTGCTTGACTGTTTTTGTCATGAAAACCCCAATATTCATTGCTTGCTTTTATTTGTTCATCTGCTGTTTTGTTTTCATAGTTTTTGCGATTTTCACTAACCCTGTCTCGCTCTTGAAAATATGTTTTTATAATACCTCTGATTGTATTATCTGTGTATGGTGTTAAATTTACCTCGGGGCATAATCTAGCCCGATTGTGTTTTTCTAACTGTTTTTCCAAAAAAACCGATTTTACAGTTTCTGCAACCATTTCTTTTTCATAATTGTCTCTGATATTAAACTCTTTTTCTAAAATCTGTTCAATTTTAGTATTGTCTTTTATATCAAATAAATCTGCAAGATATTTTACACTGCTGTTTGTGCTGGGGTTTTTGTGATTTTTTGTGTACCCCATAATACCATAATTTTTTCTAGTCATTGTTAGTCCTTTCATGTGCTTGTGGGGTGTTTCCACCCCACTGATTTTTATATTTCTTTTATGTTTTCAAAAGTCTTTTTTACTGGTATTGCTGTCCATGTTGCCCCTTGCAAGTCATCATTTAATATGTCCTTGCTTTCCATGTCGGCAAACAGATTCTGCAATGCTATTATTTGTGTTTCATCGCAGACCATGGCTTGTGCCAACGCAATGTCTTGTTCTAACTCTGGTTTAGTCATGCCAATACCATGTTCTTTGTGGAATCTGCTAAAATATATCTTTTTTCCGCCTTTGGTTTCACACTGGAATACATAGTCATCAGACTTGTCCACAATTTCAGTGCGAACGTCAACAGAAAAAGACTGTATTGTCGTATTTTTATCAGATATTAACCCTAGTCCTAACAGTTTTATTTTTCTGCCCTCGGAATCAAACAACCTTGCGTGTTTAATATCATCTTTGTCGGCTGTACCCTCAATTTCAAATCGGGTGTTTTCAATGTCTAGTGTAATATCGTGTACATATCTGTCATCAACTTTGATAACATACCATTTATTAGTTTTTGTCATTTAATAACTCCTTTATTTCCTCTGTTATCATTTCAACCGCTTTGCCATTTTTCACTGCGTTAATCAATTCCTCTGTTGAGGTTTCATCGCATGTTTCTGGCTCTTTGTCTGACAAACTGTCTATAATAATACTTGCCAAACCCTCATTGCCGTTTGCTTGGCACAATATCTCATCTTTGTCCTTGATTTTATGTACAGTCAAGATTTTTATACAACGTTCTAATGCTCGTGGGTTCATGTTTTCCAACCAATCTAATTTCTGTACCGCTTTCAAGATTCGTTGTGCTTTTTCATTGTCTTTGTATTTTTCTGACAAATAATCTATAACCTCTTTTGCCTTTGCCTCGTGTGCTTTTACCACAAAACGATTCAGCAATGGTTTTGGCAATTCATTTAAGTAGTCTGATTCATCTATCAAATTGCCTGCGGCAACTACTCGCATATTTGGGTTTACTCGCCCTGCCAACATTTTATCATGTACCAACGCATACAATGCGTTAATTGTATTTGGTGTGGCTTGGTTGATTTCATCTAAAAACAACACAAATGGTGTGTCTGGCTGGAATTTATAAAACCACTCTGGCAACAGATATGTAAATGCTTTTTTGTCCTCTGTCGGGGCTGGCAAACCATTTAAGTCCTCTGGTGGCAACTGTGACATACGCAAGTCAACCACTGGCATATTTAACTCGCTTGCAATAGATTTAATAATTTCTGATTTACCTGTACCCGATTTACCTATTAAAAGTAATGGAATATTGTTTTTAATGTACTTTTTGTACAACTCTTTGTTAGTCATGTAAAGTCCTTTCATGTTTTGTTTAATTTCCTGCCTGTTGGCAGGGGCTTGGTGGTATAATACTATCAGTCATCATCACTGTCAAGTAAAATATTTTCTGGTCGTTCTAAATAGTCAATCACTGGCAACCTGTGCTTTGGTGGCAAATTATCAAAATCATAAGGCAATTTTACCATATAATGATTTGGTTTATATGGATTCGGGTAGAACGTCATATTTACTGGTTTCCAGTACTTATAATTATCTGGGTGGAACGTACTTAACACTAAATTATTGTCATCAGTAAATATCTCATATACTGATTTCTTTGGTGGCAAACTTTCCGCCTGTGTGCGTGATAAAAATATATTATATTTAGTCAATACATAGTTATCAACTGACTTTGCAACCCCTGCTTTCACACTTATATCAAGTCTGTCGCATAATGCCTGCAATGTACATGGACAAATATACTCGCCTGTACTGGCTTTATATACGTGAAAAATCTCTGGCTCAAACTCGTCATCGGGCAATTTAGTCATGATTTCTGTACACTTGTCATTTATAAAGCAAATTTTACCCATATATGTCATCGGGTATAACTCTCTGTTAGTGTTTTTTGATATGTGTGTAGCAATCGTTTTTCTGTTGATATTTACTTTTTGTGAAAGCCCCATTATCGTGGGGCTTTGTGCAATAATATCGCCTGTCTCATAATCATAAGCAATATACATAGTTTACTGTCCTTTGGTTAATCTGTTGTTTGTATGTAATAACGCAAGTCATCGCCCTTTAATGTGTTCAAGCAATAGTCGTGCAACTCTCGCCATAACTCGTCATATACCTTGGCAACGGCATGATTGTTTTTCTCGTAGTGTTGCCAAATCTTGTGATTCAATACTATAACCAACTCTGTGACGTATTCGGTGTTGTCCTTGTATTGGTTATAGCATGTATTGTATGTGTCTCTGATTGCGTTAATGCCAAATATATCGGCAATACTAAAATCTTGCCAAAATGTAGTTTTCCATTGCATAGTCGTTAGTCCTTTATGTTAGTGTTGTGTACCCTGTTATATTATAAGGGTGGTTATGTCATAAAGTATATATTTTTTTATTAAAATGTCAAGTGCGTAGATTTACCCATATAGATATTTTCCCAGAAAACAGCCAACTGCGTAGACTTCCCCAAATAGACTTGGGGGGTATCTATATATATATTTAAAAAATGTGTGATTGATTTTCTTTTCATTATGTATATGTATATATATCTATATGTGGAAGTCTACGCAAATGCCCGATTTCCGCCATTTTTTTGATTTTGTCAACTTTTGGGGTCTGAAAACCGCAATAACTCATTGTTTTTACTTTATTTTTTCAATGTTGACAAAAAATTGATATTTGATAAGTCATTGAATTTACTTGATTTTTGGTGCGGCAATGCGTACCCGTATTTGTTAGTATCGGGGTCAGTTAGTAATAAGTCATTGAAAATACTGGGTTTTTAATAAAATCGCTGTTGTAGTCGCCATGTGTGTAGTGTTAAGCCGTTGTCGCTCACACTGTAATATGTCCATTGATTTAATCGCTTGGCTGTCGCTGGTATCGCTGTCCGCTGGCTCGGTTGTATCTCTGTCGCTATCGCTGTCCATGTGTGACGTGTGCAGGCTCTCGCATGCGTTGTATGCTGTATGTACGTGTGTCGCTTGCTCATGGTCGTTAGGTCCTTTGTTAGTGTTAAAAAAAGCAGGGCAAAAATCGCCCTGCATGCGTTGTCGCTGGTTAGTATGCCATTGTATAAGTTGTTTCACTGTCCGCAGGCTGTCCGTTAATGTATAACTTGGTCCGCTTGTGGCAGATGTCCACTCCCAAGGCTCTTAATCTGCTGTTGGTGGTCGTTGTATCCCAACCACATTGATTGACGTGTAATTTACTGCGGTTGTCGCTTGTCCATGCGATTAGGTTGCCCCATAAGAATAGTCGTGATTCGCCATTGTCGCTGACTGTCACTTGTGTATTAGTGTTGTGGTATGGTTGTCCTGTTCTGAATCTGATTGCTGACATAGTGTCAATTTTACTCATAGTCGTAGTCCTTTGTTAGTCTGTTAATGTGCCAGTGTTGTCACTGGGTTATGGTCGTAGTGTACCACATGCCAATACGATAGCAAGAAATTTTTTTCAACGGGCTGACGGGGGGCGGGTCCGGAAACGGGGGGTGGCACACACACACTAACTCCCCCCTCGACAAACACTCTGGGTTTTTAAAAAAGGGTTGACATGTCCTGATGATGGTATTACTATTTTATGTATGAAGAAGACACCGACCATTCCGACTGCTGACAGTCTTTCACTATATCGAGACCATTCGTTACTGGCTCCACAGACACCTGAGCTGATGGATTTTTATATATCCCTCATAAGCACCCACCGTCTCCCCCTTCACACGATGTTTGACGAGGATGCGAAGCGTTGTGCCAACCATCAGCCACCACTATACTTCCCCCACACATACTCGCAGTCCATACCGCCATGGGGTGTTGTATATTATTTTTGGCGGCGTGATGGCGATTCCAGTTTCCTAGACACGCTTACTGAGGTAGAAGAAGAGGTGTTATCATCGCAATACTTAGACGAGTCCTTAAGTACCACCGACCTTCACGAGCACAAAGTCTCAACATCGAAGTATTCTCTGATAAAGGCACATTACAGCAATCCATCCAAAAGCACCAGCCTTCGTAATCGTAAGACACAGGCGACTCTAAGCCACCTAAGCAACGAGAGCATTAAGGAGCTGATAGCGGCATTAACGACTCCGGCATCCACGCCCGCCTCTACTCCATCCACACCCACACCAATCTCTATCCCTACACCAATCCAAACCCCTCAACCAATCACAATACATGAGGACGACCTATGAGGAAGCTAGACGGGTTTAGCCAGCAAGACTTAAGTGCTTTACTAGCGACTCTTCGGGACGAGGAGCGGCGGCGTTTTTTATATTACGACCCGTATCCGAAGCAGCGTGAGTTTCATAACA
>JAZLBQ010000001.1:0-67153 GCA_045613785.1 Candidatus Enterousia sp. | reverse complement strand
AAACAAAACAAAACAAAACAAAACAAAACTAAGAAAAAAAGCACCCCCCACTCTTTTATAAACACAGAATAAATAACACACCACAGAAATAACCTTTCTGCCCTTTTAGATAAAAAATATTTATTCCTAAAAATAAAGTTCCCTTTTTGGGAACTTTGCTCTTTAAATTTATTCAGAAGTACAACTCGTCAGATTAAAGGTTCCTGTGGCGTCCTTATTGTCCCTCACATTTGCATAACACAGTGTTGTATTAGACCCTGTTACAAACGAAGCAGTTCCCATACTAGTAATAGACGGTGAAAAGGAAGAAGAATTACGAATACTCGTCATCTCAGGACAAATTTCACAAGCATTCCAAATATTCTCATAAAAAGCATTTTCGCCATCTTTAATAGTTGTCATGGAAGAACCAACCAACTCATAGTTACACAGACTTGTAATCTTACCATCGCCATCTCTTAATCTAACCCAAGAAGTCGATGTCATAAGATTTATTCCAAAATTGCGATCCTCACTACTAGCAAATGTCTGCACCTGATAATTACCTTCTTCACACCCCTCAAAATAATAAAAAACAAAAGGTTCATAAAAAGGAACTGTATGTGTATAAACCCATCCAGCTGTATCTGTAGAAGAGGCCGTTTTATAATAATAATAAGAATATTCCTGTGTCGCTTGTGCATAATAACACTTGCATGACGTAGTTGTTCCAGAAGTAGAAGCAGCACCAGAGCCAGAAGAACCAGAACCAGAAGAAGTAGAACCAGAAGAGCCAGACCCCCCCCCATACGAACAACAACCCAAATCTATAAACGGCTGAGGAGAATACATATATACCGCACCATATCTTTTAGAGCCAGCATAATAGTTATCATAACTTACTCCACCAACTTCTTCACTATTTAGAACACAACCGTTTCTAAAAGACAAATTATCTGGACTATCACCCACACCAGTGGATGTCCCATATCCAATACCATCATAACGACTACACAAGCTCAATGTGGTCGAGGCCTGCGGCGTATTGGAAGTACACTTATAAAACGACCCTTGAAGTGGATAAATACCACCTGTCCCACTAAAGGTATAATCGATATCCACACGACTATTGCCGCCAAAATTCAACGGCCACTCTCCAGTAATAGGTGTTCCCGAATAACTCTTGTTAAGCCAACCAACATAAAAAGGCCGTAAAAGAACATGATAGCTATACTTCCCACCATCTTCATTATTACACTCACTTGTTATACCTGTTATACCAGACGAACTAGTATACATTCCTGATGGAATACAGCCAGAATTATAATAACAACTGTCATTTGCTGCCGCCCACGCTGAACCTGGCGCCTTGTCTTTGCCCATCACAAGCGTCATTGTCGTATCATACGACGCCCCCAATCCGATTGCAGACAAGACACAGCCAAACAACCTGATAAACACACGTTTCATCTGATTTCCTCTCCTGTTTCTTTCAAAAACATTCTATAAAATGCTAAAAAAAAATTTTAACACCTTTTGGTTTATTTTATCTGACCCCCCCCCCTTCTGTCAATCCCAAAAAAAAAATAAAAAAATAAAACCATCTAACTTTTGCCAAAAAAAAATCCGCAAACGGGGATTTTTTTTAACCAACTGTCAAATCCTTGCCTTTGACATCTATATATACTGTGCTGCCCTCACCGATTGAACCGGTCAGTATTAAATCAGCAATCTTGTCTTCGACTGCTGATGTTATCAGGCGTTTTAACGGACGTGCACCAAAGACCGCATCATATCCATTATCTCCCAGCCACTTGATAGCCTTGTCTGTGATATTTAATTCAATCCTGCGTTCAGACAACCGCTTTTCCAAGCCATGCAACTGAATCCGCACAATACCCGCCATCACATCTTTGCCCAATGGGTTAAAGAACACAATTTCATCAATTCTATTTACAAATTCCGGTCTGAAATTACGCTTTACCGCATCCATATCTGGCAAATTGCTGGTCATTATGATAATTGTGTTTGTGAAATTCACCACATGTCCCTGACCATCAGTCAAACGTCCATCGTCCAATATCTGCAAGAAAACATTGAACACATCTGGATTTGCCTTTTCTATTTCATCAAACAACAAAACCTGATATGGACGACGTCGAACACTTTCTGTCAGGACACCACCTTGTTCATACCCGACATACCCTGGGGGACTGCCAATCAGGCGTGAAACAGAATGTGGCTCCATATATTCGCTCATATCGATTCGTGTCATGGCAGCATCATCATTAAACAAATATTCTGCCAATGATTTTGCAACCTCGGTCTTACCGACGCCTGTTGGCCCCAAGAACATAAAACTGCCCATTGGTCTGCGTGGATCACTTAGCCCCGCACGACTACGTCTGATTGCACGGGCAACGACACCCAACGCATGATCCTGACCGACAACACGTTTACGCAATTCATCTTCGATATTCAGCAATTTTGACTGTTCTTCGGCATTTAATCTATCCGCTGGAACACCTGTCCATTTGCTGACAACTGCGGCAATATGTTCCGGCAACACCGTTTTATACTCACGTGCATCTGAATTCATTTTAGCAATACGTTCTTCTAATTCTGGAATTTTCCCATATTGCAATGCAGATGCCTTTTCATAGTCGCCATTACGCATTGCCGTTGCGACTTCGGCCTTGGCTGCATCCAATGCCGCCATTGCATCTGACAAACCACGCATCTTTTGTTGTTCTGCCCGCCATTTATCGGTCAAAACAGCAGATTCCTGCTCTACATCCTTGATAATTTTTTCCAAATCTTTCAGCCGCTTTTTGGATTCATCATCTTTTTCTTTTTTCAAGGCCTGTTGTTCTATTTTCAACTGCATCAAATGGCGATCAACTTCATCTAATCTATCTGGCTTTGAAGCAATTTCAATACGAACACGAGCGGCCGCTTCGTCAATCAAGTCTATGGCCTTATCCGGCAAAAATCTGTCTGTGATATACCGATTCGACAATTTCACTGCCGAAACCAACGCCGCATCAGCGATTCGCACCCCATGATGTCCTTCGTATTTTTCTTTTAACCCACGCAGGATAGAAATAGTATCATCAACCGTTGGCTCATCAACATAAACTGGCTGGAAACGACGTGCCAACGCTGGGTCCTTTTCTATATATTGACGATATTCGTCCAGTGTCGTCGCCCCCAAGCAGTGCAGTTCACCACGTGCCAGCATTGGCTTTAACAGATTTGCGGCATCCATACTGCCTTCACCTTTGCCTGCCCCAACCAATGTGTGCAATTCATCAATAAACAAAATAATTTTACCGTCGGCTTCTTTGACCGCCTTTAATATCGCCTTTAACCGACCTTCAAACTGACCACGAAATGACGCACCCGCCATCAATGCCCCCATATCCAGGCTCAACAGCTGCTTTTTCAACAGATTTTCTGGCACATCTCCCGAAACAATGCGATTCGCCAACCCTTCTACAATCGCAGTCTTTCCAACCCCCGGATTACCAATTAAAACGGGATTATTCTTGGTTCGACGACTTAAAACCTGAATTGCACGTCTAATTTCTTCATCACGCCCAATCACAGGGTCTAACTTTCCATCAGCCGCCAACTTTGTAAAATCCGTAGTATATTTTTCAATCGCTTGCTTTGGCGATTCGTTTAAATCATCTGGATTCATATATATGCTCCTTGAATTGTTTTATTTGCACTATATATAGTGCCACAATCACACCTTTCAAGGATACAAGAACAAATCCCCATACTTGCACCAGAATCATTTTTTGGCTAGCATATAGAAAACATCACAAACCAAGGGAAAGCAGCAAATGACAGAAAAAAATTTCATCAATGAATACAACAATCCAAACGGCCCAACACTGGATGAAGTCCTGAAACAGATAAACAATTTCAAATCAGGTTTTCCCTTTACAGAAATCACATCTGCTGCGACACTGGGCAACGGAATAACCGCCCCATTTGACACCCCCGATTATTCAACAGACAACTATGAAATAGTAAAATTTGTTCCAGCATCTGGTGCTGCGACTCGTATGTTTCGTGATTTATTCGATTTTTTATCATCTGGTCAAATGAACCAGACCACACAATCTGTCTTGGACAACCCTGAAAAATTCGCATTTTACAAAGACTTACAGAAAATACTGCCAGACAACGCAACACCACACGATATAATAAATTATATTGTAAACGCCCCAGGTCTAGATTACGGTCACCTTCCCAAAGGCCTGCTAAAATTCCATAAATACGACAACGAAAACCGCACTGCCCTGGCAGAACACTTTGCCGAAGGTGCAAAATACGCTGCTTCAAACGGTATTGTCAACCTGCATTTCACAGTTTCACCTGAACATATTGATAAATTCAATGAACTAATCCCAACACTTGTCGACGAGTATCGTTCTAAATTCGGCTTAGAATACAAAGTTTCATTATCAACACAAAAAACAGAAACTAATACAATCGCCGTAAATCCAGACAACAGCATATTTTATGATGACAATGGTCAACCTGTATTTCGTCCGGCAGGCCACGGTGCATTGATTGAAAACCTAAACGACATTGATGCAGACATTATATTTATAAAGAATATCGACAACGTCTGTCCTGACAATAAACGTGCCGACACAATCAGAACTAAACGTCAACTAATGAATATCGGTCTGTTTATCCAGCAAAAAATATTTGATTATATTCATGCAATCGATAGCGACACCGCCAACACAGACGAAATCAAAGAATTTATAAAAACTTATTTAGGCTACCGCCCAAGCACAAATGCCGACCTACGTTCTATTCTGAACCGCCCGTTAAGGGTTTGTGGTATGGTTGCCAACACAGGTGCCCCTGGTGGTGGTCCATTCTGGACACTTGACAGCGACGGCAACGAAACTTTACAAATAGTTGAATCCAGTCAAATATCCCCATCACAGCAAGACATCTTAACCCAAGGTCAATATTTTAACCCCGTGGACTTGGTCTGCTTTGTTCGTGATTTTAAGGGAGATAAATTTGACCTGCGTAAATTCATTGATCCAAACACTGGCTTTATCTCGGAAAAATCTTACCAAGGTCATCCTATACGTGCAATGGAACGCCCGGGCCTTTGGAACGGTGCTATGGCACATTGGAATACCGTGTTTATTGAAACACCACAATCCACATTTACGCCTGCGAAAACGATTTCTGACCTAATAAAACCAGAGCATCAATAAAAAATAACAAAAAAGACAAATCATCACTTGACATTTGTATAAATTTGTTATAAATTCATATCCGCTATAAATTAAAGGTAAAGTATTATGCCACGTGTATGTAAAGTTACAGGTAAGAAAACAGAAGTTGGGATGAACGTTTCCCACTCACATCGTCGCACTAAGCGGACTTTCTTGCCAAATCTACAAACATTAAAGTTCCACAGTGATATTTTGGGACGTGATTTTTCATTACGCATTTCTACTGCTGGCTTGCGGACATTGACCAAGCACGGCGGTCTAGACGGTTATGTAACATCAAAACCAGTATCACGTTTGACCGAAGAAATGGCGGCAATCAAAAAAGCCATTGAAAAGAAAGTCGGCAAACCATCGTCTGTTGCGAAAAAGCCAGTTCACAAGGCAAACCGCAGTGCACGTTTGGTAAAAAAAGTTGAAGCGAAACAGGCTGCATAATAAGATACAGCTTGAGTCCACGGCCCCGTGGCGGAATTGGTAGACGCGCTTGACTCAAAATCAAGTTCAGCAATGAGTGTCGGTTCGAGTCCGACCAGGGCCACCAGAATTAAATCCCCATTTGGGGATTTTTATTTTGCCCTGTGCGGACGAAGAACCGTCGGTTCGGAACGCAGCATCAGCAACAAACAAAACAAACACAAAAATAATTAAACGCCCAAACGGGCGTTCAATTATTTAGCAAAAATATTTTCAGGATTATTCATATTTATCAAGCCAATAATAAAATCAACAAAGGCCCAAATACATACCACAATTCCCGGTATAATCAACAACCAGCCAATTGTTCCCATCAACAGCATTGCAACACCGGCCCCATTATGTCCTGCATAAAATTTATGCACGCCCCAGCATCCCAAAAACAATGCCAACAACGCATAAACCAACACTGATTTTTCTGCACAAGCCGAATAACCACATTTTGGGCAGGACGCCGCCTTATCAGAATGTTTTGCACCACATTCACGACAATAAATCATCGCCATAACAAATCCTTTTTATTTTATTCCCACTTATTATACACCCAGCATACAGATAAAACAATATATATTCCTTGCAACAACCCCGACCCTACAAAACATTTTACCCACAAAAAAATCCCCCAAACGGGGGATTTTTTTTAGTTTCCAAAGAAACGGTTAAATACTTTCTCGTTTATTTTCATTGGATACTCACGCATCAAGAACGAATTATAGTCATCCATAACTCCGTTTTTCGAGACGTTCTGCATTTCCTTTTTTAATTCTGCCATTTTTGCTTTATCTACTGTTGGCATCTTTGCACTCTTCACTCTCAACACATAGAAAGCATCTGATCCTGAAACAATCGCATTTGTTTCAATATCATTACGGAAAGCAGCAACTAAAACATCTAATGGTGCACCTGATGCACGTGAGACAGTTGCTTTTTTCGCACCATCAAAAACCTTTTCCTTGTTCAACTTGACCAAGATTTCATTTGCACGAACATATGCCTGCTTCTTTTTTTGATCTTTTTGCCAATCAGCAACCAAAGAATTCTTTACAGAATCAAATTCTGCTGTATGTGCTGGTAAAACCTTATCAACACGCAAGAACAAGAACCCATCTTTGGTTTCAATCATTTCACTTTCCAGACCTTCGTCCATATCGAACAACTTTGCGACTATTTTATCCGTCAGCACAGAATCAACAGGTCGTTTATCACGTGCAAACGTGCCCAAATTGACATACTTTGCACTATGCTTTTCAGCGGCATCCTTCATTGATTCGCCAGCGATAATATCATCTTCAACCTTGACTGCTGCTGCATAACCAACCTCATACTTATCAGGCTGTGCCATTTCAGCTGGGATAAACACATAAGAAACCGAACGCTGTTCTGGAATAATCTTTGGATTTTTCGCATAGAATTCAGACAACTGTTTATCAGTCGGTTTTTCTGCTGCAAAATCAGAATAATCAACTGTTGCATATTCGATTTCACGACTGCCATAGCGTGCATTATACATTGCCTGAACTGCGAACTGAGGCACAGGAACTTCAATAGACACCGCCCCCAAAACCATAGACCGCAAAACATTACCACGCAAAACCTCAGCAAAGTCTGCTTCAGAATATCCAGAATTATTCAGCACCGTATCAAATGCCAGCGTAGAAAATTCACCATTGACCTGAAATTCAGGGAATTCACGAATTTCCTGTGCGATTCGTTTATCACTAACGACAAACCCCAAATCATCTGCACGATTTTCTGCCATTTGCTGTGTTGCCAACTTTGTCATAACCTTTTGTGCAAAAGCATTTCCAGCGGCGGCATCTGTATATATTTCACGTTGCTGCTCTTTGGACAGTTTTGCCAACTCACGAGATTTTTCCAAACTAAATTGATTTGCAGAAATTTCAGTATTTCCAACACGAACCATTGTATTATCACCGACGCCACCGCCAAAAATCCACTCAGCGACGCCCCAACCCACGAACGAAAAAGCCAATACTGCGATAAAAAACTTTGCGACTGGTTTTTCTGATGCATTTCTTAAATATTCTAGCATTTGTTCCCCTTTTGCGATACCATAGCAAAACGAGCAAATAAAAATCAATTAAAAAAAGGGAAAAAGCAATGAAAATTATTGCTGGCAACTGGAAGATGAACGGTTCACGCAAGCAACTAGAAACAATGATTTCTGACCTGTCAAATATTTCCACAGAGAACACAGTTATTTTGTGTGTTCCATATACAATGTTGGGTATAAATTCTGGAAAAACGAACATTGGTGCTCAGGATGTAAGCCAACACGACCACGGTGCCTATACTGGTGAAGTTTCTGCCAAAATGATTGCTGAAACCGGAGCGAAATACGTTATTATCG
This sequence comes from Candidatus Enterousia sp., assembly GCA_045613785.1. Taxonomy (GTDB): domain Bacteria; phylum Pseudomonadota; class Alphaproteobacteria; order Rs-D84; family Rs-D84; genus Enterousia. The sequence continues at coordinate 59,050 of JAZLBQ010000001.1, read as the reverse complement.
GGCACAGTGAATGCCGTCAATACCACGGCGATACAAATTCCACTGTCCGTCACAAGGCAATAAACGCAATAGAAAACGGTCTGATTCCAATTATTTGCGTTGGAGAAACAATGGACGAGAAGCAAGCAGGCAAGACAATGTCGGTCATTGAATCTGGGGTTCGTGAATCAATTCCATCAGACACAAACTCACCGATTATTGTAGCATACGAACCACGCTGGGCAATTGGTGCAGGTCTGACTCCCACACCATCTGAAATTGCCACCGCTCACACGTTGATTGCGAACACATTGACTGACATGGGTCTGGGTGGCACTCCAATTTTATACGGTGCATCTGTCAAAGGATCAAATGCCGCCGAAATAATGTCGATAGCAAACGTAGATGGCGTTTTAGTTGGAGGTGCATCCTTGAAAAGTGATGATTTCATACCTATAATAACCAGTGTCAAATAAGTGTATAGTATATAAACAGGAAAAACAGTTATGAAAGACGAAAGCAAAGAAGTAAAAATCGAAACAGTATCTGTTGATGACGTTGCAGCGAACGACGACACACCACAGGCACAAAGTTCTGAAAAATCTGAAAAAGAACGCTTGAACGAACAACTGGCAGAATACAAAGACAAATACTTACGCCTGGCGGCAGAACTTGAAAACACACGTCGTCGTGCGGCTCTGGACGCTGAATCTCGTGCCCGCAATCGTGCGATGTCTGTTGCGGAAAAAATTCTACCTGTAATGGATGCAGTTATTGCTGCACAAAAGCACGCACCTGATGATGCAGGCATAAAATCAATGGCACTTGCCCTGGAATCTGCCTTTGCTCAAATTGGAATTACAAAAATAGAATCAGTTGGCGAAACATTAAATCCAATGTTCCATAATGCGATTCAGGTTATTGAGTCCCCAGACAACAAAACCAATACCATTATTGACGAAATGCAATCTGGATATATGTTTGGCGACACCGTTTTACGCACAGCAATGGTTATCGTCGCAAAATAAAAAATAAGAAAAATAAAAAAAGATAAACAGCAATAAAAAATCCCCCAAACGGGGGATATTTTTTATACCTTCAACGATTTAGCCCAACATTTTAGCAACTTCATCTGCCAAGTTGTCTTCACGTTTTTCGATACCTTCGCCCAAAACAAAGTATGCAAAACCTGCCAATTTACCGCCAGCTTCTGCAATAACATCTTTTACTGTCTTGCTTGGGTCCATAACGAAAGGCTGTTCTTCCAGAACAGATTCGCCATAGTATTTTTTAATACGACCTTCGACCATCTTTTCGACGATATTTTCAGGTTTACCTGCTGTTGCACCAGATTCGATGAAAACTTTCTTTTCACGTTCAACTGCAACTGGATCAACGTCTGCAACGGTCATAAATTCTGGCTTGTTTGCAGCGATATGCATTGCGATTTTTGAACCAATTTCATCGATTTTTGCATCTGTTCCATTGATTGCAACTGCAACACCAATTTGTCCCATACCTGGAACCAAAGCGTTGTGAATATAAGTAAAGATTTTATCACCTTGAACTTTTGCGATACGACGCAAGTTCATATTTTCACCAATTGTTGAAATTGTTGCTGCGATATCATCTTTTACAGCTTCCATTGTTGCATCGAAATCACCTTTTAATTCCATTGCTTTGCTTGCAACATCTGCAACCAACTTCTGGAACTTTTCGTTTTTCGCAACAAAGTCTGTTTCTGCATTCAATTCGACGACACAGCCCATATCATCACATTTAACCACAGTTACCAAGCCAGATGCTGCGACACGACCAGCTTTTGAAGCGGCCTTTACAATACCCTTTTGACGCAACCAATCTGCGGCAGCCTGAATATCGCCATCATTTTCCATCAAGGCTTTTTTACAATCCATCATCCCTGCAGATGTTTTTTCACGCAGTTCCTGAATCAATTTTGCTGTAATTTCTGCCATAATAAAATCTCCCGTATTAAAAATTTCAAGTCTGTGGGGTCATAACGTGACCCCACCAATTTAAGTCCAGATAAATTATTTATCTGCTTTTTCGGCCATTTTGCCACGGCGTTCTGCACGTGCTTCTGATGTTTTTGATTTAATCTTGGCTTCTTTTTCCTTGATTTCATCTTCTAAATCATCAGCGGCTTCTGCACGCATATCAGATTCAACCTTTTTACCGGCAACACCGCCCAAGCGTTTTTCGATACCAGACAAAATCGCATCTACGAACAAGTCGCAATACAACTGTGTTGCACGAGCTGCGTCATCATTACCTGGCACTGGATAGTCAACCATTTCTGGATTTGCGTTTGTATCGCAAATTGCGATTGTTGGGATATCCAAATTTTTCGCTTCACGAACAGCGTTCGTTTCACGAGGCACGTCGATAACGACCATCGCCTGTGGAACACCGTGCATATCCATAATACCGCCAAAGATATCACGCAATTTTGCGACTTCCTTGGTCATAACGCCGACTTCTTTCTTGGTCAATCCCAATTTTTCAGCGTTTTCGATATCGGCTTCCATTTTCTTCAAACGGCGGATAGACTGTGAAACTGTTGTCCAGTTTGTCAACATACCACCCAACCAGCGATTATTGACATAATACTGCCCACAACGTTCTGCTGCATCTTTGACAATATCTTTTGCCTGATGCTTTGTAGCAACGAACAGAACCTTACCACCTGCGGCTGCGATTGCTTCCAATGCGACCAAAGAACGGTGTAATAATGGTGCAGTTTTATTCAAGTTGATAATGTGAATTTTATCTTTTACGCCATAAACATATGGTGTCATCAATGGATTCCAGCGACGAGTGTGGTGACCAAAGTGAACACCAGCTTCCATCAACTGTTTCATTGTAAATGTTGGCAATGCCATATTTTTTACCTTTTTTTGTGTTGTTATCCTCACCGCCTGCGACCACCCAAATCAGAGATTTGGACACAATTTTTACAGAACGGCTGTGTTCTTCGCACAAAGTGCGTGGCCAGATAATACCCAATCCACCAGAAAAAATCAAGTAAAATTATAAAAAAGAGCACAATTTTTCCCTGGGCAAAAAAGCCTATTAAACATTGACAAACCAAGCACTTTGTCCTATATAAGTAGTGTGAGGTTGCTCGCACGCAACCAAAGGTGAAAAAATGGCTGCATACAAGACATTTTTGGCGTTCATTACGTTTGGCACACTTACCTGTGTCCCTGCTTTTGCAAGCAATTGCGACAACGAAATGTTCCGTCGCTATAATCCTGACAAGTGTGCAAACTACACTGAAAACAGTGGTTTTTCATTTGCCACCACCGCCACAGCTGTCGGTGGCACAGCCGCTGTCATTGGTGGCATTGCAGCCTTGGTTGGCTTGTCTTCATCAAGTAATAATGATTCTAACAGCACAACAACCAATACTCCACACACAATTCCAACACTGCCATCATATACTATGGTTGGTGGCGACATTGATCAGCTCAGCCTGGCATCAATTACAAACGCTGGCGAATACAGCCGCAATCAAAATCAATACAATGAAATCCGCCTGGCATATTCACTAGCACGTGGCTATACCGGCAAAAATTCAACTATTGCAGTCTTGGACGGCGGTAAAAACTCATATCACGGTGGCAACGTTGCCTATCTTGCCGGTGCCCAGGTTGCCCCTGACGCAACAGTCAAATCATATCAGGTTTCATACAGTCAGAACGAATTTAAATCTTTCTATGAAATCGGAGAGGTCATCAACAACGCAACAAATGACGGTGCAAACATTTATAATTTCAGCTGGGCAGCCCAGAATATGTCTGCCACAGACATCCGCAACACCCAACAGATGATTCGCAACACAGACGCAAACTTTATCAATTCATTAAAGAATGCTGTCGAACAAAACGATGCGATATTTGTTTGGGCAGCAGGCAACGAATACAATTCCGAATCCAGTGCATTATCTGCCCTGCCCCTGCATATTCCTGAACTATCCGGCCACTTTGTGAACGTTGTTGCATTTGACACCACAACAGGAACACTAGCAACATTCAGCAACGCCTGTGGCATTACCCAGAACTATTGCATTACTGCCCCTGGCACAGGTCTTGATTCAACAATGGCCGCCGCCCCACTTGACGGCACCAGCTTTGCCGCCCCAATCGTATCGGCCGCCATCGCCGTTATCCAAGAAGCCTTTCCATACATGACATCTCCCCAGATAACATCACTATTATTCGAAACTGCCCGTGATATTGGCGATGTTGGCATTGACAGTGTTTATGGTCATGGCATGCTAGACCTGGAACGTGCAACCCGTCCAGTCGGCGCCGCCCTTGTTCCATTATCAGATGATGTTACTGTTCCACTTCGCACAGCACACATTGGCGGCACAATCGGTCATCAAATTAAATCCCAGAATTTAACATTTTCATTTGTTGACAGTTATGGTCGTGCATTTGACACACGTCTAAACGACAACATTTCTGTCCAGAACCGCAGCATTGGTTTTGAACGCCTGATAAACAGCGAAACACCACAGATTCAGTTAAACAACATTGAATTTGGCGTTCGCAAGACAAACATGTTCACTGGCGACGGCTTTTTATCCACAGATTCAGAAAACATCATAACCTATGTTGGTTTCAACAACCAATACAACATTGGCGAATATGAATTATTTCACCGCACAACGCTGGGAACGACAAACCCAAGTTCATCACCAGAATCAATAATCAACCACTTTTCAGATATCTATACTGCATCATTTGAAATCGGCGTTCGCCACAACGATTGGACATTCAGCATTGGAACTCCTGACACAATCATCAGTGGGCATATGAATTTACGCACCCCGACGGGTCGTCGTATTGATGGTAGCATTGAATACCAAGACTACAACCTGAATCTGGTTGACCGTCCATCTGTTGCATTTAATGCAACTTACAAATTCCTGACGGTTGGATTTATAGACAATCCATACGGCACGGACGAAGTTTATACAATCGCCAAAACGAAAATACAGTTTTAATATAAAAAAACTTGCAATTTGCCTAAAATATTGCTCAAATCGGTTAAAGAATTTAACAAAACAAAGGAAGTGATATGGCAGGCAGCATAAATAAAGTAATATTGGTTGGCAACATTGGCCAAGAACCACAGGTTCGCACCATGGGCAGTGGTCAGAAAGTAGTCAGTTTTTCACTGGCGACATCGGATCGTTGGCGTGATCGTGCGACTGGCGAACAGAAAGAACAAACCGAATGGCATCGTGTTGTAATTTTCAACCCTAATTTGGTAGAAGTTGCAGAACGCCTATTGCAAAAAGGCACAAAATTATACCTTGAAGGTTCATTAAAAACTCGCAAATGGCAAAATCAGTCTGGTGCAGACGTATTCACAACCGAAGTTGTCTTGAACCCATTTGCCGGTCAAATGGTAATCCTGTCTGGTGCCAAGGGTGTTGACGGCACAACATCAGAATATGTCGCATCCGCTGCACCTACTGCCGCCCCACGTGAAGATATATCTGTTGGGGACATTGGCGACGAAATTCCGTTTTAAATAAAAGAATCCCCAAATTGGGGATTTTTTTATTCTAGGAAACCGCCATAAAATCTGATACTATACATTTGAAATAACAACCCCTGAAAATAAAATGAAAAAACTGATATTTATATTCATTACATCAATCTGCCTGATTGAAAATTCCAACGCCGCCACCACCACAACAACAACCTGCATCAAAGAACTCAGACCCGAGTGTGGTGATCGTGACTTTATAACCCCAGATGAAACATGCTCCGACGATGCATGCAAGTTATGCAAAGAGGATACGTTCGGTATTGTCAATAACGGTGTTAGACAAAGATTGAAAAAATCATTTTATGAAAACTGTCCAAATCAAGAAGGTCGTTACACATGCGAATGTAAAATAATCAGCACAACATACGAATGTGCCCCCGGTTATTATGGCTCGGCAACATCAGCATCAACAGGCTGCACAAAATGCCCCGATAACGCAGAATGCAATGGTGGCAACAACAGCACCTTTGCCTGCAAAGACGGCTATAAAAAAAATGAAACCGGAACCATTTGTGTAAAGGAAGGTCTCACGTGTTCTGATAATCAATTCATCTACAATGGCGAATGTTACGACTGTCCAGAGCACGCAACATGTGACGGTCTAAAATTCACTTGCAACAACGGTTTTACCGAAACCACCAACGCATGCATATGTCGATCAGATCGCTTCATAAACAATAATCAGTGCACTAGATGTCCAGCAAACGCAAGTTGTGATGGCAGCGAAGATTTCTCATGCAACAAGTCTTTTTACAAAACTAACAATACCTGTACACAATGCCCACATAACGGCACAACAGAGGGTACAGGTGCAACACAACTCAGTGAATGCTACCTACCTCCCCAACAATACGTAAACGACGCAGGATATTTTGAAATAATAAAGGACGACACAAACACAAAATGCAATGCCACAAACAAATAAAAATCCCCCACCTGGGGGATTTTTATTTGTTTTCCAAAATTGCAATTCCCGGTAATATTCGCCCTTCGATAAATTCCAAGAACGCTCCACCGCCTGTTGAAACATATGTTATATCGTCTTTTAATCCTGTCGCTTCCAGTGCGGCAACTGTATCTCCCCCACCAACAACACTTACCAATTTACCAGCTTTTGTTTGCTGGGCAATTGCATTTGCCAATGCAAACGAACCATACGACCATGTTGGCATCCACTCGGCCATACCAACAGTTCCATTCCAAATAACTGTAGCAGCTTTTCGAATTGCATCAACATCACGCCGGGTTGTTTTTTCACCAGCATCAATAATCACATCATCTTCTTCGATTTCTGTAAAATCTTTGTTCATCCGCACAGCATCACGTTCAAATACCTTGGCCACACCTTTATCCAACGGCAATAAAACCTCGCAATTATTTTCCTTGGCATACTTCAAAATTTCCAACGCAGTATCTTTTTGATCCGCCTCATACAACGAATTACCGACACGTCCCCCCATTGCATAATTAAACGTTGTCCCCAACGCACCGCCAATAATCAATGTATCTGACAATTTTGCCAATGCTTTTAACACACCAATTTTTGTTGAAACCTTGCTGCCTGCAACAATCGACAACAATGGACGTTTCGGATTTTCCATAACCGCACTTAAATGCTCTATCTCGGACGACAATAAATTACCGGCATATGACGGCAAAATTTCCGCCACACCAACTGTGCTGGCATGTGCACGATGCGAAACAGCAAATGCATCATTTATAAAAATATCATACCCATGTGCCAATTCCGCCGCAAATGCAGGGTCATTTTTTTCTTCACCTGCATAAAAACGAACATTTTCCAACAACACCAAATCACCATCATGCATATCTTTCATAAAATCCTTGTCCAGACAATCAGGAATCAATTTAATTCCCATATAATCTGCGATTGGCTTTAATGAATATTCTGGATTTCTTTCACCCTTTGGACGACCACGATGTGCAACAATTGCAACACGTGCCCCCGCATCACGCAACGCCTTTATTGTTGGCATACTTTGCTCGATTCTGAACGGATCTGTTATTTTCCCATCAACAATCTGAACATTAAAGTCATCACGCAACAAAACAAATTTACCCCGGACATCAATATTTTCAATCGTTCGCAGTTTCATTTTTTATCCTTTCCTTTATTGGTCCAAAACTTTTTCGATAATGCTGATTTATACCATACTTTTCAATTGCACACAAATGCGATTTTGTAGGATATCCTGCATTTTTATCCCACCCATATTCAGGATATTGGCGTGCCAAATCTGCCATAATTTTATCCCTGGTTTCCTTGGCAACAATTGAAGCCGCCGCTACAGAAATTGACTTTGCATCACCTTTCACAACTGCTTTTCCAACCAAATTGTTCGGCAACCTGTTCCCGTCCACCAGACAATATTGTGGATTACAGTGCAAATTTTGAACTGCACGTTGCATTGCCAACATGGATGCCCATAAAATATTCAATTCATCAATTTCAGCCGGACTACATTGCCCCACTGCCCATATAGTATTTTGGCAAATCCATTCAAATGCAGCCTGCCGTTGTTTTTGAGTCATCTGTTTTGAATCACGAATAACAACCGGTATTTCAGCATCACGATTTTGGAAAACAACCGCCGCCGCAACAACAGGCCCACACAATGGTCCACGCCCTGCCTCATCAACGCCAGCGACCATCGCAAAGCCAGATTCAGCCTCAATACTAAAATCAGGAATATCTTTCTTCATACCAATAAGCATAGCATTATAAAAAGTAAAAACAAAACTGTTTTTGCTTGACAAATCGTCTTTTCTGCAAAACAATAAAACCACTATGAATAATAATTATAACCTTAACAAAAACACAGAAAACGAACCAAAACCTGGTTTTAATTTTCGGATTATTCTTTTTTTAACCGTCAACGGCATAGCAACAGGTCGCATTATTGCACAAACGACCCAAATGATTCAGCACGGCTATGACAACAACACAATGACATCAACTCTGTTATATCTGTTACTTTTCACATATTCCGCCCAGCGAATATATGAGATTCACACAAATAATAAAAACAACCAAAACAACAAACAAAGATAAAAAGATGACAAACGACAAACTAATCAAGACCATAACCAACGACATTGACAATTGCATAAATAAAAACTCAAAAAATGTCCGCCGCAATTCCACCGTCGGCCACCTATGCTTTGGCGCAGGCACGATTGTCTTGGCCACCGCAATTGGTCTGGCAATCAAAGGCGACTATCATTGGGCAGCCTTGGATGCCTTGATTGGTGCATACAATTTATATATTGCAGGTATGAATCATCAGTGTGCCCAAAACAGCCTTGCAAGTATTCAACGACTACGCAAATTAAAAAACGAACTTAATAACAATTACAAAACCCGATAAACACAAAGGTTTCAAGATGTCATTTACACAGAAACAAAAAATAAACACACATTATAACAATTCTTATGATAATTTTTGTAACGGCTGTGCAAAACATTGTAAATTTGGCGTCAGATTTTATTTCAACATTCATATCGAAGAATCATTTTGCCCGACAATCGACGGAAACAGCATCGAAGAATACGAACTACCAAACGGCAAAATCCAACAAACAAGTCAACGCCTAATATGCAAAGACGGCGCCTGGCTACACGACGAAGCCGAAAAAATCGCAATAAAAAAAGCCGCCGAAATTGCAAAACTGTGCGATTATTACAAAACCCGATAAAAAAATGCCCAACCGGGCATTTTTTTATATCGTCATACGTTCTGCAATTTGTTGTTGCACATAAGCATCTTCGCTATTATACAACGGCCAATTACCATCGGCTAATTCTTCCATAGAAGTCAATGGTTGCCCTAATCTGGCACGATACAGCCACAGATTTGACATCACACGCTTGATATAACTGCGTGTTTCATAGGCTGGGAAACTCTCGATATACAACAACGGGTCATAGGTATAGAACGATTTTTCAAACTTGACCATTGTCCCCATTCCTGCATTATAAGCCGCCAACATTTTAATAATACTGTTCTCAACACTTGGATGAGCCAACAAATCAACAATATACTGCTGTCCCAAGAACATATTATGTTCAGGATTAGACATATCCATCTGGGTAATATCAACCTTGTTTGCCCGTGCGACACGTTTTGCAGTGCTTGGCATCAATTGCATTAAACCATTAGCTCCTGCCCCAGACTTTGCAGAAACTCTAAAATTACTTTCTTGTTTTGTGATTGCCAGCAACAACGCCCGGTCAATAGACCACCCACCCATTGGTTCCCAATCTGGCAAAGGATATTGGGCAGAATAAATAATATCATCATCAATTTCTAAAATTCCCCTATCTTTGATAACAGAGGCCGCCTGAATTGACACACGTGGCATACTATACGCCGTTGCAACTGCATTTATTGCATGCAATGTTCTATCTGAAGCCTTAGAAGTAATTAAATACTTCAAATACTCTTCCGCTCTATCCTTGCGTCCGACCTGCAACAAGGCCAAGGCTTTTTTACCATATTTTAACGCACTTAGTTCTTCGATATCCTCATCGGTCACTTCCTGTTCAAAGAATTCATATTCTGGCTTTTGTCCTAACATAGTTGCTGACAACGCACCATAAAAAGCCATTGGATATGCAGCAGCGACCTGCCAATATTTTCTTGCGGTATTTCTATCCCCGTTAAAGTCTGCGGCACGTCCTGCCCAAAAAGCGGCTTCGGTTTTTCGTGCATTATTTATCTGTGGCAAATCCAAGATTCGACTAAAATACTTTTGAGCCTCGGCATATTTTTCTTCTTTAAAATACAGCAGTCCCATCGCCCACAAACCGTATTCAGAATTTGCATCTGACGCAACGAACCCCCACTTTTTTGCCAATTCCATTTCACCATTAGTATAATAAATATACGCTAAACGCCCGGCCAAACGACCATAATCAGATTCTGTAAGTTTCTTTTTGAACGACCTAGTCTCTAAAATTTCACGTGCCACCTTAGTTGAACCGCTACGAATCGCCCGTTTAAATTCATTTATCTTTTTTTCTGTCGCACCCGTATATTTTTTTGCGGTCCAGGTTTCAGATTGTGCCGTTTCGATTGATTCCGAGCCTGTCATAATACTTGGCACTTTTGCCTTGCGAACGGTTGCCTGCTTTATTTTGGCCAACTTTTCCATACGAGTTGCTCCTGGCATATCGTAATAGCGTTCCATCCACTCAACAATTTCACGTCCCTTTGTGCGATAAGAATCAGAAATATAGCGTTGATATAGAACTTCGTTCATCAACAACTTATCTGCGACTTGGTTTTGCACATTTATTGCTGTGTTTATCTTTTCCTTATCCTGCAACATAAAGATTTGTTCATAAAGACTAGCATCCACATCAGACAAAATCTGTGGCAAATCCGCCGCCAACAAATTCAGCGGCAAAACCAATCCAATAAAAATAGACAGAATTTTTTTCATTTTATATCATCAAAACAGCGATGTTTTCGGCAATTTACATACAACTGCATCATCATCATCTTCTGGTATTTTATCGATAATTTTTTTAAAATCAGAAACACGAGAGAACTTGCGATACACTGAAACGAAACGCACAAAAGCAATTGGATCCAAGTTTAACAAAGAATCCGAAACCATCTGACCAACTAATGCACTTGTGACCGTATCGTCTGGGGTTTCTGTTTCTAATCTGCGATGGATTGAAGTCACCAGTCGTTCAATCTGTTCATCGCCGACATCACGATTTCTACATGCTAATTTAATACTGCGACGCAGCTTTTCCCTATCAAAAGCCTCTAACTTACCACTATTTTTTCGCACCATTAAATCACGCATTTGAACACGTTCAACGGTTGTATATTTCGCACCGCACTGTTCACAAACACGCCTACGACGAATAATCGCGTCCTCTATATCTGGTCGCGAATCCGTCACCCTGCTATCCGTAGAATTGCAATATGGACATCTCATAGTTATATACGGTAGCAACGAAAAACCAACTTGGCAAGTATTTTATTTTTTTTGAAAAATTGCAAATTTTATAAAAATCAAGTCCTTTATTTCAATAAACCTATCCCAAACTGAAATTTTTTCCAACCGATTTATGATAAAATAGAACACAGGGAAATGGCAGAGGAGAGATGAACAAATACCTGAATCAAATTTTGCTGGGAGATTGTCTGGACCTAATGCGTGGCATACCTGACGCATCAGTTGATGCAGTATTTGCAGATCCTCCATATAATTTGCAACTAGGTTCAAAAACACTTTACAGACCCGAAGATCAAACAGCCGCCCGTGCTGTTCGTGATGAATGGGATTCATTTGAATCATCTGCCGAATACGACGCATTTACCCGTGCATGGCTGGCCGAATGCAAACGTGTCCTGAAACCAAATGGTGCAATGTGGACGATTGGCAGTTATCACAATATTTTCCGTGTTGGTGCAACTTTACAAGACTTAGGTTTCTGGATATTAAACGATGTAGTCTGGGTAAAAACAAACCCAATGCCAAATTTCCGTGGCACTCGCTTTACGAATGCCCACGAAACATTGATTTGGGCCACACCGACCAAGACCGGCAAATATACGTTTAATTACGAAACTATGAAGAAATTAAATGGTGGCAAACAGATGCGTTCAAATTGGGATTTGAACATTTGCCTGGGCGAAGAACGTTTAAAGGGTTCTGACGGCAAAAGTCTGCACAACACCCAGAAACCGCTTGATTTATTACACCGTGTAATTTTGGCATCAACCAAGCCTGGAGATATAATCCTTGATCCATTTATGGGATCTGGCACAACTGCTGCTGCAGCCCTTGAACTGGGACGTCAATTTATCGGCATTGAACAAGACGCAACATACGTTGCTGCCGCCAGAAAACGCATTTCAAACATCACACCAATAGACTTATCAGGTATCGAAGTTACAAAACCAAAGCGTGACGAAATCCGTGTTGCCTTCAAAGAACTGATTGACGCTGGTCTGTTGTATATCGGTCAAACACTGGTCAGCCCACGTGGCGAACGTGTAATGATTACACACGACGGTCAACTGACACACCAATTATATGGTCGTGGTTCAATCCATGTTATGGCTGCAAAACTGCAACGCAGTGTCAGCTTTAACGGCTGGGATTATTGGTCCGCACAAAAGCAAGACGGCACACTTGTTCCAATTGATGAACTGCGTAAATATATCCGTCAAATTAAATCTGACATCAAAAAAGTTGCTTAAAAAAAATCCCCTGACTGGGGATTTTTTTTATTTTTCCTTCTTTTCTTCACTATCACTCAACACATCTGTTGGACTAACAAGACTGCGATTTTGCATTTTTCCCATAGCAATAACCATATCCATTGCACGTTGCAACTGGTAATCACGTTCATCTTTTTCTTGGTCTGTCAATTCTTCGAACGGTGTTTCTTCATCAGAATCCTTTTTAGTGTCCTTATCTGATTTTTTATTATCTTTCTTCTTTGCCTTGTCATTTTTCAAAGAATTCTTAAACGAAGCCTCTGAATACATACTATCTTTCTTTTCCAAGACTTCTAATTTAGACTGCAAGACTTCCACATCCGGTGTTATCCCCTCATTCTGAATTGAACGTCCAGATGGCGTATAATACCGTGCAATAGTTATATGAATTGCTGTTCCATCACCCAAAGGCTTTTGTTGCTGCACGCTACCCTTACCAAATGATTGCGACCCCATAACCAAACCACGTCCATTATCTTGCAAGGCCCCAGCAACAATTTCAGACGCTGATGCTGACCCATGGTTTATCAACACAACAACAGGTTTTCCATTTACCATATCCCCTGGTTTTGCAAAAACCCGTTCAATATCAGCCTTTTCCTTGCCACGGGTTGAAACGATTTCCCCACTGTCCAGAAACGCATCTGAAACATCAATTGCCGCCGTCAAATAACCACCTGGGTTATTACGCACATCAACGACATATCCAACAACGTTTTTCTTTTCCAATTTTTCCAATGCTTTTTTCAAATCACGTGCTGTTGTTGCCCCAAAATCAGAAATCCGCACATATCCAACCTTTGGTGTATCGCCGTCATCAATATCAGCCCCTGCGACAACCTTGACATCAGATTTAACCGATTCCACCTTGATAATTGCACGTTTTAACGTCATTTCTTTGGATTCACCATCACTGGACACAACCGTCAATTTAACCTTAGTTCCAGGACGCCCCTTCATCTTTTTTACCGCCTGATTCAATGTCAAATCAAAGACTTGTTCACCATCAATATGCGTAATATAATCCCCTGCTTTTATACCGGCCTTTTCTGCTGGTGTATCGTCAATCGGAGAAATCACACGCACAGCACCACGATCGCTAGTAATTTGAATCCCCAGCCCACCAAATTCACCGTGTGATTTATCATTAAAATCCTTGAAATCATCTGCCGACAGATATGAAGAATGAGGATCCAACGCCCCCAACATACCGTTCATTGCGGCTTCCAGCATCTTTTTTTCATCGGCTTCTTCGACAAAGTTTTCACGAGCCACCTCGAACACCAATGCCAATTTTTTCAATTCTTGATAAATCTGTTCATCTGTTAAATGCACAACAGGCTCTTCTTTTTTCTTGTTTTTTGGGGCAGCATCCACCGCCATCGGCAAAAGCACAGCCAAAACAATCAATAAATTCTTCCACATATTTAACCCCTTTCGTAAAAACCATCACCAGCATAGCCAAAATAACAGCCCCATTCAACCCGAAATTTTCTAAAAATAAAAGAACTCAGAACCTTGACAAACGATATTTTCTGTCCTATATTTATACAAAATAACAAATATGTCAAAGGGGGAAACCTATGACCAGAACACCAAAATTAAAGAATAGAATCGAATATAACCGTGAAATTATAACATATATGTTATCTGGCACAGAAACAGTAAAACGTCTAAATAATGTAAACTGGCTGCGTCATGAAATATCATATACAGAACCACGCACCTTGTTCTTTGTCCCAAACAAGGAACAACAACCATACCTAGATTTCAACTGTATGCGAAACCTGGGACTGGCATATGACTATATTTTAGACAATCTGTCCCAAGACATTGACGAAAAAGCCCTGCTTGACATTCACAGCATACTGTCTTCAAACACACATATTGATGGTGGACGCTATCGCAGCACGAACAAAATCATTGAGATAACAATCAATGGTCAACGCATGCACGCACCAGATCCAGCATATATCCAATCAAGCATCAACAACATTATATACAACTACAAAAACAGCAAAGACGACATTTTGCACCGTGCGTTCAAGATTCATTATGAATTGATTGCATTGCAACCATTTGATGATTTTAATAAACGGACGGCTCGCTTGATTATGAACTGGGTATTGATAAGAGGTGGCTATCGTCCGATTGTATTCAATCGTCGTGCAGACAAACAAAAATACAAAGAAGCCATTGCAAAATATGCCAGTGGCGACAAACGTGCATACTACACATATATGCAATCCTGTATGCTGCGAACCCAAGAAGATATAATAAAATTGTTAACAAAATCAAAAACGATATAAAAAATGTCAGAAGAACTAAACAATCTTATCCATGGTCGTGAAACATATATCGCCGATTTCGGCCCTGGTTTTGTTATGAAGCGTCCACTGCCAACATCTGGGGATGAAGCCCGTCAAGCCTGGCTAGAAAAACAACACAAAACCAAAGAAACTATGGATAGAATTCATGACATTGGAAATCCACGCTACAACATTCCACAAATGTTGTATATCAAGGACGACGAATTCCAATTACTGGAAGAACGTGCCCCTGGGTTTCACCTGACTGCGGATTTATATAAACAACTTTCACGTCGCCAGCGTTATGAAATCATCGATGGCATTGCATCATTTTTGGTTGATATGAACGAATCACGTCCGATTGGCGATATTGTTTCACACAAAATTTCTCAAGACTTAAAATTTAAACGTCTTGATAATTTTGTAAACAACAAAATGAACAACTGGTTTACGGTTGAAGAAACCCAAAAACTGGGCAAAATCCGTGACGCAATTGGAACATTTGAATATGAAACACGCCTAGCATGGTCGCATGGTGATTTAAATTCTGGCAATGTCTTATATGATCCTTTGACCAGCACGCTATCATTTATTGACTTTGCCGAAGCGAAATATAACTTCATCTATCGTGATATATTTGCACCGCTGCAGATTGAACTGGACATCTGGACACCTGTTTACGAAGCATATACACGCCTGCATAATCCAGCAATGTATTCTATGCCAGGGCCACGTAATCCGAACCTACGCAACATCATGAAACACCGCCTATTGATTACTGTTCTGCGTCGTATAATCAAGGCATCTGATGATCTACGCATGAATCCGTCAAGTCAAAAAAGCATCGACAATAATGCTGCCAAGGTTGCATTCATTCGTGAACAAATGCAGAAAATTGATTATATAGAATCAGCATTTCCTACAAATACACGATAAAAATAACCGCCATTATGGCGGTTATTTTTATTCATCTTTAAAAAGTCTAGCCGGATCAACAGCCTTGTTTCCACGTCGCACTTCCAGATACATTTCCGGCTTATCGGGGTTCATTCTGCCTATTGGTTCTCCTGCCAAGACCTCCTGTTCCAGCATAACATCAATATTTCCTAAATTTGTCATAACTGTATTATATCCATTTTTATGCGACATAATTACCACCTTGCCAAATCCACGGAAACTGTCTGCAAATTTTACGACCCCATCAGCAGGTGCCATAACCAAGGCATCACCACGTGTGCGAACACGCCAGCCATCAGACTTTAATCCCAACGCAGTTTTTTCTGCAAAGCGAACAACCACACGCCCTTTGACTGGCAAATTTAATTTACGTTTTGAAAAATGTGCATCACCAGACATTTGTGAACTTCCGACCCCTGCTGACAATTCTGAAATACTTTTAGCCTTTGCTGACAGCTCACGCAGTTTTTTCTGCAATGCAGAATGCTGATTTTTTAATTTTTCATTTTGAGCACTACGTGTTTTCAACAACTTATCCAACTCTGACTTTTCACGAGCATATTTCTTGGCTGTTCTATCTAATTTTTCTTTTTCAATTGCCCGGTCATCACGAATTTTTTTCAGTTCCTTGACCTGTTTTTCTGCCCGTTCAATTTCTGCATCAAGTTGCTGTGCCGTTCCGGACAGAACTGCGGACATCAAGACATATTTACGCATATTATCTGTATCGAAACTGGGGTGCGAAGCCACGAACAAAATACTAGAAGCAGCATCTGCAATCCGTCCACGATTTTGTTCCATTTCACGTGTGATTCTGTCCCTTTGGCTGTCCAAGTCTGCAATTTTCTTCGCCATCTTAGAACGTTGTTCTTCCAAATCGCTAACCTTATCAGCGGCACGAACCAAATCTTTTTTTGTCTTAGAAACTTCCCTATCAGATGTTTTAACCTGTTGTTCTAACTTTTTATTTTGCTGTTCAGTCTGTTTAATTTGTGCATTTATTTTTGACAGTTCACTGACCCCAAACACAGGACCAGTGCAAACAAATAACAAAGAACAAATTGCGATAAACTTCTTCATTATTTTTTTATCACTTTCAAAAATACTTTCTTACCCTTTTGCACCATAAACTCATCTGCCATCGCAACAACAAACTTTGGGTCAGTAATTTTTTCTGAATTTATCTGAATACCGCCCTGCTCAACAGTGCGACGTGCTTCTGACTTTGAAGTAAACAATTTTGTTGCAACCAAGAAATCCAAGATTCCCATATCACCAGGCATTTCGATTTCGACCATTGGCATATTATCCAGATTTACCCCACCACCGAACAAAGCTGCAGCGGTTTCTTCGGCAACGATTGCGGCTTCACGCCCATGGGCAATTTCAGTTGCTGCAAATGCCAAAACTTTTTTAGCCTGATTTAATTCAGCCCCCTGCAACGCAGATAATTTTTCAATTTCATCAAGAGGTATTTCAGTAAAGATTTTCAAGAATTTTTCCACCAAATCATCTGAAATGTTGCGGAAATATTGATAATATTCGTATGGCGAAGTCTTATCTTCATTGACCCAAACAGCATTACCTGCTGATTTTCCAATCTTGTTTCCATTTGCGTCTGTAATCAATGACGTAGAAAGAACAAAAGCTTCCTTGCCTAATTTTTTACGGATCAATTCAATTCCCATAATTGCATTACCCCACTGGTCTGCCCCACAGGTCTGCAAAATACAATTATGTTCACGATACAGTGTCAAAAAGTCCACCGCCTGAAATGTCATATAATTAAATTCCAAGAACGTCATACCATTATCCAAACGACGCTTTACCGAATCCATAGACAACATACGAGGCACAGTAAAATCTGTTCCAAAATCACGCAAGAAATCCAAATGACTGTAATTTTTCATCCAATCATAGTTATCAACCATAATCGCATCAGTTGGACCATCACCAAATTTAAAGAACTTTGAAAAAGACTTTTTTAATCCTGCAACATTTTTTGCCAAGATTTCTTCAGTCATCATCGGACGGCCGCTATCACGACCAGATGGGTCGCCAATACGCCCTGTTGCACCACCAACCAACGTAATTGGTCGATGACCATATTTTTGCAACCAACGCATCATCATAACCGGCACCAAATGCCCAACATGTAAACTGTCCGCCGTTGGATCAGAACCTAAATACGCAGTAATCATACCTGCGTTCAAAGCATCATTCAGACCATCAATATTAGAAGTCTGATTTATAAATCCACGTGCCTGTAATTCTTTTAATAATTCGTTTTGCATAATCTTTCCTTAAAATATCAAATGGATAATACCACGCTTTTCCCCGTCGTGCAAGATTCCGATTGAAATAATTATTTTTGGATTTCCCGTCCATAATCCAGAACCAACTGTGTTGTTATATCACGACGTATTTTATTAAAACTTTTCAAACTACCATCTGTATTCAGTGTTGAAACACGGCCGACTGACTGTAAATAATACGAATCCAACCCAACTGTTCTATCAGGATAAAAAGAATACACCAAACGCCCCCTGGCAGCCCCCAATGGCGGTTGAACAAAATTTGATAATTTTTCTTTGGCTGACACCTTAGTCAAATCCACAAAATCCCCAAAATAAGATTCAATTTTAGCACCATTGACAGAATATTTTACCCCCATTAGTTTTTGCATTTCTGAAAAATTCTTTACTTTTAATTGTGGATTATTCAGAACTTTTTGCTCAAACAATGACATAGAATCAGACAAAGTAAACGACTTCAAAGCCACCTTTTCACGCAAACTTTTATCCCCAGATACTTGATTTATAATTTTCACAAACCAATCTGCTGACTGAACTGGATGCAATTTGTCATCAACCGATACCGCCATACTCAATAACGACGTTGTAGGCAATACCTTGAACATCCATTTTCGCACCACTTCTGGCCCCAACAAACGCAATAAAAATTTCGGTTTACCATGTAAAAACCGCTTTATCTGCTGTTCAGTAGCAACCAATCCCCTATCCGGATTCAAACGTCGCAACATATTCATCACAGATTTGCACAAACTATCATCTATCACCCATTTAGCATTAGTTTTAAGTTGCAACCCCCAACCACGATCTAAAACACAATGTGCCGCCCTTTCAAGGCCATTGATTGGCAAAGTAAAGATTTCACCACCAGTAAAGACAACATTTTTAGTAAAAGCCGGAATATCTTCAAACTCTTCCAAATAAAAACCAAGATCTGACAACGGCAATACGTTCCAGGACTTAGCTGTTTTACACAACGTTTCAGAAAGATAACATCCCGGACAGTTCAAATTACAAGAATTTGTTAAATAGAACTGCAAATCCATTTCATAATTTTCATTATCATAAATAACTTCTGATGCATAATCTGCATATTCTTTTAACTGTTTTAACATTTAGACACCCAAATCATTTTTTGAAAATTTAGCACACACATACAATCTGTCAACAAAAAAACATCCCCACACAAACGTATGGGGATATAAAGGATACAACATGTTCAAAACAGATTATTCTGCGTCTGCCGCAACTTCTTCTGTTTTTTCTTCTGCAACTTCCTCTGCAGCTGGTTCTTCTTCGACTTCTTCAACCTTCTTTGAACCAAAAGTCAAAGCCTTACCTGCAACCAATGCATCGATTTCATCTTGTGTCTGTGCGACAAAGATTTTAACAGGAACGATAACATCTGGATGCAAAGCAATTTTTGTATCGAACGCACCAACAGATTTGATTGGAGCACCCAACAAAACCTGTGCAGATTCAACAGAAACATTTGCAATTTCTTTCAGCATACGTGCAATATCACGTGTTGATACAGAACCATACAATTGACCTGTATCACCTGCCTGACGGATCATATGCAATTTTGCATTTTTAACTGCATCAACATTTGCTTCTGCATTTTTCTTAGCAGCTTCTTGACGTGCTGTCAATTCAGCTTTCTTTGCTTCGAACAAAGCAACGTTTTCACGTGTATAACGCATAGCTTTACCGTTTGGCAACAGATAATTGCGTGCGAAACCAGTTTTAACTTCGACTGTATCGCCGATATTGCCCAACTTTGAAATTTTTTCTGTCAAAATAACTTTCATTTTATCTGTCCTTATTTTTGTAAGTTAGGGATAAATCCCAAATATTCTACCGAATCAAAAATTAAATTATGCGAGATGATGGGAAGTGTTTGATGGTTCGCCGTGTACAAATGCTACATAAGAACCAGCAAACACAACCAGCATCCACAGAATTTAATTTTAGCCCAGATTGTTGCGAACGAATGGCATCAACCCCAAATGACGAGCACGTTTGATAGCTGTTGCCAACGCACGTTGATCTTTCTGAGAAACGCCACTGATGCGAGATGGCACAATTTTACCACGTTCTGTGATATAATGTGACAATGTCTTGATATCCTTGTAATCGATAACCTTGCCCTTTAAAGGGTTAGATTTTTTACGATAAATTGCTGCACGAACTGCCATTATTCTGCCTCCTCTGTATTCTTTTTCATCATAATAGAAGGTGTTGTCGCCAATTCGTCAACACGAACGTTCAAGAAACGAATAACGTCTTCATCAATACGAGAACGGCGTTCCAGTTCTGTGATTTGTGAACCAGACAATTCGATATTCAACATAACGTAATGAGCCTTGCGGTTTTTACGAATGATGTATGCCAAGTTTTTCAAACCCCAGAATTCAGTAGCTTTAACATCGCCACCCAATTCTTTGATGATTTCGCTAAATTTAGCCGCTTTTTCTTTTACCTGCGACTCTGTCAAGTCCTGGCGAAAAACCAAGACGCTTTCATAGTAAGCCATTTTTATTTTCCTATGGTTTAATCAGCCGACGGCACCATTACCATCAGCAGGAACGCCCATAATAATAAAGATTTTTCACCAAAAATCAAGCAGTTTTTTTACAATTCTATTGCCCACCACACAACAAGATGTTATAATCCACCAAAAACGTTATGTAGTCAGAGGGAACAATGCCAGTATTACATCTGGATAATATAGAAATAGTAGCACACACACAACAAATGACCTCGCCTGCCCTGCACATAAAGCAATCCAACGGGGAAATTTATTATGTCATGCTTGTTCCTGTTGACGGTCAGATTATGGATGCTGTCGAGAACATCATCATTGATGTTGCCCCTATAAACACATGCATATCCTATGAACTGCCTGCTGGAATTTACCGTGTAGAACTACAAGGCGGTGCTGGCGGAATGCCTTCTCGCTGCAACGCTGGAACTGGCAAGCAACATTTTCCAGGCAACTATGTGTCCTCGTTCTTTAAAACAAACAGTCCTACAACGATTTATGCCCTACGTGGTGGCGATGGTAACAACGCACCAACCATTTCAAGCCACCAAGTATCAGGTGGCGGTGCTTCTGGTGTTGACAGTATTTTGGTAATTGGAGACCGTGTAATTCGTGCGACAGGCGCTCCTGGTTCACGCTGTATGAACGGTTCAATTACTGCCCATCCTGGTGGTGGCCAGGGAATCTCTGCACTATGCGGCGGTGGTGGTGGCGGTTTTTATACAGACAAATACATCAACAACGGCGGAAATGGAACAGTTAAATCTAATTATGTCTGCGGTGGTGGCGGTGCAGGTTCGACCCCAAGCAACACTGGACTGCCTGGAAATGGTGCAGAAGCAACGACAAAATTATCTAATACTGCTGGCACACTTGCAACCTCAACCCATGGTGGCAATGGTGGCAGTGTTACAAACCTGCAAAATAATTCCAACACACTAAATTTTGCTCATGGCGGCAATGGCGGTGCAACTATTTCATATTCGTGTGGCGGAACAACCGCCACAACCTATGGCGGTGGCGGTGGTGGTGCTACCTGCACAACAAAAATAACATCTACTTGCAACAACAGTGGTTCTTGGTGTAATAATGAATGTGAAGTCGGCGGCGATGGCGGTTCTGGTTCAACAGGCACGTCATCAACCAGCTTTGTCAGAATTCACAAGATAGGATAGTCATGCTACCAATAATCGCACCTTTACTATTATCGCCTGCCCTATACTTTTCCACACCAACAGGTGCAAAATATCACACTGTTAACGAATTACCCCAAGGGGCATGTGTAATGGAAGGCACCGAAGAACTGGTATTTACCGCAGAAAATTTTAACACATGTAATGAAATATTACTAGAACCTGGCTGTTATCGTGCAGAATTAAGTGGTGGCATTGGGGCACCAAACCCCGAATGCCTTGACCATGTTGAACCAGACTTTACGACATACACATCAGCATTATTTTCAATTTCTGAACCAACCACAGTTTATGCATTACGTGGTGGCGACGGCAACCCTGGTCAAGTTATCACCAGCGGTTCGTCCAAGGGTTCATTTGGCGGCGGTGCATCTGGCGTTGACTGTATCCTAGTTGTAGGCAACAACACATGGCGTGCTCCTGGCGGTGCAGGCAAATCATGCATTTCTGCAAGTTCTGGCTCTGCAACAAATCAAGTGCCAGCATCTACCACAGTCAAAGTCGGAAATGGATTTGGTGGCAACACAACAAATCTTGCAGGCCATATAAACGGCTATCGTTCTTTTTCTCGTACATATTCATCAACCAGCAACAAATATATAAATTCCATTGGCGGCGGTGGTGGCGGTGCACCAGAAGGAATTGGTGGCACAAAATGGCAATTTAACAAGAACAACAATGTCGAAGGTGTAATTGTAAATCCTGGCGAAGACGCTACTCCAGACGCCGGGGGCAATGGTGGCGATGTAACATCATACACAGAATACGATTTGATAAATATGATATCAGTAGTCGGCGGCCGTGGTGGCAAAACAGTTTCATATTCCTGCGGTGGTCAAACTGCAACAACATACGGTGGTGGTGGTGGCGGTGCATCCGTTTCATCTAATTATAAAAAAGGCATAAATGGTGGCGACGGTGGTTCTGGTTCAACTGGCACATCCGAAATATCATTTATCAGAATTTATAAAATATAAGATTCAATCAAATCCCTATTGACACAGATTTCAAAAATTTACTATTCTATGTTTAAGCGAGGGGTTCAGACACATGACTAGACATTTTCACAGTGCACTAAATCGCATGACATTGTTTACCGCATTTTTGTTTGCGGGCGTGATGTATTTTTGGGCTGAATTCATACAAATATCAATCGCCAACATATGGTTAAACGGCGTGATTATTGGCACAACCTTGTTTGGAATTGGTCTTTGTTTTGTGCAAATATTCCAATTATTACCCGAATATAAATGGTTACACGGCTACACAACTGGTCGCCGTAATTTGGCATTACCACCGTATCTATTGCGTCCTGTCGCATCAATGTTGGCATCTCGTCCACGTCGCATTTCTGCTGCGACATTAAACGGTTTTATGGATATGATATTGATGCGTTTCGAAGATTCACGTGAATCCATCCGTTATATAACCAACACTTTGATTTTTTTAGGTCTGCTTGGAACATTCTGGGGTTTGATTTTAACAGTTGGTGGTTTTGCTGAACTGATTGGTGGATTAAACTTTTCAGACGAAACAGTTTTAACATCTATGCAGGCTGGACTAACCCGCCCACTGGCTGGGATGGCGACTGCATTTACCAGTTCTTTGCTTGGTCTGGGGGGCAGCCTTACAATTGGTTTTCTTGGGTTACAAATTCAATCTGCCCAGAATACAATCTATCACGAACTAGAAGATTATCTGGCAGCTCACACACATGTTGCCGTATCCGATGACGTTGCCAAGATTTTACCAAAAATCAATTTAGCCACACGGGAATTGACACAATCCGTCCAAAATCTAGAGCAATCTGTCTTAGACAAATAAAAAAACAAAACAAGAGAGAGAAACACCAATGATGAACATTCGTTATCGCACACATACAAATGCATGGCCAGGATTCGTAGATTTATTTTCGAATCTTGTAATTATACTGATATTTTTAATGATTGTATTTGTCTTTTTGTGGACTACGACCAGTGTATTCAACAAGGTTGGCAACACAAAATCACTTGACGATTTAAAGGCAACAAACGCTGAACAAACTCAAACGATTCAGCAAATGCTGGCCGACGAGCAAGAAGCAAAACGCCTGCTGATTTTGGCACGAAACGAGCTGGAAACTTTAGAAAAAAACAACGCCGTTCTGACTGACGAACTAAATCAGATAGACGACAGCATTTCTGACCTTATTACCGCATACGAGGTTAAAATACTTGATTTACAAAGCCAAGGCCTAAATATGCAGGAACAGGTTTCCGCACTAACCCAACAATTAAACCAGGCAACCCTGGACAAAGAAAAAACGGCACAATTGGAACAAGAACGCCGACAGCTACAACAAGAAATGGAAGCTCAACGTGCCGAATTGGCCCAGCAACTAGAAAAACTGCAAGCTGCCTTAGATGCTGCCGAAGAAAAATCTAGGAACCAAGAAATCCAATACGTTGAAATGTCAAACCGCCTAAACAAGGCTCTGGCCGACAAGGTTGCCGAACTAAAAGATGTTTCAAAATATCAATCTGATTTCTACAAGGCTATAAAACTAGCACTGGGCGACCGCACCACAATTCAGACTGATGGCGACCGTTTTATTGTCAACAGTGACATTTTATTCCCAAGTGGCTCATACAAATTGTCACCCGAAGGCAAAAAACAACTACACCTGATAGCAAATGTAATCAAAGACATGGAAGAAAAAATTCCAACAGACATAAACTGGATTATCCGTGTTGACGGTCATACCGATAAAAAGCAAGTAATTGCAGGCACACCGGGATATAAAAACAACACAGAATTGTCGCTATTGCGTGCAACTGCCGTTGCTAACGAGCTTGCCAACGCAGGCGTATCCAAGCGTCGCCTTGTCCCAAGTGGCTTTGGCGACATGCATCCTGTCGAACTGGGCAATGACGCAAAGGCACTGCAAAAGAATCGTCGAATCGAATTACAGCTAACAAATCGATAAAAAACGCCTTCGGGCGTTTTTTTTATGCTTTACTAACCCCTTAAAAAAACGTATAATAATAAAGATTAAAGAAAGAAGGGAATATTATGAAAAATAAATCTTGTGTGGCAACATGGGTTATTTCACGCATACTGACAATCGTTAGTGCAGTTGCATTGACTGCGTGTGCAAATACTGGTGGCGATGCGAACTATGAAGGTCCTATATCAACTCCAACGGTTGACTATGTTGAATCGCTGGACGTATATTCTGCCCCACACAAGGATTCATTTCTAAACCAGCTGGCGATGAACTATCGTTCTTATGCAATATATAATGCCCGCACCAGTGGCTATGCGGACATGGGTGAATTATTCGCCAACAAGGCTATTGCCGCATTCAGTGGCGAAGTTCCTTTCCCAGAAAGTTTGGAAAATTGGCCTGTTGAAAACGAACAAGAAGCATTTGAATTATATAATGCATACAATGAACTGATGGAACAGTTGAAAAATGATGCGTCATACACCAATCCACAGTTGGCTGCCGAAGCCCAAGCTAAATTTGATTGCTGGCTATCTGCATCAGCAAGTGGTCAAATTGCAACCGCCAATCAGTGCCGTGACCGCTTTAACAAAACGATGGTCGCCTTGCGTGATTGCCATGGTGGCAAAGTCGTCCAAAGCTTGGCACAAAAGGTAAAATTAGAACAGCAAGAAAAAATTACTGAAACAATCAAAACAAACGGCCAAACAACCGTTGAAACTGCTGTTGAACGCACTGCTGGGAAATACTATCCAGACACACGCAACACCGCTGCAATGCGTAATGCATCTCAGAACCGTGAAGGTGTGATTATCGTAAACAATGTAAATGTTCCTGAACACCTGATTAAACCAGAACCAGTTCAGCCAATGGTATTCAACCAGAATATTTACGGTGGCGACAAATCAATTACAAAAAGTGCAAACGACAACAGCATCCGCAACAGCAACAACACACTAAGTGCAAGTGAATGCCCAAGTGGTGCAACAAATTGCCCCGCTCCTGCAACACATGAGCATGAACATAACTGCCAACATGGTCAGAAAGACTGTCCTGCATCTCCATCATTTGCAGTTGTGGTAACAGAAAAAGAGCAAAAATGTCCAGCCTGTGCAGAATGTCCAACATGTCCAGAATGTCAGGCATGCCCAGAACCAATTCCGATGATAAGCGACGAATTGGTCACACGTGAAGAATTCATCAACATGATGATGGCAATGCGTGCAGAATTAGCCGCCATCAATTCACGTCTGGATCAAATTCAAGCTGCCCAGGGCGAAAAAACAATGATAAAGGTTCAACAGATTCCACTAGAACCAACTCAACACGTCATGGAAGAAGTCTTTGAAATACGTTTTGATTTCAACAAGGCAATCATCAAACCAGAATACCAAGAATTGATTAAACAATTGGTGGCTGCCACCCAGGAAAACAAAAACATCAAGATTTCTGTTGTTGGTCACACAGACACAACCGGCACAACGAACTACAATTATGCATTGGGTGGTCGCCGTGCCGAAGCTGTTCAGAAAATGTTGATTCAATACGGAATCCCAGCCAGCCAGATTGTTGCAGTATCTGCCGGCGAAGAAGACTTGGCTGTTCCAACACCTGACAACACACCAAACGCCGCCAACCGCCGTGTTCGTGTTGTCAAAGAAACACATTACACCGAAAATCCACGTCCAGTTCCTGTTGAAATCGATGTCCAGGAATATTCAGCTGGAACATGCGGTGAGTATGGTTGCGATCAGTAAAATATAAAACAAAAATACTTGACAAAAAGTTTTTTGTAATATATATTGACTGGCGTCAGAGAGATGTTTTGACAAGAGGCATTAAAAAATGACAAGTATAGTAAGTAAATTGAATATGGGTTGCGAAGCAGTAAATCAAAGACCCAGAAAAAATCTTGAACCACTAAACCTGGCGGCGATTTTTCAGGCACGTGGCGTTACCTTTGGTCCAAGTATGCCAAGGCCGACAGACATCACTGGCAATGAAAAATAGTGTATTCCTTTAAAAATCCCCCAAATGGGGGATTTCTTATTACCCTAGCGACTCCTACCCCCAAAAAAGCACATTCAAAACTTGACATTTATTGTTTTTGTACAATATAATAATTTCAAAAATTACCCAAGGAACTAATAATGGCACAAAGC
This sequence comes from Candidatus Enterousia sp., assembly GCA_045613785.1. Lineage (GTDB taxonomy): Bacteria > Pseudomonadota > Alphaproteobacteria > Rs-D84 > Rs-D84 > Enterousia. The sequence continues at coordinate 31,750 of JAZLBQ010000001.1, read as the reverse complement.
AAAATAATAAATGAATCAAAATCAGGAAACTATATTCTGGAAAACAAAATTTTTATTCTTGATGAATTTTCATCAAGAACAAGCAACGAACTGATTGGAAATTTATCAGACCTGGTATCAAACATCCCAACTGAACCAGTACCTCAAGCGGACTATGAAATCACAACACCTTATGACCAAACAATAAAGAATCCAGTCATTGATGTTTACATAAATTCCACTGGTGGCGACGGCAAAATACTTGATTCAATCGTCACATTATTGAGTATTGCAAAATCCAAAGGTGCAATTATCCGCACAACTGTCCTAGGTCGTGCATCCAGTTGTGGCAGCCTGCTAGCAATCACTGGCACCCCAGGTTTTCGCATCATGTTCAGCCAGGCCTATCACTTTGTTCACTTTGGTCGCCATCTCACCAGCATTGAAAAAGAATCAGAAATCGACATGGCTGCCAGCAGAATAAAGAAACAAACAAACATGAAAAAAAACATGTATCTGCAACACACTGCTTTAACGCCAAAAATGTTAAATAAACTGCAATCAAACGAAGAAGGTTTCTTGGACGCAGACGAATGTTTAAAACATAAATTATGCGACTGGGTTATAAACGATTTTGGTGTTATTCGTTCTCGCTAAAAAAATCCCCCATTTGGGGGATTTTTACAATCAGAACTTTCCACGGAACTTTATCATACCCGTCTGAGATGTATAATCTTGGTGTAAATCTAAATCATACATCACGGAAATTTCCATACCTTTATATAGTGCAGTCAATCCGATACCGAATTCACCACCCAAACGACTCAAACGATCTGTCGCAACCTCGTATGATGCAACCCCCGGCAAGACAACCGTTGCAACCGCATCATCACTGACAAAATCGTATGTCATTGCAGCACGCAATTCTGGACGCAACTGAATGGACCAATCGTTTTCAATTTCAAACGCATACTTTACGCCCGCAACACCAGACAAGAAACTGTTGTCCATTTCACTAACAGGATTACCCAATTCATCTGTATAGCCTTCCTGTGCAATATGCAGATAACGCAATCCAGCCTCGGTCGTGATACCTGTTGCAAAATCGAAGCCAGTCATAATCTGGGCACCATACGAATCGACATCGTATGTATTTGACAACTTGATTGCAGCAACAGTTTTATCGTCTGTATATTCAGACATGTTATATGTCAAAGTCGAATTTACAAACCATTTGCCCGGCTTATACTGACCATACAAGAACACGGTTCTGCTGTCGATATTTGTATGTAAACCATCAGCATGAACATCAGAATTATTAAATGCCAAACCGCCACCCAATGTCCAAGTCTTTTCAAGCAATGTATCTGCCCCCAGTGCAACACCACGTGTATATCCATGGAATTTATCTGCGAACTTAGACTTGTTAAACAATCCTTGAATCCAGAAACCATTTTCCTGGGTTGCCTCGTCACCACCGGCACGTCCCATTGCCATTCCGCCAGACATACGTCCTGATGCCAGCGACAAAATCTGATTTTGCATTGAAGCCGCAGCCGCCTGGGTAACAGGTTTATCTGTTGGGTTTAATTTCTTGGTTTCTGCCTCGACATATTCTGCATCGCCACTGTTCAACGCATTTTGCAACGCCAAAGAAATCTGATGCGATTTACCAATATTTGAATTTGCCATACTTACAACCGCACCCGCCGCCTGGGTTGAAAGTCCAACATCTTGTGCAACCTTTTCGACAGATTTAGTCACAATTTGAACACCATTGGTATCAATATTTGCAATTTCATATATATCACCGACAATAATCTGATCTTTACTAATCACATTACCATCCCAGATATTATATGTTCCAACGGCACCAACGTTCAATTCAAACATTGCATTTGCCCCGACTGTGATATCACCAACGAAACGACCATATCCATTTCCACGCTGATTATTTACCAGCGAAGCGATAACAGTTCCCTGTAAATTGATAGTCCCCTGATGAATTGTAGTTGTGCCAATATTTAATATTGCCCCTTCGGCCAATACCAAATCACCAGTTCCCTTGACACCACCACCAAAGGTTGTTGTTCCTGCTGTAATATTCAAAGCACCTTCATTTACGATGTCATTGGCAGCATTATATTTTCCATGAACGTTATCAGCGAAGATGATTTCCCCAGCCAAATTCAACGTGCCAGCATTATAAATTGCCCCACCATCATAATTTGCCTTGTTGCCAGTAAATACGTTTTTACCTGTCAAATTCAGCACATCATTGTTGTCAATTGCCCCACCATAATCAGCCATATTCTTGTGGAACAAATTATCCCCAACGACATTGATTGTCCCGGAATAGTTTTCAATTGCCCCCCCCATTGCATACTCTGCTGTTGCAGCTGACGCTGTATTTCCAATGAAATTACCACTCAATGCCTGGATAGTATCAAAGTTCAATATTGCCCCCCCCAATGCTGACCCATCTTGTTCAGTTGCCACTACAGAATTATTTGTAAAATTACCAGTCAATGTGCCAACAGTGCCATAATTCAATACCGCACCACCAACGGACCACAATGCCCCTTTAACAGAATTAGCAGTAAAGTCCGCCTTTAATTCATCAATTGTTGCCCCTTGACTGTTATACAACGCACCTGCCCAGGCATAAACCTTGGCATCAACCTTATTATTTACAAAACCATCTTTTAACTGATGCAGTTTTCCGATTTTACCATCATTAACGATTGCACCACCCATTGCTTCACCACCACTGATAGCAAAATTACCATCAAAGTCAGCAACGATTGAGTCAATTGTTGAACCAGCAAACGTATAAATCGCACCACCTTTTGCGGATGTTATAACATTATCAGTTGTTGCAAGAACAGAATTTTCTTCAAATTCCCCAGTCAGTTCAGCAATCTTTCCAATATTTGCAATTGCACCACCGGCAGCGAAATCATCATTTTGAACCTTGTTCTCTTCAAACTCTGCTGTCAAATTTACGAACTTACCAGAAGCGGCATTATAAATTGCCCCACCATAATTACCTTTGGCGATATTTCCTTCAAATTCAGCAACAGCTTTGCTTAAATCAACTGTTCCGCTATTGAAAATAGCCCCTCCACTTTTACCAGCGATATTATTTTCAAAAGAAACATTTCCAACAATATTGATATCAGTCAATCCACCACGACCATCGGTCCAGTTCATAATAGCACCACCGTTTTCACCGGCACTATTTCCAGAAAATTCAACATTACCAGTCAAAGTCAACTGTGCATCAAAACCAGTTCCGTCATCTGTTCGCCCAAAAATCGCCCCTCCATGCTGTGCCGAAGAATTGTTTTTGAACAAGATCGTGCTTGTTCCGTCTGCCAAACCAACAAATGTTTCTGTCACACTAGCAGAATCGCCACCACCACGATTATACAGTGCTGCACCGCCAATTTTTTTATGCCCGTCCTGGAAACCGTTCAAAGTATTTCCTTCAAAGACAATATTTTTCGCCAACAGTTTCAGCACACCCTGATCTGAACCAGACCCACCATTATAAACTGCACCACCATAAACCTTGGCAGTATTACTTGTCTGAACATTATTTTTAAACGAGATTAAATCAGCTAACAATGTTGTTTCACTGCCTGAAGAATACAACCCAACAATAGAATCCCGTGTTGTATTATTTTCAAATAAAATCTTACCGGAATCACCTGCATCAATATTCAACACAGCACCAGTTGAAATCCCAGCAATTCCGCCAGTATTATTGTTTGTAATAATTACATCACCACCAGAGATATTCATGGTTCCTGAATTATTTATACCGTTCGAAGAATTTCCTTTTAAATCTGTTCCATTACCATTTACAACAAGGCCCTTATTAAAAGTTATTTTACCAGCAGCAGTATTTTCTATTACACTACCTTTGTTATAACTAGCATTTCCTGTAAATTTTGCAGTGCCGTTAAATACTAATTCACCACCATTGTAAATCGCCCCACCCTGTGAATAGCTATCTTTTCTATCTAAGGCACTGTTATTTTTAAAAGTTGCTTCACCATTAAAAACGATTTTACCGTTATTATTTATTGCAGCTCCACTGCCACCAACGCTATTGTCTTTGGAATACAGAACCAAATTTCCATCAAATTCTGCATCACCATTAAAAGTCATCAATCCTGATGCCAAGTTTCTAATTGCACCACCGCCAGAATAAGTCTTGTTGCCAGAAAAAGTTGCATCATCTGCGAAATCAACCCGACCTTCATTATAGATTGCCCCACCATGGACATTTTTTCCCTGTGCAACATTATTTTTAAACGTCGCGTCATCTTGAAAGACCAGTCCAACATCCTTACCGACATAGAAAACGCCACCTTGCGAACCAACTACCCCATCCGCCAAAACATCTGTTTGATAAATTTTATCAGCCGTCAAATTCAATCGTTCTTCAATAATCTCAGTTTCCGCCATTGCAGGCATAATCGCCAATGCTGGCAATAAACTGCAGACTTTCAAAAAATCCGCCAAATGTTTTGTATTGGACATGAGCTCTCCTTTTCTAAAAACAAATTTCTGAAAATTACAGATAAACAATTCATAGCACATCAGAATAAATAATCAATAAAATTATTCTTTTATTCCTATCCCTATCTAATAAAAAAACGCCCCCAAAAAGGGGACAATAGAATCTTGGTTGGGGCAGCTGGATTCGAACCAACACTGACGGAGTCAGAGTCCGGAGTTCTACCGTTAAACTATGCCCCAAGCACGGCGGATTATAAGGCTTTTTTATTTCCAATGCAAGCAGAAAGTTAATCCCCATGTAAAAAATATGTAAAAATTTTTGCAAAATGAAAGCACTTTTATACATATAAAATATGTATCTAATACACCCCTAAACAATAACCATCACCTTGATTTTACATTAAAAACACCATATTCCCGCCACTTTTAATTTTTCCAGACCATTGTTCCGCTAGTCCGCTGATCTGAAAAACGCACAAAAAACCACTACTTCCTATGTAAAACCGGGGCATTTTGAAATAATTTTTGAATATATTTTCACATTTCTCTTCCCATTACACCACAAGCCTACGCATGTAAAAATTGTGTATAAATCCATGCAAATATATGATACAATTCACACGAATGTAGTCATGCGATATATTACCTTGTTTTTTATAATTTTCCCATTTGTGGCATCGGCAAATATATTGCCGTTGGATGATGCGTTACGTGCCACATACGCTACATGTGTGGGAATTGATGATGAATTGAGTGAGTTGAAAACAATGGCCGGCATAAACACCGCAATTACATCTGTTGGAACGGCGGCCGGCATTGGTGCAACGGTCACGGGGTTCGTAAAACAATCCAAAGACAATCAAGCCGAAGAATTAGAAAAACTTATCAAAGAGCTGGAATAATTAGAGAAAAACGCAATCTATCCCACCGATGCCGAACAACAGGCGTTTCTGACGGAGTTTGAACAATCCTATGACATTGCAATCAAAGATATAGATGGCGCACAGGCCGAGTTAGATAAATTAACCAAACAATCCAAAAAACTGGGCAACTGGCGTACTGGTTTAATGGCGGGTAGCACAGCAACCAATGTGGCCGGTGCAATTATTGCCGGCACGAACAAAGTAGATGCTGACCTGCAAACACAAATCAATAACTGTATCAGCAGTGTCAAAACCTTGCAAAAATCCATAATACAGGCACGAATAAATGGCGAGGATATTACTGAGGCACAATCTATTGCCACAGCCTGTGGCGAATACGAGTATGTTGACATATCAAAAATCAACAATCGTGCCAAGGGTGCAATGATATCATCTACCGTTGGTGCCGCAACTGGGCTGACCGGAACAATCATATCCGCCACCGCAAACACAGACAAAACACGCAACGATAATACAGAATCTGGCAAGCAAAAAGAAAAAAATCTAAATACTGCGGCAAACACATTGGCAATTGGGACAACGGCGGCATCCGCCATGGCAACTGTGTTCAATGCAACGCAAATCAGTGCAATCAAAAAAGTAGCAACGGTTGCCGAAAAATGTACGGGGGTATTGAAATGAAAAAAATAGCCCTGACATTATTATCGCTGTTTTTTATTACACCATGTTTGGCAAACATTCACATAAATCCATCTACGGTGGAATCTGTTGTAAAAGAATTCGTGCCAGCCGAAAAACAATTTTCTGTAATCAGCGAATATAACAATCAAATAAAGCAATCCAATGGCACTGGTATATCCGCCCAAAAATTATGGAATATTTGTGCAATTGCTGGCTGGGACATCAAAAAATCGGACGGCAAATCACAATGTCAAAAATTTGTAAATACGCTGGTTAAAAAAGCAAATATAAAATTTTATCACGCATGCGACAAACAATACAAAGGCAAAGCCGGCTATATATGCGTTGATGATTTCTTTACAAACAAAATCTATGGCGGAACCCAGGTCAATTTGACCCCAGGCCAAACATTAGCCAAGGAATACGCACGATTAAAACACAACGACACAACAGGACAATGCAAAGGCAACTTTGATAAAGGCACCTTAGACTACACGTTAATGTGCACATCACATAACCAAAACGCATACTATGAATTCGTGTTTGACGATTTAGAAGAACCAAAAGACCAAATCATAAAGAACAGCATTCAAAACGCAATCTGTCGTATGTATGATGCAAAACCAACCACGGCCGGCTGTGCGGGCGGCGGCACAAATGTCAGTGGCACCGCCACATGTTGGTCTGCATCCTGTGCGGCAGACAGTGCAAAATGTGCAAAAATAAACCAATCCATGGCCAAATTTGGGTATATAGCAGAATATAAAAATGGAAAATGCGAAATAAACTTTAATACAGTCACCAAACAAAAAGACCTAAAAACAGCATACGGCATTGATAACTTTGTATTCTGTCACGGCATTCAGGTTACAAATGCGCCCAATGTTGAAACATATCTGAAACAATATGTTGCCGAACGTGCGGGTGTATCGGAATCATCGGTCAAATGTGATTCTGGGTTTAATACATATACCGGCACGGGCTGTGCAAGAAATGGCATAACCGATTTCAAAGACGACATAAAAACATGTCGTGTTGGTGACAATCAAATAGACTTTGTTTTTAATGATATAAATGAAAAATGGAAAAAGACTGTTGCCGGTGGTGTTCAGGGAATGTCCTGTATCGTCACAGGCGGCACATACAGCGGCAAACGTTGTATCGGCTTGGGCGAACAACAATGCGAAGTCTTGCGAAAATCAAACCTGAAAGAATGTCCAGAATGCAAGGCTGCAAAATGGGACGATAAAACACAAAGTTGCGTATTGCCATCATCTGCATCTGCACAAAACCTGCAAAGGGGTATAAACATTACAATGATTGTTGGTGGTGCAATTGTTGGGATTGTTATCACTGTTGCGACCGTCGGGACCGCCACCGCCGCTGTTGCTGGCACGGCCACAGCGACCAAGTCTGCAATTGCATTTACCGCCATTGAAACCGTTGGTGCCGGTATTGAAATAACCAGTCAACTAAAAATAAACGGCATTGCAGACAATTTCTTGGTGGAAAGTAATAAATGTAAAAACGCAACGTGTGCCAAGAAAATGCTGGCCGAAAACTTGCAACGCATGGCAAATGTCCAAAATGACATGACCGATGCCGAGGCGGACGCAGTTGACAGTGAACTGGCCCGCCTGGCAAACCTGATACCAGACGATGACGAAATCTGGGCAACCATGTTGGTAAATGGTACCGACATGGCGGATAACAAAGCAGGGTTCTGGGAATCTTGGGAACCGGAACAGGTATGGCGTGCGGTTGGTATTGGCCTGCAATTGGCATCGGTGATAACCGGTATTACCAAATGGGCGATTTCAAAATCCAGTCGCATAGCCAAAAGTACCGCCGCAATAAAACAGAAATTCGACGCCATAATAGATATTGTAGAACGGGCTCAAAAAGATAGCCTTACTGGCAACTGGCTGATATTAAAACGTAAAATTCCACAAATGCGTGCCACCGACAATTTGGATGATGTTGAAGCGGTTTGGCGTGAACTTCACAGAAAATACGCCCCACGCAACCAGTCGTTGGATGATTTCAAAGCGATGGCAGACAATGATTTATCAAAGATGCAACAAATGTCAAAGAATTGGGTTTCTTGGGATGCCCCATTGAATGATGAAAGCATGAAAGCAATAATGAATGAAGCAAGAACAAATTTGCCCCAAGTAAAAAAAGAATTGGATGATTTTTGGCGGACTGCCCCCGATGAAGTATTTGATTTATATCTAGACAACCCAACAGAATTTGCCAGACAATATCCAAAAATAGAAGTTTTACGCTCCAAAATGATCAGTTATGAACATGTCCTAAATCACGGTTTTACCGGTAATTATTCTACATTTAATCGTGATGTACGACAAATAAAAAGAACCGCGCAAGAGCATATAGATGAATATAAAGCCAGATATTCACAGGTAGAAGACTATCAAAACAAGCTAGTTGAAAAAGGGGAAACAACAGCCGATGAAGCCAAAAAAGCAAAAAGAGCAGGATCTGAACGAATCAGAAAATTAACCACAGACAAAGTTTTACTTGATGTGGGAAATACTGTTCAAATAGAACGACTAGATGAAATTGCATTATTACGTGCGGACCAAATACACGATATAATTGAATCTGACGAATGGCTAAAATCAATGAAGCAAAATTGGTACAGCCTAACAACAGATCAAAAAACGATATTTGCCCAAGAAATTTCTAATAAATTGCTTGAAATGAACGGAATTCCACGCCACCGTGCACCGACTATAGAAGCTCACAAATTCACAGATAATACTGTCGGAGCATATTACCCCAAGACAAACAAAACCCGCATAGATTTTGATGAGCAACAAAATTATGAACGTTTTATAAATACCTTGGCACATGAAAATGGCGGACATGCAATTGATGAACTTAACCCAAACGCAAATGCATTAGGGGCACAGTTATATGATGCCACTAAAGACTTGTATGGTGCATCAGATGATGCGTATCGTGCAACGCCAGCAGAACAGACTGCGTATAGGATCGGGGACGTTGCATCTGTGGTGAATTCTTATGAAGACTATACTGACGTTGGAGAGGCTTTAATGCTTGCTGTCCAAAGACAGGGTGCAGTGCCATATGACAGAGTAACTGGGAAATTTTCTTCCTATGCCAATGTGAATAGCCTAGCGGCCGATTTGCTTGATCAAAATAAATCGGTAAGCTTCTTGCTTAATACAGAAAAGGAAGGTTATGAAGATGTCGCCAAAACGCTAATGCGAACAGGCATATTTGATGTTCAGGTATTTAAAGAAGATCCTAAATATTTTGAATTTATGCGAAAATAAAAAAACACCCACCGATTGGCGGGTTTAATTTCTGAACACATTGATATGCTTTTGCAACACTTTTCCTGTGTAAAAAATATGTAAAACTGAAACCATATACAAACCAACTTAAACCAGCCTGTATGCAGTGATATGCACAAATGTTAAACGGCCATTTTGCCCGTGATTCAATCTGTAATATGCGGGAATCTGGGATTTTTTGTTGTGTAGCATATAGGTTGTCAGAGTCCGGAGTTCTACCGTTAAACTATGCCCCAATGCAAGTAGAAATTTTTTCACATAAAAAACACAAAAAAATATGATAAAATACCAGTTATGCAAATATCAATCGACACAATTTACGAATTTCATAAAATCAGAACCAGCGCACACATAAATAGCCTGAATTATTTTGCAGGCCTGTTGGGATACCACTTTCCCGAACATGATAACGACAAAATGTCTGGTCCAATGCAAACCGCATACGCATTCAGAATTTATTTCCGTTATCACCCCGAATACAATATCCCAAAAGCCAATCTGGACCTATTCCGCCAAATGCACGCCGAACATCACCGCATGCAACCACATCACTTAGAACACTATTGCGACGTCAGTAAAATCAACGACATAACACTTGTCGAAATGGTATGTGATTGGCACAGTGCCAGTTTTGAACAACGCTTTATCACCCACGAAGATAAACACGACTATACTGTCCAAAAATACTTTGACAATGTTATCTTAAAGAACCCCAAATACAACTGGTCATCACACCAAATTGATTTGATAAACAATCTTATTCAATTCCTGGACACCTATGCCAACCATGATGCTGTTATGGAAATTTGGCGACCTGTGCTAAACGCCTAAAATCCCCTGGCAATGCTTCCTATTGCCCTACCCCCACTAAAACATAAATAATTCTGTCAAAGGGGGAAACAAATGAAACATTTACTATTTTTATCCACACTAACCATGTGCCTTGCACTGATTCAATCATCAAACGCCTGCACAGGCATCACATTAAAATCACTAGACAACACAACTGTTGTTGCCCGAACAATGGACTGGTCAGGTTCTGAAAACAACAATATGTATGTCATTGTTCCACGTGGGCATGCTGCCCAATCATTACTGCCAGACGGCACAATGAACGGCCTGTCATTTACATCACTCTATGGATATGCCGGCATCGCAACCGAACAGCCTGAATTTATAATCGACGGCACAAACGAAGCCGGTCTGTCTGCCGCCCTGTTTTACTTTCCAAACTACGGCAGTTACGAACCATATAACGAAGCCAACAAAGACATATCCTTGGCTGATTTCCAGGTTGTATCTTGGATATTATCACGCTTTGCCACAATCGACCAAGTCAAAGCAGCCATCAATGATGTCCGTATCATAAACGTTGATCCAAATGCCGGCACGGTCCATTGGCGAATAACCGAACCCAATGGTCGCCAAGTTGTCTTGGAAATTGTAAATGGCATTCCAAACTTTTACGAAAACGAAGTCGGCGTCCTGACCAATTCCCCAGGATTCCAATGGCAACTAACGAACCTGAACAACTATGTAAACCTGCATCCTGGTGGTGCTGGCCCAACCGAGTTCGGTCCAATTAAACTGCGTTCATTCGGTTCTGGTTCTGGATTCTTGGGCTTGCCAGGCGACTTTACACCACCATCACGCTTTGTCCGTGCAGCATTCTTAAAAACCTACTCTTTACAGCAAGATAATGCATACGACACAATTCAACAGGCCTTTCATATCCTGAACAACTTTGACGTTCCCCTGGGCGTTCAGTTTGCAGTAGGTACTGCCCCAAACAATATGCCTTCGGCCACCCAGTGGACTGTTGCCACAGACCTAAAAGATATGGTTATATACTATCATACGATGTATAATCGCACAGTCCGCAGTCTGGACATGAAAGAGATAAATTTTGCATCTGTTCCGTTCCAATATCACTCACTGGACACAGCCAAGAAGCAAACGATAGTTCCTGTCAAAATAGACTAATCCTTCCCCGCACCTGCGGGGATTTTTTTATCCAATAAAAACTTGCAAAAATCATAAAGTTATATATAATTACACTGATTTTGTGGGTGGGCACAGAATCAATCCGACTAACCCCACAAGTCCTCGCTATAAAAAACAAAGATTTGGCGATGGCAAACTTTGATGAATATTTTCTTATGAAAGATTTATCCAAAGATTTATTTAATCCATTATCTGGCGAAGATTTTGTCCAGATGTTTAACACAAACTATGGCTCTCAGGAAACATTGCAAGGCTATGCAACCAAAGGCACAGTCAAGGATATCCGTGGCGATTTCGCAATGGTTGACGTTGGCTTGAAATCCGAAGGCCGGGTTCCATTAAAAGAATTTGGTGCATCTGTTCCAAGCATTGGCGATATCATCGACGTTTTTGTTGAACGTTATGAATCTCGTGAAGGCACAGCAGTTCTGTCATACACCAAGGCACGTGCAGAAAAAGCATGGAAAGACTTGGAAAAGACAGTTGCCGAAGGTATTGATCCAGAAGGAACAATTATTGACGTTGTCCGTGGTGGCTTTACAGTTGACATCAATGGCGTATTTGCATTTATGCCATCATCTCAGGTTGACCATAAACCAATCCGTGATGCAAAATCTTTGATTGGCTTAAAGGACAAATTCCGTGTTCTAAAGATGGACGCATTACGCACAAACGCCATCGTATCACGCCGTGCAATCCAGTCTGACACAATCGCTGCTGCACAACGTGAAGCAATGAAGAACATTTCATTGGGTGCAGTTCTGGAAGGAACTGTTAAAAACATCACAGATTATGGTGTATTCGTTGACTTAGGCGGCATTGACGGCTTGTTGCACGTCACAGACCTGTCATGGAAGCGTGTAAATCACCCACGTGAATTGGTTCATGTTGGCGAAAAGATTCAGGTCAAAGTTATCCAATTCGACGCAGAATCACATCGTATCTCATTGGGTATGAAACAACTGGAAGAAGACCCATGGGAAACAGCATCACGTGCATTCAACGTTGGCGACACAGTTTCTGGCAAGGTATCGTCTTTGACAGATTACGGTGCATTCATTGACTTGGGCAACAACATCGAAGGTTTGGTTCACATGTCAGAATTGTCATGGACAAACAAGAACATCCACCCAAGCAAAGTTTTGCAAAACGGTCAGGATGTAAACGTTGTTGTATTGGGCATTGACCAAGACAAACGTCGTATTTCATTGGGTTATAAACAACTGCAACCAAATCCATGGAAACAGTTTGCAGAAACACACAATGTTGGCGATGTAATCACAGGTCCAATCAAGAACACAACTGAATTTGGCTTGTTCGTTGCCTTGACATCAGAATTAGACGGTATGGTTCACATTTCTGACTTGTCATGGAACAAACTGGACGAAGAAGAATTGAAAAAATTCGTTCGTGGCCAGGAAGTAACAGCCAAGATTCTGGACATCAACCCAGAAAAAGAACGTGTTACATTGGGCATCAAACAGTTGACAGAAAGTGCCGAAAACAATGCTGCTGCAATCAAAAAAGGTGCAGTAGTTTGCGGAACTGTATCTGAAATCACACCAGACGAATTGATTTTGTCATTACAGGGCGACATCCGTGGCGTTATTCGCCGCACAGACCTGTCTCGTGAAAAATCAGAACAGGACACAAGCAAATACAACATCGGCGACAGCGTCGAAGCATCTGTTGTATCTGTTGAAGACAACACTGTTAAACTGTCAATCCGTGCTTTGCAGGTAACACTGGAAAAGCAAGCAGTCAAAGAATTCTCGAACGAAGCAGACAGCGGTTCTGTTTTGGGCGACATCTTGGGTGCTGCGATTGAAAACAGCAAAAAATAATTTGTATATTTATGAATTGTTTCACGGTCGTGCAACCTTGCCCGACCGTGTTTTTTATGATACAATTACACTATGTCTGAAAAGAAAGAAATTATTGTTATGATGGGTGGCCCCGGCGTTGGCAAGGGAACTTTTTCACAAATGCTGATGACCAAACGCCACTTTGACCATATCGAAGCTGGTGCTATGCTGCGTGCTGAACCTGCAAATTCTCAGATTGGGAAATTGATATCCGGAGGCGACCTAGTTCCAGATGAATTGGTCTGCAAGCTAATACAACCACGCCTGGACAAAAAGAAATCCGACATCATTTTAGATGGATTTCCACGAACCTTGGGTCAAGCAAAATGGCTAGTTAAAAATTATGCAAATAAATACAATATACACGTATTATTTCTAAATACAGACGAACAAACATTGATTAAACGCATACAAAAACGTGTCAACGAAGGCAGCACCCGTTCCGATGACTCTGCAATAAAGATAATCAAACACAGATTAGAAAACTTTCAAAAAATAACAATGCCTGCTGTAAAATGGCTTCGCACTGCACCTGATATAAAGTTTTCTGAAATCGATGCTGCTGGCGATGCAAAAGACAACTTTGCGGAAATCAACACCGCCCTAAACAAATAAAAGTCCGAACACATTAAATCGACTATTTTCCCACACTGTCCAGCCCTTAGGAAAATTTGATAAAGATTATCACAACGGGCAATTTTGCCCAAAATTACAGTCAATTCAGATCATTATTTGACGTTCCATATAATCAAATCGTGTCACAAGCACAAAACTATCCCGCCCATAAAAAAATACCCCCCGCCCGGGGATTGGGGTTAAAATCAAAAGATACAAAAAAGCACCCCATATAGAGAAAAAAAATCCCCCAACTGGGGGATTTTTTTTACAACTTTTCAACATAATCAATATCGATTTCTGTTTTGAATAATCCACGGTCAACCTCGCCATACAATTTAACTGTATCAGCAGGTGTTACCGTTTGACCACGCCAGTTATCTTCATCAATTTCCACAGCAATTGAACCAGTCGAATCCTCAAACAAATACTTTTCATCACCCATACGCTGAACAATATGCCCCTTGACAATCACAGGAACATCATCACGCATTTCATTTACTTGCTTTACCGTCACAATTGTTTCTGCACCGCCAACAAAACCACCCTTAGGATTTGTTGCAACTGCATCAGGTGCTGCTGGCCCTTCAAATTCAGCAAACGCCGCACCAACAGACATAACACCAACCAACACCGCCATTGAAAGTTTTTTCATAATCGTCCCCTTTGGTTAAATCGTTCTTGTAATACGATTATAACATAACAACATCTAAAATTGTCCAGGAAAAAATACATAAAAAAAACAGACCCAAAAGGGCCTGCTTTTTTATTTACATTGGAATATCTTCACATTTTTCAATCGGATCATTTGTTTTACAGTCAATCTTGCGACTATTATGGAACCACGACGAACTGCCTGTAGTTTTACAACTTTGTGTTACTATTGTTGTGCAAACATGACAAGTTCTTGTCTCACGATTAAACACAGCCGAGGTTTCCTTGGTCCCCGAATTCATATCCATTTTTGCACCACCCAGATATCCACCATTTTTGAAATTAACCTTGGCCAGATCCTGAACAGCATGTCCACCGGTTGTTAAATCTTCTGTCACAAGTCCTGTGCCAACATCATAACTGATTGCATATGGTGGTGCCAAATCAACATTTGGACTTTTCAACGTTGTTGCACCTACTTCCGCCATCTTATGACACATATATTGTGCAATATCCGCAGATGCATCTTTTGTTGCCTCTGCAACAGCGGTATTAAATTTTGCATTATAATTATCCTGGGCCTGACGCAGTGCAGCAATCGCAATCTGCATTTTAACCTGATTCAACAGATTTGGGAAACGAGCCGTCGTTTTACCCTTTTTACCTGTAATTTGCGACAAATCACGCCCACTAACACAGAACTGAATTTCAGGGTCAGATTCAATCATTTCAATTGTCCGATTGATTGTTCCTGCGATATTATTCAATTCTTCCTCGATACTTGAAATAATACCATCTGCATTTTGAACGCCTACATTACGATCACGAATTTGCTGCAAATATTCAGCAACACCGATTTCACCCGGCCCCAACTTTATGGCATCATCCTTTCCCTCATCAAGCATTCGTCCTGATGCATCACCCATCTTAATAGAACCAAAAGAAATCATACCAGTTACACGATAAACTGTGCCGTCTTTCTGAGAACGCAAACTGCCCGTTCCAATTGTATCATCGCTAGCAAATCGATTACAGTCAGTTGTGCTACCACATATTTCTGCCATCTTGCGATCGACCAGTTCTTGACATTGATCTAATGCTGAATTATCAATATTCAGATACAGCCCCATCAACATAGAATCCAAATCATCCATTGAAAATTCTGGATTATTAGCCTTGCAAACAACCAAACTATCGATTGGACAAATATCGTGAATATAATCATAATCCATACCAATACAGTTCTGGAAATTTTCACCACAACGTGTTTCTGCTGTAAAACACTCTTTTACTTCATTTGTGCAAACATCAACACGCATTGCTGCTAATTTATCTTTTACATACCCCCAAATCAACGGTTCCATACGTTCACACGGGTCGATTTCAACCTTACAGAAACTACGCACCATATCTGGTCGTGACAGACAAGCGTCCATTGTATCAACGCCCCGTCCGACAATATCATCACGACAAGCCTTTTGAATACAGCCAGAAATATTTGTCAGACAAGATTGACGGAATTTAGATTCTGCCGCACTTTCTGCCACCTTGATTGTTGGTGCAGCCTCACGCAGGAAAGCAGGCCAAACCATATCACGAACCTTCACACACTGCCCCAGGATATTTTCACAAATAGTGCGTTTTGAATTTAGAATTTCCATTGTAGATTCTGTGATATCATATTTATTCACAGTTGCGATTGTTGTTCCTGCGGTGCTTTTTGCGATATTATTTTGCATATTTTCAGACGCAACAGTGAACACACAGTTTTCCCAATTTTCACCACATGCATCATCTGTTTTCATACAGTTCTTAAATTGAACCATACACTGCCCTAAATCATACTTGTTTGACGCATCCAGCGATTCCTTTAATGCACTTCTTACATCAGCATTTGCCTGTGCCAATGCAGAATCAGCCTCTGCTTTTTTCTGTGCAATACTATTTTCGAACCCCTTGCAATCCGAAACAATTTGTCGAGAATACATATTTTTCAACAAAGTCATATCTTTTGCACAAGAATCAGGCACCTGAGCCAAACAAATCTCTTCAGCAGCTGCATACAATGCATCACCAGTTAAATCTGCGATATCTAGCACATCATTAGCAAAGACATCTTCATCTTCTTCGCCTAAATTAGCATCCCACAACGCCATTAAATCGGCACGTTTTTTTTCCTTAGACGCTGTTTCAGTTTCAATTTCATCAACATCTAGCAAATTACCATTTTCATCATATTTACGTGTCCCTGTAAATACAATATCAGCATTTGCCCCAAGTTTTACCTTTTCTACTTCTTCAGTTGCGACACGTTCTGCCTCGGCCAAAGTTTTTTGAATATCCAACAACTGTTCATTATAGCCCTGATTTAAATCGCTGCATGCACAACTGCCACCTGATTCATTTTCAGAGATACAAAATTGATCCATACATCCATAATATGCATCATAACACGCCTGATCATACAACCCATTCGCAGAAGTTTTTGCTCTGACAGTAGTTCCCTTTTGAATTGCCGACTGCTTTGTCGTTTTTTTGATGGTTGCTCCAAACGCATTGTTCCCTGGCAACATTGCCAGGGCACACAACACAGAACATAAAACAGTCATATTTCTTTTCATAAACTCTCTCCGTAAAAACAGATTACATATTTATATCTTCGCAACTTTCGATTTCCTGACAGAACTCTTGTTCACCTGCACCACTACGTCCTGCGAACAATCCACCGACTGCACCGATGACACCACCGATTGCTGTTCCCCAGCCAGGCATAACCATAGTTCCTGCCGCAGCCCCAGCTGACAATCCACCTGCTGCACCTTTCAGACCAGCTGCTCCCTTGGATTCACCACCCTTTTCACAGACCTGCTGCATACGGCAAACATGACAATTTCTTAAACTTGGTTCAAAGGCAACGCTACGAACATAGCTATAATTTTTACTCGACTTATCTGGTGTTTCCACCTTATATGTCGCATAACAATTTGCTTCGGCCTCTTCTATATCCTGCTGACGAGACAACTCTGCAATCTTTGCTTCCAGTTCACGCATTGCACGATTTTCTGCACCAATTTCAGCAATCAACTTTGCAGTATTAAATACATTTTCTCCTAAATTCTTGCGACCTGCTGGTTTTTTTGCATCTACACAAGCGGAAACAGTAATATCTTTTTCAAATTGCTTAAAGAATTCATTAACCGCCGCCTTAGAATTATCACGAACCGTAACACGCAAGTCTGCCATTCCCTGTTCTGAATCAGGAATTTCCATCAAGCCAGCAACAACATCATCAGTTGGCAAGCACGCCATATCCGTGCCACAAACCTTACCCAGTTGTTCGCCAAAATAATTTACGCACCCTTGCAACATCTGATAATCCATCTGCAAAACAGCAGCCGACACAATAATATCAAACTGAGTTTCATTTTTGCATGATGGGAACATTGTCTGTGGACACATTGCGATTATCTCAGAAGTTTTTTTACCGACACACTCTGGTGCAGTAAAGTTTTCACCGCACTTATCACGCAAGCACGCATCAACATCGTTTTGACAGAATTGTGTCCGCAGATAACCTAATTTGTCATTTACTACACTTTTTAAACCAGGGATTATTGCATTACATTCATCAATAATTGGACAAACACCTGCTGCGACATTGACATCAGTCAAACACGCAGAATTAGTTCCTGTCGAACAGCCATCTTCCAAACAAACCTGAATTTGTGCTAAACAAGTCTGACGACGATATTTATCGGCATACTTTGCCGCATCTACCAAGATTGATTCTGATTCTGCTTCCCAGTCTTGCAAAACATAATTTCTGACCGCCATACACTGATCTAAAACATTTTCACAGGCATACGCGCGACGCCCCAACAAATCCGCATCTAAACAGTTTTCAAAATTCGCCCCACAACCACCTTTGTCTGCGATACAGGACCGATACGCCAACAAACATTCACCACGATTATATTTATCAGTCGTATCCAGCATCGCCAGACGTGCCTGACGAACTGCGGCCTCTGCAGTGCGTTTATTTGCCTGGGCATTTATTTTCTGTTCTGACAAATAAGAATTAAATGATTTACAGTCTGCAACAATCTGACGAGAATACAACATCTCTTCCATTTCAGCTTTATCAGCACACCCCTCTAATTCCGCAGAGCAGAATTCAGAAGCCATCGCATACAAACCGTCACCAATATCATTATCAGTATCCAAGGCTTCATCATCTATCGCCCCAGAATTCAACCACTCCGAGAAACTAAGCCCCGACACACGAGAACTTTTCTTAGCCGCCTCACTTTCACCAAAGACCAAGCGTGCTTTTGCCCCCAAATTTTCCCGTTCTACACCTTCGGTATATAACTTATCCGCCTCTTCTTGAATTTTTTGGATTTCCTTGATTAAATCTTTCGACTTATTGATATTAGACGAACAAGCACAACGATAACCTTCGGACTCATCTAACAAACAAAACTCATCCATACAAGCCCGATATGCCTCACGACAATTTACATTTATAACAGGCTCTTTACCTTCACCAGAATCATCACCACCACTTGGCTTATCACCACCTGGCTGAACCACGACAGAATTATTTTTATCTTCCTTCTTTGCAGGCACAGAAACATCAACGCTCATATTTGGCGACATATTCACAGCCATTGTTGGTGCACGCACACCAGCAGCAGCGACACGATTTACACCAATACGTGCTGTTTCATCACGGGTTGCAGCCACTGCCACACCTGGAACCAACGCCAATAACGCAGTCAAGACTCTAATTTTCATCTTTTCTCCACCCTACATAATTTGTTTTTATTTTATCAAAACTTCCCCAAATTCACAAGCAAATAAAAACTCCTTGCAATTTTCCATAAAAAACAATAAGATATACCCCATAAAAACCCAAGGAATAAAACACAATGGCAAAAGATGATGTAATCGTTTTCACTGGCACAGTCGAAGACAAATTACCTAACACAATGTTCCGTGTAAAACTAGAAAACGGACATGAAATTTTGGCGACCGTATGCGGCAAAATGCGTAAGGCTCGCATTTGGGTAAACGTTGGCGAACGTGTTCGTGTTGAAATGACCCCATACGACCTGGACAAAGGACGCATAACATTCGTTGAACGCAATCGTCCTACGGGGGAAACAACAAACCAATAAAAAACGCCGCCAAAAGGCGGTTTTTTATTTTAATAAAACAATTTCATTTTGCTTGTTATCAGCACATATTTTTGATAAAATAAACACAGAATATATACGGATGAAAAGGATAAACATTTCAATTCTAGCACTATTGCTAGGTGTTGGTTTTGCCAACGCCGCTGTTCGCAGTGAAAAAAGCCCTGTCCGTAACACAAGCACAACATCACGAACGCAAGTTCAAACAACACCCCCAACAAAAACAACAACGGCACGCACCACGTCTGATCGCACTGTTTCACGCACAGCGACAACGAACCGCAGTAATTCACGCACAGCAACAACAGCACAAACTACAAAAACAGTATCTACTGCACGAAGTGCAATCAGTGGCAACAAAATTCGAACAACTGCGAACCGCACCAATTCTGCACGCAGTGCCATTCGTCCTGCTCGTGCAACGATTACGATGAACACGACTCAATCGAACACATTTGGCACTGGCTACAACACATGCCGTGACGCATACTTTACCTGTATGGATCAGTTCTGTGGCATAGCCAACGACACATATCGTCGCTGTATATGTTCGACAAAATTACCTGAAATCCAATCACGAGAACGTGCATTATCCCAAGCCGCCGACCAATTACAAGATTTCAAGAACCTGAACCTAGAAGTAATTGACAAAACCAAGGCCGAAGTCAAAGCAATGCTTTCTGCATCGACTGGCGAATTCACCCAATCAATTACCAATGACACATCTGGCAGTGCATCACAACTTGCTGGCATCAGGGACGTTTTATCAAAAACGAAATCGCAATCATTATCGACCCAGGGCAAATTAGATATCGCAGGCGACATAAATTCAATCTGGGCAACAACCGATTTAATGGGCGGTGCAAACATCAGCAACCTTACAGGCGAAGCCTTATACAACGCAGTTCACGCCCAATGTGCAGAAATTACAATCGACAAATGCCCCGACACAGCCACCCAGACAATGGTGACAACTGCATATGGGATGTATATTGAAAACGATTGTTCGATATTATTAAATGACCTTGACGACAAATTAAACACAGCCAACAGCACAATTCGTGCTGCTGAACGTGAAATGAACCTGGCACGTTTGGAAAATTACAACAACCACAATTCCACTTCAATCAATGATTGTGTCGCCAACGTCCGTTCAGACATAACATCAGAATTAGCATGCGGTCCAAACTACGTTCACTGTCTTGACGTAACAGGCCGCTATCTAAACTACACAACAGGCGAACCGATTTACAGTCCTGACTTTTACAAACTTGAAACACAAATATCATTATCTGGCGATGTTTTAAACAACCAAACAAACCGTCTATTTGTTGCAACATTAAATTCCAAACGAAAATTTGCCGAACAATCCCTGGACACATGCCGTGATTTATCGGACGAAGTTTGGGACGAATTCATGCGTCAAGCGATTGCGGAAATCTACCAAAATCAACAAGAACGTGTTCGCCAGGTAAAAAACAACTGTTTTGAAATCGTCACAAAATGCTATGACGAACAAACAAAATCATTAAAAGATTTTAGCAACGTCAAAGACCAATTACTACTAGGCCAACGTTTGGAATTATCCGAAGAAATGTGCCAAGAAAAATTAGACGCTTGCAGTAATTTATATGGTGGCGGCTCACACGGCATGACAGAACTGCTTACCGCGATGCACGACATAACCAGCCAACGCATTGCCGACCAATGCCTGGCCACATTACAAGATTACGCACATGACCTGTGTGCCGTCCCCAGCAGCGACACCCTGCACGCCTATCCATACGCCTGTCGAACATACGCACCTGGTGACAAAATGTATGCATCAATCCACCAATGCAACTTGATAACCCAAAACATCAACAGTGGTGGTTCCGCATTTGAAAGCATTACAACACAAACATCAAACATCACACAGATATACGCATGTCCAGAACTGATAAAATACACATCTTGCAAACCTGGCTACTACATGACAGACCAAAATGGGGAATATGACGGCACACCAAAGAAAAACAACAACTGCACACCATGTCCCAAAGACTCATACTGTCCAGGCGGAACAGCCAACAAAGAACCACTTTATTCCAGCACTGATACCGAGAATGACAAATGTGGAACAGACTATATTGGCAGTCTGTATCACAAAATTGCACGCTATGCAATACAGGCCTGCGTCCGTCCATCAGAATCCAAAAACGCCCTGCCCGCAACCGTTTTACAAGACATCAATATTGTCATGGACAAAATCCGCACAGAAATGGCAAACACATTATCTGCCGAATGCGAACGCCTGGGCGGACTGTGGGTTGATACGGTCTGGACAGACAAAACCGGCGACGATACGCACGACACCACAGGTCAAGAATTATTCAAAAAATTCTATGACGAAACATCTGCAAACACCAAATGGGGATTCTGTGCCGTTGACACAACTACCACAACCATCACAACCCCCAGCAACAATTCAGGCAGCACAATCAATGTTAGTTTTGTGAACACAGACGAGAAAACCTGCCAAGCGGTCAAAAAAGCCGTAAACATCACAGGTGCAAACCTTAAACACCAAGAAGAACTACCAGAAACAGTTGAGATTCCTGAGTGCGAAGATGAAGCATATAAATTCCAAGGTTATTTCTACATAAACCCGAACAATGGGGATAAAACCCAATACTACAACAATAACGGCCAATGTATCAAAAACACTCTTGAATATGAGGAAATATACAACTTGTCAACATTTGTAAATCTGCACGCAGTATGGACAGAAGAAACTTCAACAGTTGAACCAACAAATTAAATCTGATAAAATAGAATCAAAAGAGAGAACTATGAAAAAAATATTGGCACTTTCACTATTATCAATATTCAGCATTGCTTCTGGAAATGCTGCCACGACACCATGGTGGCTGCAACCAACCATTTGCCGACTAAGTCCAACGAACTGCTATTCATCAATGGGCATTGGTTTTGACACAGAAATGTGGGACGCCACCAGCAACTGTCGTGGTTTAAAACTGATTTGTCCTGACGCACTAACGTCTGGCGGTCGTGACGCTGTCCCTATGGGGCGTGCTGAAATCGCCAAGGGCACAGGAATAAACGCTGACTTTGACACAGATTTACTGGGTGCCGATGGCGACTGCTTTGGCCGCCGTAAAACTGCCGAAGATGGTGCAATGGCATCTGTAAACGGCAAATATGTCCCAGTATGGTGCAACGGTATTTTGATCAAACCTGATGAAACATTGGCAAACGGCGAAATAACCTATGACACTCAGCCAACATGCGAAGTTCTGGCAAACGACGGATTTATTGCTATTGAAAACGGTCGCTGTTATGGCAAGTATTACAATCCGAACGAATATTATATTGATTGCAATGGCGGACGTGATTTATTGCCGGCCCGCATAATTGTTCTGAACGGCACAGACATTCAAAATGCCACACAAGACATCCCAACTACAATGGCGGATGCCGACGCAATTTTTGATGAAATGTTCCGCCTATCTCAACAACAAAAAGAACAATATTTCAAAACTGAATAAGAACAAAAAAATCCCCGATTTGGGGATTTTTTATTTCATATTTTGCCTTACAGAATTCATATGTTTCATAACACATTCATCTGAAAAATTCAGCACCTTGCGTTTCATAACCAAATCAACAAAATTCTTAGCCTTAGGATTCTTGTTCAATATAGAAACCCTGACACGTAAAACCGGTTGTGCTGACGTCGAATAAAAAGGCCGATTATAATGACTAAAATGTTTTGAAACATTAACACCATTACTTTTCAGCAAATATCTTGCCATTGGCAAATTATCATCATCGACAAAGCAATACCAATAATGATTACCATTTCTAGCCTTTAAATACAAATTATTTGATGAAATTCTTAATAACGTAGCCGCATCCAACTCTGGATTCGTGCTAATTTGAACAGGGGCTGCACCAGGGAACAAATTTTTCACATATTCTACAACTGTCTTAAAACTAATATCCATTATTCTTATCCTTTAATTGCGAAACAATAGTAAAGAGATAACAACAAAAATCAATAAAAAAATCCCCTTTTGGGGGATTTTTTTATATTCCCAAGCGATGTGATAACTTCATCATAAATATTGATTCATCTCCAAAATCATCTGTATTATTTGGATTCACCCTATAAATAAATCCAAACGCAGCATCTGTAAATTGACCAAAATTATGACGATACGTTCCTGCAAAACGGACTTCACGTTTTTCAGGCCGCAGATCTAAATCTGCAACATACGCATCAACAACCTTTAATTCATATTTGTTTTTATCCACTTCTACAACATCATAGTCAGCATACGCATATTGTAAATTCCCACGTGTAATAGCCAACGGCTGAGACACAGCAAATTCAAAGGCACCAAAATTTACCCCCAATGCAAATGCATTTGAATAAACATCAGACATACCCAAAACAAAATCACCGGCAACATCAGACATCGTCTGTGCAAAAGTTGCTCGTGCTGTCAATTCAGCCATATCAGCAAAATTATACTGTCCAACAAAATCCACATACATTGTCTGACCATTTCCCAAATTCAACAGTCCATCTGTCCATGCCCCCAACAATGTATTTGTTTCATAAGCAGCACCAAAATTACCTGCAAAACTGAATTTTTCATTTTCCCATGCAATTGTTGACTGTCCACCGTTCATCAATCCTAACTTTGCAGGCATATACTGGGCAGAAATTGTCGGATCATTTTCTAACAGCCCCTCATCTGTGATTGCACCTGAAAAGACACGTCCACCAAAAGACCAATTACCAGACTTATACACAACATCGGAAACGACTGCATTTGAAACCAATCCCAAAACAGGATTAGCAGTTCCATCGAATCTAGACGCCCCATCTGTTAAATAACGTTGATAAGACGCCGCAAAATTCCATTTTCCGCTTTGGAAATCCAAATTCAAATTATCCAAACCATTTAAGTTATCAACATAGGCACGTTCTGAAAACCGCATAGAAACACCCAATGCCCCAACCTGTGTGCGTTGTTCTGTATCACGACGTGTTTTTAATTCACCCAACACATCACCCATATACAAACCACGCTTGTCATTTGTGCCAAAAGCAAACTCATTTTCCCAAACACGTGGCAGACTCATACTGCCATCAACGCTTTCCAAAACATCAAAGAAAGGTGCCCGAATTGTTGCCCCACGTATATTTAAGACAGATGACGGTCTAAACACTGTATTTTGTGCTGCACGCCAATACGCATTGCCGCCTGCGGAAACAATATTTGTTCCATCAAAGAAGTAAATTTTCTTGTTTGGTGTCATTGCCCGTTCCAGATTTATCAAGCCATAACCAAACACATCTGCAAAAGCCTGTAAATATGCATCTCCTGTCAAAGTATCTTCATAATATTCCGATGGCAGCGAATACATATTCTTCAAATATCCGACCAAAGCATCCTTGGTGAAAACACCACCTGTAGAATCTGTTCCTAACAAATACCCGTCCGCTGTCAGTGCCATCAAAATAAATATCTGAGGATTCGACATATAATCAAAAGCCCCCTTCAATGAAGCAACCGCCCCTGCCGCCGCAGCCGTCGCCATTTCTGCTGTTGGCCCTGCTGCTGCAAAGCACCAAGGGTCAATTCCATTTAATCCGACACCAGCAACCCCACATTTTCTGGACATATAAACAATATCATCAGACGCATCTTCTAACGTTCCATTATAATCCTGCCAGACAGACAAACGCAACGGGCCATAACTATCGCCAGTGCCATTACCATAACCTGCAATAGACCCAGCCCCTGCAGTTCCACCTGTATGCTGAACTGCAACAATTGTCATAAACATATGTTCCAAATTACCGTCATATAACAACGGAGCATAATTTTCAAATGTTGCGTATTTTGCTGCCCCACCTGTCCATTGAAATTCACCTGCTGGCATAAGCAGAATTGGCGAACCAGCAGTATAATTATTAAACATTCTGTGTGCATACATACCCTGGCTGTTTATATCAGAATTATTCTTGTCATACGCAGAATTTATCAGTGCGGCAAAAACTTCTTCCTTGGATGCCGAAGTCAAATCGAACAAGCCCGGCACGTCTGCAATCGTTAAATAATCATTTCCACGTGCCGCATCAATCACGGATACATTTGCCAAGACATCGCTAACAGTGCGTGCATTATATAAAGCCTGAAAATTTTTATAATCTGCATCAACTAATTCTTTTTTTGCATAAATATTACCAC
The DNA here is from genome assembly GCA_045613785.1 of Candidatus Enterousia sp. Taxonomy (GTDB): domain Bacteria; phylum Pseudomonadota; class Alphaproteobacteria; order Rs-D84; family Rs-D84; genus Enterousia. The sequence continues at coordinate 5,730 of JAZLBQ010000001.1, read as the reverse complement.
CATTTACCATCAAGACATTATCGACAGAATTAGTACCTGTTGTATTTACATAATAAGCACCATCATCCCCAAGATAAATAGCAATATCAGAAACGTCATCACATTCCCCTTCAACACTTGACGAACAAACACCCTTTAACAGCGTGCTATTACTTGGCAATTTATAGGTCGTTCCATTGATAGTAATCGTTGGATTGACAATTGTAGAATCTGCAACAGCCAACGAAATCAAATAAGTTTTTCCACCAAAGGTTATCGTATCACCAACATCAATCGCATTTTCATCTGCCCCATCACCATTTACGACCGTTCCCAGAACTTCCCCCTCAAGTGGACTAACCAAATCCTGCCAATATTTACCACCACCTGTTCTAAAAATTCCCAAGCGTCCATTTGGAACAAAACCGATTAAATCGCCATCTGTGCGACCACCTGCCTCCCATCCGGCGACAATTTTCCCCAGTGCATTATCATACGAATCGGCAAACAAATTCATCGCAGTTCCATTTCCCGAGAAATCAAAACCAACAATTTCAGTTCCCAATCCATCAGATGTTGGATTATTAAAGTTTGTAAATTTATCCACCAGATAAGTTGCCGAATCTGCCGCCGCACTAATTGCATACACTATACCACCAGACCTATCCAACGCCCCCACAGGACTAACCCCATTATCTGTTACCAATCCTGCAATCACAGGACGCCCTCCAGTAGCACTGTTTCCAACTAATATCGGGTTACGAGTTGCCGTATCACGAAAGATTCCCTGCCCCATATATTCATTAGCAAAGGCTGAATATCCATGCATCATCAACAGATAATTCTGCATTGGCAAATATAAGCCGTCGATAACATAGTTATTTTCAGCCTGAACCTGCGGTCTAAAATAATTAAAATCCGCCTGACGCAAAGCACTGCCAGCGGTTGGATCCCACAAGGTTAAATTTGCACGATAAGTCTCATCACTTGTTGTGATTTTTCCATCAAGTCCCAAATACGCTGGACTATACGGCACAGACAAATAAGCCACTGCACTTTGATCAGTATTATCATCTGGATTATTGTCGGGTCGATTACCATCTGATGATGCAGCATCATTATCATTACCAGGGTCGAACACATCAGTCAGCAACAACAAGCCACCTACAACAACGGCGGCCCCCGCCGCCGCTAACGTAATCCCCTGGACAGACGACAGTCCGCTAAACAGCCCTCCACTGGCCCTGGGTTTATTACGATTATTAAATTGCTTTATCTGACGATCACATTTTGACGCATCCGCCCCATACATCTGCAAGATTTGTGCCGCACGCACATCATTATTCATCAAAGCGGTGCAAACGATAGAAACCCCTGTTGAATCAACAAAGTTTATATCAGCACCAGCATTTACCAAACTTTGCACCTGTTGAATATCGGCTGCCTTGGCCGCTGCCAACAACTGTGCTGCCATCATAAAATCACTGCTTGCTGCACTTGCTGCGAACGGAGCAAAGAACAAAGAAAACGCTAAAAATCTGATAAACTTCATATCTATTCTCTCTATATACAAATAAATCTTAGCACAAGATTATTTTACCTGTCCAGATAAAAAAACACATAAAAAAATCGGTTCGCACATGCGAACCGAATACTAACAAACAACAACATTATCTTACACGGCGAACAACACGTTTTACCTTGTAATAACCATATGCCTTATTAGCATTTTCAATACGACGCAAAGTATCTACCACCTGTTGTTGAGTTCCACCAATAACAACGTGATTATTGCTACCTACGACAATTGCACCATTATTGACAGATCCGTTCTGCAATGTAATTTCTGTATCCTGAACACATTGCTTACCAACAACAACAGCACCATTGTTATCCGAATTATCCAGATTGATTTTTGTCTTACCGCCTGCACAATCCTTTCTTGGTTGTTCCACAACGACATAAACAGTATCTGGTTTAACCACCTTGACTGGCTGAACAGGCACAACCACTGGCTTTGTTTCCTCAGACTTCTTTTGTTCTGATTTCTTTTGTTCTGACTTTTTTGGAGTCGTTTTCTTCTGTTCTGGTTTCTTTACTGCAGGCTTCTTTACTGCAGACTTTTTTGAGTTTCTGCAATCTTCCAAATCAGCATTTACCTGCTTTAATTCTTCGTTTAACCCATCAATAGAATCATTCAGCACAGTGATAGAATCACGCAAAACGCCTTTTTCAGTTTCGACTACCGCCCACAAAGCACTCTGCTTTTCAATAATAGAGTCCTTTACAGCATTTTCAGACTTCAAACCCTCGATTGCTTCATTCGCTTTTTTCAGTATATTGATTGCCTCTTTAAAATCTGCATTTTTCTTTTCCAATTCTGCATTTTTATTATTCGCAGAACTACATGTTCCGCACAGTCCTACCAACAACAGAACTGAAACGACCCCAGCCGAAGCGTGTATCCACCACCATTCTTTTGTTCTTGCCATTTTTTAATCCTTTTCTAAAGTTATTTATACACAAAATATAGACAAAGAATATCATTTTGTCAAGACTAAGATTAAATATTTTTTCTTTTGCTAGCACTTTTGATTTTTGTTATAATAAGAACCAAGAGAGAAATGAAAACATATAGAATATTTTTACTAACTGCGATATTGGCGGCACCTGCGGCCAATGCTGCAACAACATGTTCCCGTGCAAATCTGACCCGTTGCCTGGATTCAGTATGTGCGATAAATGTATCATCAAATCCTGCGGCACGGTGTCAATATTGCGGCACTGCGAACGCTGGCACACCATCAAATGCAAAAAAGATGAACAGTGTATCGGTTGGCACGTCGGCAAAATACAACATTTCTGACAAAGAATTAAAGTCTGCCCCATCTGCCCCTGGCGAACGCTATGCCTGGGCAACGACGCAATGCACCAAGAAAGTTTCTGGTTGCACCCCTGACGACGTTTCTGAAGCATATGACAAACTTATTGAACAGTCCTGCCGTGCTGCTGGGATATCAATTCAGATGTCTCAAACACTGGACAAGATGGCAAAAAAGAAATCTAAAACGGTCTGTTCTTCGGAAATTAAATCATGTTTAATCCAAGACCAACGTTGCACTGCCGATTTCAGAAATTGTGCAGAAGATGCTGATTTTAATAGATTTTTTTCAGAATGCACAGTATCCGCAACAGGTTGCGACGATTATATATCGTCAATCCGTTCTAATTTAATATCTGCTCGTGATTCTGCAATAAAAAATTCAGAGTCCATTTTAACCCAGATTATTGCATCACACCAAAATGCTCGTGAAAAGCGGATAAACAACATCAAATCTGGCTGTGCTGACAACACTGCACGTGATGCATGCGTGGAAACGGTATGTGCGAACAACATGCCGAACAAATGTGCCAACAATAATAAGTCCGAACGTGCAATGGCATTACAACTGTGCAAGTTCTATGAAACAGCATGCAACACAATAAAATAACACTAAAAGAAAATAACAGATGACACGAAACAGAAACAACATTGCTACACCATTATTCAGCATTGGAATCCAATCACTGGTTCTTGGATTTTGCATAATTGCATCAGCAGATGCAGCATCTGTTGTTTCACGGAATCAACGACCTTCTACGGCGGCATCACGTGTTCCGACTATGACCGCCCGGATTCAATCTGAAAGCAAAACCTCAACAACTACAACAGCCACAACAGAACCCGAATCCGAAACCCCAGATTCAGAACCTGTTATATCCGAAGAAATTGATACAGAAATCATCACAGAAACAGAAACCGCTGAACCGATTGAAAACAAATCGTCAACATTTGATGAAATCCTGAACGTAACAAACGACAGCGACAGTTATTCTGAATCATTGGCAGAACAAATTCGGGCTCAACGTGCTGCTCTGGATGCAGCCGACGCAACCTTGACAGCGGAACAAAAATCACAACATGCCAAATCTGGCAACGCAAACACATGCGATGCGAATCTGCGTGCATGTATGCAGTCAAAATGTGGGCAAGACTATTCAAAATGTGCTGGCGACACTGATACTATGTGGGGGACAAAAATGGACGCATGCCGTCGTGATTTACCCTGCACTGGCAATGAATACCGCCTGTTTGCATCTGAAATCAAGGCAGACCGTGACGCAAATGCCCAGATATCATCATACAACGCAATTATCGACTGTGGCAATCGCTATAACGACTGCATCATAACCGAATGTGGCAAAACATTTACAAACTGCCTGGGCAAAACTGCGGGCGACACTGCGATTTCCAAATGCCAGAAAATCGCCCGTTCCTGCAACGAAATGGACAACGGCCTTGCCTCACGTGTTATGAATGTCTTTGGCACACTTCGCCAAGACGCAGAAAAACAAGTTGCAGCTGACGAAAAACGTTTATATGAATTACGTGATTTAATGGCCTCAACATGTAAACGTCTGGGTGCAATGTTCGACGAACGAACCCTGGACTGCGTTTACACTGTCAATTTCTATGCGGGCGACGACAACACGCTTTACGCATCTAAAAAGGCGTATGCCGGTTCATCATTTAACTGCGATCAGAATTGGTTTGGCGTTGACATAACCACATTCCGTGAAAACGCATACCGCCTAACACGTGAACAGAAATCTGCGTCATCAGCATTTTTGGGTGCTGGTCTTGGGACAGCGGTTGGTGCTGTCACATCTGGTGCGATTGATCGTGCCGTTGACCGTGCTCGTGCGGACAAGGCATTAAAGAACGCCCAAGCCGAACACGACGAAATCTATGGCGACAAGAACAACACCAAGGACGACACAACAACGGCTGGCGCAGCAGATGACACAACAGACGATGCAACGGACAACACCTCCGCATCAGCAAGTTCTTCAGAAAGCAAACCAGAATAAACACAGAATAAAGCAGAATAAGAAATGAAGAAGTTATTATTAGTATTTTTATCCATTTTTACACTGTGCGCCACCCCCGCCATGTGCGCAATCAGTTGTGAAAGCAATGCCAAAATCGATGCCAGTCGCAACTGGCTCATATGGAGCACAAATCCTGAAGAAATTCCACCAGAATACAAAGCCGAAATAGAACGCATAAAAAGCACCCGTTTAAAAAAAGCACGCAGTGGTGATTGCACCGGCACGCACTACGATTGCAAAGTCGGCGACATATTTAAAATATGTTGCCCTTGTGCTGGTTTTATAGCATCTAAGGAAGTCGAAAAAATATATATCCAGGATTATATCAACGAAAAATGCAAAAAAAACTACACTGGCATAATCACCGAACAAAACACCCCAGAATCATACACTGACAAGAATTGCGAACATCGAATCCTACAAGATGCAAACGACGCAAAATCTGGCACTATCCAAATGGAAAATGGCGAACTTTACTGCCATATCACTTGCCGTGACGGTTTTAAAGTAACAGCAACACCCGACAAAAAAACATACAATCTTGATTCAACTAATAAAATCACACTGAAACACACGTGCGAACCAACCCAGACACAACACACAAGTTCCAGCACCACTAAACCTGAATCATACACTGACAAGAATTGCGAACATCACATCCTACAAGATGCAAACGGTGCAAAATCTGGCACTATCCAAATGGAAAATGGCGAACTTTACTGCCATATCACTTGCCGTGACGGTTTTAAAGTAACAGCAACATCCGACAAAAAAACATACAATCTTGATTCAACCAACACAATCACACTGAAACACACA